>JBKGZI010000348.1:0-6403 GCA_046545675.1 Persicimonas sp.
AAGTCAGGGGCCCTCGAAGGCTTGGAGCGTCTGCAACGACTCGATGCGCTCGGGCCAATCCTTTGAAGAGATTTCGTCGGCGACCGGCCCGGGCAGCTTGAAGCGCAGCAGCAGATTCATCACGTCGAGCTGTTCTTGCCAACTCTCGAGATAGGAGCGGTCGGTGAAGTATTTACGACCCGCCGCCAGGTCCAAGGCGCGATGGGCCATGGTGTCCTCGGCCGCGTTCTGCTCCATATTGGTCACGTAGACCGACAGGTAGTCGTCGCCCTCCCACACAAGCTCGATGATGCGTGACTGCATGGGGAAGTCGACCGTCGACGAGCACATGATCTCCCAATAGCCCTGCTCCGGGTCGTGGGAGTCGCCGGGGCGCACGAGCTCCTTGGTATTTTTGTGGCCGTGGCCCGCCACGTGCAAAATCACGTTATCGTAGGAAGCCAGCAACTCACGCAGCTCGCCGCCTTTGACGATGCTGTTGGGCGCCAGCGCCGAGGTCTTGTGGTGGCTGCCGACGATGACCAACTCCCGGGCGTTTCGCGCTCGGCGAAGTTCGCGCTCGAGCCAGTCGAATTGGTCGCGCTCCATGCCGCCCATCGCGTTGGCTACGCCCTTCATCACCGTGTCGAGCACAATGAAGCGAATCGGGCGGCCGGCGACGGGATGAAAGCTATAATAGCCGCGCTCCTCGAGCACGTGCGTAGGCGTCAGGCCGTGCCCTTCGGGCTCACCGCCGCCCGAGTGCAGCGCGCCGAGCACCTCACCCAGGTCCAGGATTCGCCGGGAGGGATCGGCGGGCGTGGTGCCCTCGGTGACCACGTCGGCGAATGGCGTCGAGGCGTCTCGAAATCCGTTGGAGGCGCCGTCGACGTGTCGGAGCAGCGGCACGTCATCAGTGAAGTCGAGGACCTCGTCGCCCACCGCGGCCGCCTGGACGCTGTCGGTCGCCGGAAAGGCTCCCATATACAGCGTCTCGTGGTTCCCCACGGCCGGATACCAGGGGGAGCCGATCCCGACCGAGCGAAACGGGTCGGCGAAATCGTTTCCGGGGCCGGGAATCGGGTCGTCGTCGACGCCCGAGTCCGGGTCGATGACCCCGCCGGCCAGAATATCGATGGTCCAGCCGAGCTCGTTCTCCTGGCCGCCGTCGGTCAGATCGCCGGCGATGAACGCCAGGTCGAACGGCCGGCCGCTCGCCTCGCTGATGCGGCGCGCGCTGCGCACCTGCGCCTCATAGACCTGGGCGATGAGGTGGCTGTGCGGCCGGTAGGTGCTGCCCATCGGAGCGATCGTGGTGCCCTCGAAGCGAATCGGCGACTCCTCGTCGATCATCTGAGGGTCGGCCGACTCCCAAAAATACAGCAGGCTCCGACGGTCGGCGTCGTCGACGGGGACAAAACCCGGGGCGAGCTCGTTATGCTCGACCCAGGGCTGGCCTTCGATGAACTCGACGCCGATTCCGTACTCCTCGAAGCGGTCGATGTCGGTGATCTCGAGTTCACCGGAGCTGAACGCCGCGTTCGCCTGCTCGGATAACGGCGCCGGCGCCCACAGCCCCTGCAACGTGGTATAGGGTCGCGCAGACAACGGATATTCGGGGATATCGTCGCTGGAGGCGTCGGCGTCCCGGTCGGGCGCGGCATCCGTGGCGGCATCCGGAGAGTCTGAGTCGGACAAAGCGTCCTCTCCGACATCGGAGGCGTCCTGGGGCGAGGCGTCGCTGGTCGGCTCACCGCTGCGGCCGGCGGAGGTCGAAGAATCGCACGCCGTCACCGCGCCAAAACAGGTCAGGCATGCGAGCATGGGCCAAAAGGACCTATAGGCGAGTCGGTGCATCATCACAATCGGGCGCAGTGGACGAATCGTTTGCGGAATGTGCCCCGGAGTATGACAGAAGTCAGCGCTGGGGCCAAACCACCAAGTTGGCGACCACCAAATGAGCAACCCACCGAGCGGCTGGCGTGTATATCGAGGTTTCGTTAAGATAACCGCCGTTGCGCCAAGATACTCTGCCGCATTCTGCCCAATGCAAGGCATTAGATGAGCGATCAAACCATCCGAATCCACGACGTCGAGATCCGAAACGGCGTCACCGTCGCGGGGCGCTATGAGATCCGTGGTCACCTCGGCGCCGGCGGCTTTGCGCAGGTATTCGAGGCCTTCGACACCAATATTGAGCGCCCGGTGGCCATTAAGTTCTTGAACCTACACGCCACCCAGACCGACCAGGGCGCCTCCGACAACATCCTGGCGCGCTTCAAACGGGAAGCGAAGCTGGCCGCGCGCATCCAGCACCCCAACGTGGTCAACATCTTCGACTTCGGGGTGATCGGCCAAAACAAGAATATCCCGTTCATCGTCATGGAGATGCTGTCGGGCCACGACCTCGAAGAGCAGATCTTCGAGAAGGGCCCGATGAAGCCGCAGCGGGCGCTGCCGCTGTTCATCGCGTGTCTCGAAGCCCTCGGAGAAGCGCATAAGGCCGACATCGTCCACAAGGACCTCAAGCCGTCGAATCTGTTTTTGTCCAACCCGGGGACGCGCGCCGAGTCGCTTCGCATCGTCGACTTCGGCATCGCTCATATCCAGAGCTCCCAAGAGGGCCGACTGACGGCGACCGGCGAGATTCTGGGCACGCCGCAGTACCTGCCGCCCGAATATATCGAATCGCAGTTGGTGACGCCGGCCTACGACATCTATCAGATGGGCCTGATCTTGGTCGAAGCGCTCACCGGCGCCCCGGTCGTCGACGACAACCACCCGCTGCGCTGCGTCAAGACCCACTCGATGGGCGAGCTCGACCTGCCCCAGCCGTTGCTCGAGAGCCCGCTGGGCCCGATCATCGCCCGCGCGCTGCACCTCGATCATAGCCAACGCTATATAGACGCGGAGGCCTTCGCCGACGCGCTGAGCACCGTCGACCCGTCTACGGTGCCGATGCTCGGCCCGGACACGCCCACCGCGCGGCTGACCCAAGCGGGCACGCTGGACAGCAACCCGCAAGTCTCCGGCCATCAGACCGGGCAGATGCGCCAGCCGACCACCGGCCAATTTGGCGATGGCATCGGCGGACATACCCAGGACGGCTCCGCCCAACCGGCCGCAGACCAACAAGGCCAGCGCACCATCAATCCGGCCAACGCGACCGAGCCGATGCATAACTCCACCCAGGCGGCCATCGCCGAGGCGGGCATCGGAAAGGCCGGTGTCAAGGCGCTCGCTCTGTTGATCCTGGCAGTGCTGGTCGTGGGCGGGGTGGCCGGGTGGCTGCTCGTCACGCGTTTCAACGACGAGCCGCCTTCACAGGAGCCGGAAGCCGTCGCCGAGGCCGCTGAGCATGACGACGATGAGCCAGACGAGGAGGAGCCCCTAGAAGCCGACTCTGTTGACTCGGAGGCATCGGCGGCTGGACTCGCTGCCGAGGGCGATGAGGAGGATGGAGCCGAAGACGACGAGGCACCTGAAGCTGAAAAGACCGAGAAGGCCGAGCCAATCGAGGTCACGATCGCCTCGTCGACCGAAGACGCCGTCGTCTACCGCGACGGCGACGAATTGGGCACTGCGCCGGTGAATATCCAATTTGATTCGGCCGACGCCGAGCCGGTCGACCTCGAGGTTTCGCGCCGCGGCTACCGGAGCAAGACGCTGTCAGTGGGGCCCGACGCCGGCGCAGAGGTGAGCGTCGCGCTCGAGCGAGACGTCCGACCCAAGACCAAACGCGCCAAGCCCAAGCCCAAGCCCGAGCCCGAGCCCGAGCCCAAGCCCCAATCCAAGCCCGAGCCCGAGCCGTCTTCACCACAAGCCAAAGCAGAGCCCGCAGATCCGGAAAAGAAAGAGGATGCGCAGCAGGAAAAACAAGAGGAGAAGAAGCGCCAGCGCATGTTAATTGCGCCCTGATGCACGACTCTGGAGGCCTCGTATGGCCCTCCCAGCTCAGTCCCAGCACCCGTAGGTATACTCGGTGGCGTGGGCGTTGGTCTGCCCGCGGTCGATATCGGAGAGTTCGACGCGTCGCAGATCTCCCGAGTCGTCATAGTCGAATTGCTTATAGGTCAGCACTCTCCGCGTCGGCGAATAATCGACACGGTATAGGAGTTGGCCCTCTTCGTTGCGGGTCTGCGCCGAATACAAGGCTACCAAACCACTGGAGGGATATGCCTGTAGGCGTGCCTTGGTCTCCAACTGGTTGGGAGCATGCACGCGCGTCTCTTCGCTGGTGATATCCATCATCACGCCCGATTTGGCCATCACGGTGGAGGCGCCAAAAGAGCTCCATGCCTGATAATTCGTCACAGGCATCAGCATCTTGCCGAGCACCGAGCAGTCGTAGGTGATGTCGACGTCTCCATCTCCGCCACGGTCGACGCTGATGGCCGCGAGCTCGTCTTCGGCGTATTCGTAGGTCGTTCGCGCCTGGACCAACGCCGTGAACGCATCGGCATAAGAGGTCCGCGTGCACGGAGTTCGAGGCCCTGGCAGCTTGTCGACTTGCTGGTAGAGCGCCTCGCACATGGCGTCGCCCTCCTCATACAGGAGATACAGGGCACGGGCGACCAAGACGACCATCACCACGGACAGGCCGGCGGCGAGGAGACGCCGCTTTTGTGCCCCTGCACGATTCTCGTCAGTCATAGGCCTGGTGGGTCATAGAAACTCCAAATGATCATGCACGGTTGCCACAAGCCCCAAACAACGTAGAATAATAGCATATTCGAGACCTGCTGCGCACGACGACCACCATGGCCCAACACCAGGAGACCGCCGGATTTGACGGCCCGTTCGCCGACGATGATCCCGTCGGCCGACTGCTCGAATTCTATATGGCCAACGGGTATCGGGTCGTCGATCGGCAGCGCGCCGGGCGCGATGCTGAGGCGACCGACGAGGACGCGGCGCTGCAAATGGCGAGCTTCGAGCGCGGCCGCGCCGGCGCGGGCTGGTGGACCTCGAATATGACCGAGCTCCACACCCGGGTGGTGGTCGAACTCGCCGATGAGCGCGTGCGGCTTTCCTATAATGTCGACACCACCGGCCAGATGCTCAACGAGGTCGAGCGCGCCTTCTGGCGCCGAGAGCTGCAGGCTGCCCGTCGCTACATGCTCGGCGAGGCCAGCGAGCCGCGCGACCTGCGCGAGGACGAAGCCCAACGCGCGCAGAAGCAAAAAGGCAGTCTCTTGTCGATGGGCCTATGGGGGGCCGTCGCCGTCTTTGTCTTCATTGTCTTTTTGGGCTTCATCGGCATCATTTGAGTACAGACACGTAGGTTGTGTGATTTACGAATCGTGGCGAATCAACATAATGCGCCGAGTGTCTCGGACTGCTCGTAATGAACAAGATTTCCGAGACTGTACTTCGTTGACCTGAAAGAATCGACCGGAATCGCCCCTGGCGGGATGTAGATTGTACGCGGTACGCCACTGAATCTCCGGCTCAGCGACGTCGCAACAGATCTATTGTCAAACGCCTCTAACTACCCGCCGGGGAACACCGATGGCAGTCAAGCTGACGATCCACCCGCCTCGACAAAACTCGCCTCAAGTCGTCGAGTTCAACGAAGACCACGTCACGATCGGGCGCAGCTCCAAGTGCGACATCCGCCTGCCCTTCCGGGTGGTCTCCGGCCACCACCTGACCGTTCACAACGACGGGCTGTCGGGGTTTCAGGTGCGCGATGAGGCGAGCACCAACGGCACCTCGCTCGACGGCGAGCCGCTGCCGGCCGGCGAGGATCGCCGTCTGAGCTCGGGCGCCGAACTCGAGATCGTCGACCTGCGCATCACCGTGGAGTTGGTCCCGACGCTGGGCCACGGCTTCTCGCTGGAAAAGACCGGCACGATGGTGCGTCAGATGGTCGGCGAAGCGCTCCTCGCCGGCACTGATGACCAGGACGACGAGCGCGCCTACTTCGAAGTGCTCCGAGGGGTGAATCGAGGCCGGCGCAAAGAGCTGCCCGACGATCTCGACCGCGGCCTCATCGCCGATCAGCTCGACGCGGATGTCTACGTGGAGGGGCTCGAGACCAGCGTCGAGATCTATCGCGACGGCGACGGCTTCGCGGTGGGGCCGGCCGATGACACTCCCCCTGGCCGGCCGGTGACCCTCGGCGACCAACCGCTCACACAGGGACGCAGGCTGACCAGCGGCGATGTGCTCCGGGTCGGATCGATCGAGCTCGAATTCGTCGACCCGCTCGAGAGCTATCTGGCCGAATTGGAGGGCTTGGTACCCAACGGAAGTAGCACCGACCACGCCGGCGCCCCGGCCGGCTCTGGGGCCGACGCGCTCGAGGCCGACGCCAGCGGCGTGGTCGTCCCCGCAGCCGACCCCGATGTCGCCGAAACGCTGACCGACCGGAAGCGCACTGACAGCGCCGAGGGCCCGTCGAGCGGCTCGGCGTGGGGTC
>JBKGZI010000349.1:0-6394 GCA_046545675.1 Persicimonas sp.
CAGATGTGCATGAGAGCTGGTTAACATCGTCCCTGGGACCATTTGTTTTTATTTTGAGATTTCGGGGGTGGCCTGGGGTGGGCTCAGTATAAGAAGGCGTCGTCGCCGTCGGTGACCGTCACGAATACGACGGAGTCGGCCGTGACGCTCGCGTCGAGTTGGCCGTAGGCGGTCTCGAGCGAGGTGGCATGTTCGTCCTCGTAGGCGATGACGTGCAAGATCTGCTTTGTCCAGGCGTCCTCGGCGGCGACATTGGCGGTGCTGTCTTGGATGTCGCTGAACTTGTCCTCGAGGAGGGACCGAGCTTGCTCGACGGTGTAGGGATCGTCGCGGGGCCAACCCACCGCTCTCGTGACGCTGACACCGATCTTGAGCGTGTCGATCTCCACCAACATGTCGGCGAGCTTGCTGTCCGAGGTCGTGTAGGAGATCTCGGTCTCGGATTTGAGCAAGGTCGCCAGTTCGCAGCGCTCGAGCACCTCGTAGGCGAAGACCTCCGATAGGACCGAGCTGCCACCGGCGTTGCCGTCGGCGAGGATCTCGCGGCCGCCCTCTGTTAGCAGTGACTCGTCGCCGTCGTCGTAGGGATCGGCGCCGAAGTCGATGCGGTTGACGATATAATACGAGTCGTCGGTGGTCAGCTCGTCGTCGAGCACACCGCATTGGCCTTCAATCTCACCGAAACCAGCCAGCGGGACCTCGTCGTCGGTCGCGTCGCCGGCATCGGAGCTATCAGTATCGGCGCTGTCAGCATCGGACGTGTCGGCGTCGGAACCCGTATCGCCGTCGCCGGCATCGGAGTCGTCCGACTCATCGGAGATATCGTTGGCCGCGTCCTGGCTTGCGTCGGCTGGGGCGTTGTTGGACGGGGCGTTGTTGGCGGGAGAGCCGGCGTCGCTGCAAGCGCCCAGGACGAGCACAGCCATTAAGCTGAGCCGAGCAAAGAGCGTTCGATACATCATCATGTTTAGCGGGGGCAGTTGTCCAAGTAATCCGGCCCCGCGAGTGTAACTGCTCCGCGCTCGTCGTGCCACTGCGCCTTTCGGGCGAGGAGGTCTGACACGGACGCCTCGGGCGACTCACCCGGGGCAGACCATCAGCCACCGAAACGGGAACTCCCAGGCGACGCTGGGTGTCTCGATGCCGGCGCGCTGGCCGAGGTCGAGCAACTCGCGGCGGGTGAAGCCGCGCAGCACCGATAGGGGGCCGTCATTTTGGATCAGGCGGTTTCGGGTGAGTACGAGCAGCCCCAGCCGCAGGCCCAGCCAGGGCAGTGGGTGGCGTTGCAGGTCGTTGATGATGACGCCGTAGCGGCTCAGCCGGTGCATCTTGGCGAGCGCCTCGACGGCTGTCTCGCCGGGGAAGTGGTGGAGAACCAGCGAGGCGTGGACGATGTCGTAGCGGTCGGTGTCCGGGAGATCGAAGAGGTTTTTGAGTTCGAATTCCATGCGCTTCTGGCGAGTCGTGCGAGCGGCGTGTCCACGCGCCTTTTTAGCGCGAGCCCGCGCGATCTCCACCGTCGTGCGGCTCAGATCGATGCCCTTGATCGACACCGAGAGATCGCGCGAGTCGGCCCAGTCGACCACGCGCCGGGGGATGTCGCCCGCGCCGCTGCCGACGTCGAGCACCGACAGTTCCTCGACGCCCGGGGGCAGCAGGGATTCAATCCCCGCGATACTGATCGTCGGGCCCCGGGTCAGCGCGTTGATGCGCTCTAGCTGGACGAGCGTCTCCTCGAGCTCGTCGCCCTGGATGGATAAGTCGTCCATCAGCTCGAGGCGCTCGCTTCGTTTGGAAAAGTCGGGCAGCAGTCCCATGGGAAGATTTCCTGGTGAGGTTGGTTATATTGGAAAGAGCAGCAGACATTGGTATATCATTGCGACGAACAATCTCGATACAAGTTGTACTCGCAGTTTTCGAGTGACTGGAATTATGATCAATAGATACCTTCCCAGCCTCGCGCAGTTCACTCTTCGCCATTCAACGGCGGCCGTCGCGTTGCTGGGCTTGTTATTGATGCTCTCGAGCGTGTCGTGTCGCGGCGATCGAGCCGCTACCCAGCGATCGGCTCCGAGCGGATCGGCGTCGATCTCGAGCGCAGACAATCCTGATAAGACCGATGAGAAGGCCGATCAGGCCGACAAATTCTACCACTCTCCGTTTGTCGTGGCGCTCAGCGGCGGCGAATTCGACACAGTGACCTTCAAAGATGTCGGCTTGCCGCGCGACGGGGACGGCCCCGACGAGATGCTGCTCGAGGTGATCTCGGAGTCGTTCGCCCAACAGATCGTCGCTCGCTCGGAGTTCGACTACGACGCCTCGGTCTCCTACGACGCCGACGTCCTCGAACCCGCCAATCATCTGCACTGCGAGATCGACCACCTCTATGTCGATGTCTGGCGGGGCAGTTCGCCGGAGCGATGGGGATATTCGCTTTGGTCGGGATGCAGTGAACGCCAGAATTTCGCCTGGCGCGAGATCCCAGCCCCGGCCGACGACTCCGATCTCGCCGATTGGGTCGAGCCGCTCACCGAGAGTATCACCGATACGCTGGCCGAGGCATCCGAGCGCGGCTGCTTCCAAAAGAGTTGCTAAACTCGAAATCCCGACGAATCTGATGTGCACCGCATTAATTGCGGCTTCGCCGTGTTAGCTTATACTGGCTGCGAGTTTCGCATGATCGCGGGAGTTGATTTCCACACGGCGAGTCATTGATGTCGATGTTCATCCACAGGCCAATCCGGGCACGCTGGTTGATTCCCATGCTCCTCACGTTGGGGCTGATGCTCAGCGCGTGTAAGACGGGTAAGGGTAAGAGCGACGCCGACGATCTGGAGCGCCAGCCGCCCATCACCGCCAAGAGCGACGACGCCCAGCGCCAATTCGAGCGCGCCAAAGAACTGCTCGAGGACGGGCAATATGACGAGGCACGCGAGGCGTTTCGGCTGCTTCAGGCCGAATATGGCGACGATCCTGTAGCCGAGGTCGCCGAGCTATATCTTGCGCGCACGCTCCTCGAGGACATCGATTTGGCGCAGTCGGCAGACGCCGAGGCGAGCGGCGGAAAGCGGCGTTGGCGGGAAGCCGCGCAGCTCCTGGCGCCGCTTGCAGATACCGACGACGTCGACCGGCGTATTCGCTATGCGGCCAAGGCCTATTATGGGCTGGCTCTATCGGTGGGCGGGGCGACGGATGACGGGCTCTCGTCATTGGCCGACTATCCCGGCGCGTCACTCAGCGACGTAGTGCTCACGCGTGACCGCGCGGCGATCTGGGTGATGCTCACCGAGAGTTTTTATCGCGCCGGTCGCTATGCAGACGTCCTCGAGACGGCGGCGCGGCTGCACGATCACGTCGCCTCATCGGAGCGCGACCGCCAGGCCGAGGCCAAGGACGGCGCGCGGTCGAGCGATCTCGCTGAGCGCGACGGGCCGGCGCAGGAGCTGACCGAAGAGCGCGGCGAGGCGGCCCCCGAGGGGCTGCGAAGCGTGGTCGCGCTGGCGCGCCAGCGCGCCTTCGACGCCAGCCGTGAGGATATCGACGAGGTCGATCTGCAGGATTATCTGGCCTCCGACATGGCGTTGCTGCGGGCCGCCGCCGGCTGGGGTGTGCTCAGCGCCCGCCTCGACGAGGGCGTCTCGGAGTCGTCGCGCCCGGCGCTCGAGGACCTCTTCAATCGAATCGCCCCGGATCTGGTCGAAGTTGGCGCCGCCGAGCGCGCCGCAGAGTTGTCGATGCGACTGGCCTCTGCGGGCGGCCCCAAGCGGCTCGCCATCGGCTTTTTGCTGCCGCTTACCGGCTCCCACCAGGCCATTGGTCAACGTGCCATGGCCGGGGCGCTCGTGGCGATGCGCTCGTTTCACGACGTCGGCCACCCCGAGGTGACGCTGGTATTTCAGGACTCTCAGGCGAAGCCGGCCGATGCCTTCGAGGCGCTTGTCGACCAAGACGTGCTCGCGATCGTCGGGCCGCTCGACGTACGCCGGGCGCGCAAATTTGCCCCGCTCGCCGATCAGCACGAGATCCCGCTTATCACACTGACCACCGAGTCTGCTCGGCCCGTCGAGCGGCGCGAGCAGATGGACGGGGGAGAATCGGCAGAGGAGGGCGACCCAGAAGAACCACACGCCCCGTTTGTCTTTCGAAACTTTATCGACGCCGCTGCCGAATCGCGCGCCGCCGCACGCATCGCCTACGACGAGATCGGCGACCGCAAAGCCGCGGTTGTCTATCCGGACGTCGGTTATGGCGATGCGACCTCGGCGGCGTTCGCCGACGAGTTTCGCTCGCTGGGCGGTCGCATCGTCGCCGAGATCCCCTACGATCGAAGTCAAACGGACTTCGCGCCGGTGGCCAAGCAGCTGGCCCGGTCCAATCCCGAGGCGGTCTTCGTGCCGGATTCGGCCGACAAGGTCGCCGAGCTGACCGCCTTTTTCGCCAACGAGAATATCTGGGGCCTCGACGCCGACAAAAAACCGCCGACGCGCTCGCGGCGAACGCTGGTGCACTATCTGGGCACCAGTCTGTGGGAGCATCCAGTGCTGATTCGCCAGTCTGCGAGTTATGTCGAGGGGGCGACCATTCCGGTGTGGTTCTCGTCGGCGGTCAGCGAGGGGCGCGTCGGTCAGTTCGTCGACCGCTTCGAAGCCGTCTACGGCCGTCAACCAGAGAACTTCGAGGCGTTTAGCTACGATACGGTCAACTGGCTTCGCTCGTTGATGCTCGAGCGCGGCATGCGTCGGCCGGAGGCGATTCGCGATGCACTCCTGGCCGGCGACCAGCACCACGGAGTCACCGGGCGCGCACAGATGACCGCCCGGGGCGAGCCGGCCAGAGCCCTTCGGTTTGTCACGCCGAGCGCCGAGGGATTCGAGATGCTCCCGTTTAGCGCGCCCGCGGTGCGCCGCGCCGAAGACGAGTCGGCAGCCGAAGATGCTGTCGGCGCCGATCCTGACGACGAGGCGAGCGCTCGATGAACCCCGGTCGGTCCACCCCGGTTTGGGCGCTGGATCGCCGCGGCTTCGTCGCGGCGGCGATGTGTGCGCTCGCCCTCCAGCTCGTCTGTGCGCCGTTGGCGGCCCAGGAGGGCGAGGATGTCGAAGAACTCGATGAATCGGAGCTCTTCGAACTGCCCGAAGACGAAGTCAAGCAGCGCTCGGGCGACGACGACGGCGAGCGCCGGCAACGACGCGTCGACGGCAAGCCGTTGTCGCAGATGGACCGCGAGGATGCGCGCGCCTCGGGCTTTGTATTCGGCGCCGAGCGCGACGATTCCGAGCGCACCTCGGCGACCTTCCTGGCGGCGACGGCCGGCCTCCTCGCCCACGGCGTCGGCCACTGGTATCTCGACGAAAAGCGCACCGCCGGGGTGCTGATGAGCGCTCAGGGAGTCTCGATCGGCCTGATCGGCAGCGCCTTCTTGTGGGAGGGCCTCTCGGAGGGCTCGCCGGCCTCGCGCGTGTACGCGGGCCCGGCGATTTATGCCGGACTGGGGCTGTTCGGATTGTCGTATATCCTCGACGTCATCGGGACCATCCACAACAGCGATATCGGCGTGGCGCCCAACACCCGGCGCACCCGCGGAATCTCGGCAGGCGCAGAGTATTCTTATTTTGAGCTAGAGGGTTACGGCACCGAGACCCTGCAGGTGCTCACCGCCGACACTCGATTTGATCTGGGCTGGGGCTATGTGGGGGCTCGCACCGACCAGGACGTCTACCTCGATACGTCGATCTACGGGGCAACGCTCGGCGCCAGGCCGTGGCGCGGTCCGGGAGAGCACACGTTTGCGTTTGTCGAAGCCGACGGTGAATTCTTCAGGTATCGAGGCTCCGGGGGCTTCCAGCGCCTGGCCGCGCGGGGCCGCGCGGGGGTCTCGCTGGGGCTGGGAGCCTGGATCAGCCAGCTTCGCAACCTCGCCGTGGGGATGTCGGCGGGGTTTGGGCGCCATTGGTACGCGCTGCCCGTCGACGGCGGTGCCGGCTTCGAGCAGACGCTGTCACGCAGCTACGTGCCGCTGGAGATGTTTCTGCACTTCAACCTGACCGAGGGGCTCAACGCGCGTGCCGGATGGGAGCACGGCGACGGCGACCTCTTACAGAGCGGGCCGGCCGGGCTGGGGGTCGCGTCGCTCGAATTCTTGTATCGAAGCGCCGACAGGCTCGACCTGGTCGTGCGCGCCGAGGCCGGAGGCGGGATTGGAGTCAGCGGCGGGTTGCGCGTGTGGTTCTGGGAGTGAGTCCCCCTTGGTCACCCAACACAGACTCACCCAACACAGATGAGTGGAGCGGAATAGATCGACGGGGCTTTGGCATCTACCACCTCCGGCAGCTCGTCGACGAGTCCTTCGCAGCGTGGCGGAGTTTTGTTAGAACGGTCCATCAAAGTGTGCGAC
>JBKGZI010000350.1:0-6359 GCA_046545675.1 Persicimonas sp.
GAGCAGCCGAAAATTGGCTCAAATCGTACTCACCTTCGCTTGTTTTAGGACTAGCAACAAGAGGGCCGGCGGTTTCAGCGGGCTGACGGTCGGTAGGATATGTGGAGTTGGATGTGTATTCAGGGTTCGACGATGGGTCGAAGTCAGTTGTCATTTGAGAGGTGTTGCGTTAGGTATGCGCCCGAGTCCTGAGTTTTTCAGCTTTCTCACTTGCGCATGACCGAATCACGGAGCCTCCGATGATCTCCCGGTATACCCGCCCCCGACTCGCAGAACTCTGGTCCGAAGATAATAAGTACAACATCTGGTTCGACGTCGAGTTGGCCGCCGTGGAAGGCTGGGCCGAGGAGGGCGTCGTGCCCCAGGAAGCCGCCGACCATATCCGCGACAAGGCGGTCGTCGATGTCGAGCGGGCCCAGGAGATCGAGAAGATCACCCGCCACGACATCGCCGCCTTCGTGCAGAGCCTCGAAGAGCAGGTCGGCGAGGAGTACGGCCGATGGATTCACTTCGGGCTGACCAGCTCGGACGTGCTCGACACCACGCTGGCCATCCAACTGCGCACCGCCGCCGATATTTTGCTCGAGGATATCGACCACATGCTCGCGGTCATCGAGCGGCGCGCCCGAGAGCATAAGATGACCGCCAAGATCGGTCGCAGCCACGGCATCCACGCCGAGCCGACCACCTTCGGCCACACGCTGGCCATCTGGTACGACGAGATGCGCAGAAACCGTCAGCGCCTCGAGCAGGCCCGCGAGACGGTGTCGTTTGGCAAGGT
Organism: Persicimonas sp.; assembly: GCA_046545675.1. Lineage (GTDB taxonomy): Bacteria > Myxococcota_A > Bradymonadia > Bradymonadales > Bradymonadaceae > CAYLTX01. The sequence goes on from JBKGZI010000350.1 coordinate 782, forward strand.
CTCCGGAGCGGTGGGCACCTTTGCCAACGTGCCGCCCACCGTCGAGGCCTATGTGTGCGATAAGCTGGGCCTGCAGCCAGCGCCGGCCTCCAGCCAGGTCGTCCAGCGCGACCGCCACGCCGAATTCATGTCCGTGCTCGGGCTCGTCGCCACGAGCTTGGAGAAGTTCGCCGTCGAAATCCGCCACATGCAGCGCACCGAGCTTCGTGAGGCTGAAGAGAAGTTTCGAAAGGGTCAAAAAGGCTCGAGTTCGATGCCCCACAAGCGCAATCCGGTGCTCAGTGAGAATGTTACCGGTTTGGCGCGGACGATTCGGGGTTATATTGTGCCAGCGCTCGAAAATGTGGCGCTGTGGCACGAGCGTGATATCAGTCACTCGTCGGTCGAACGCATGATCGGGCCGGACGCCACAGGCCTCTTGGACTTCGCGCTGGTGCGCATGACCAAGGTGCTCGATGAGCTGGTCGTATACCCAGAAAATATGCGCGCCAACCTCGAGCAGACCCGCGGCCTGCCGTTTAGCCAGCGGGTGCTCCTGGCGCTCATTCGCGAGGGACTGTCGCGCAACGAGGCTTATACCCGCGTCCAGCGAAGGGCGATGGAGGCCTGGGAGGAGGAGAAGGACTTCGAAGCGCTGGTGCGCGCCGACGAGGCGATCACCGAATACCTCAGCGACGACGACTTGGATGAGTGCTTCGACCTCGAGCGCGCGCTCCAGCATATCGACACGATTTTCGAGCGGGTCTTCGAAGGGTGATGGAGGCCGATTGAGAGTAATTAAGGGTGACTAAGCATATTGAGGAGCAACCATGAAACGCTTTGACGTCGCATACGAGGGAAAGGCCAAACAGCTCGTCTTGCTCGACGACGACCGCGACCACTATATCCAGCGGTTCAAAAATGACGCGACCGCCTTCAACGGCGAGAAATTCGCTCAATTCGAGGGCAAGGGTGCGCTCAATAACGCGATCTCGTCGTTTTTATTCGAGCGATTGGAAGATGCCGGCATCGTCACCCATTATATCGAGCGACGAAGCCTGACCGACATGCTCATCCGCAAGCTGGAGATCGTACCGCTGGAAGTGGTGGTGCGAAATTTCGTGGCCGGGAGCCTGGGCAGGCGCACCGGTCTCAAAGAAGGCAGCGCGGTGAGCCCGCCGATCGTCGAGACCTACTATAAGAAAGATGAGCTCGGGGATCCCATCCTGGCGGATGCCCATGTGAAGTTCTTGGAGTTGGTCGACGACGAGGATCTGCAGACGCTCAAAGATGCGGCGTTGCAGGTCAATAACGTGCTCCAGCCCATCTTCGAGCGTGCCGGCATTCGGCTGGTCGACTTCAAGCTCGAGTTTGGCTTCAATCCCGCCGGCGAGATCATCCTGGGTGACGAGATCAGCCCGGATACCAGCCGGCTGTGGGATATGGAGTCTGGAGATAGCCTCGACAAGGACGTCTTTCGCTATGACAAAGGCGACCTTATCGAGGCCTACGAAGAAGTAGCCGAACGCCTCGGCGTCGAAGTCGAAGGTTGAGCGCACGTATTCAGGAGTAAACATGCCGCGCGCACGTATCTTGATTCAGAATAAGCCGGGAGTCTTCGATCCCGAGGGAAAGGTCGTCCACAGCGGCCTCGAACGCCTGGGACATGACCAGGTCGACGAGGTTCGCGTCGGAAAGGTCATCGATCTGCACTTCGAGTCGGGCACACACGAGGAGATCGCCGAGCGCATCGATCAGATGTGCAGCGATTTCCTCGTTAACCCGGTCATCGAGGATTATACCGTCGAATTTCTCGACGAGTAATCCCCAAGCCCCACCACCCCAAGTGCCATCATGAAGTTTGCCGTCGTCGTCTTTCCCGGCTCCAATTGTGACCGGGATTGCTTTCACGTGGTCTCCCGGGTGCTCGACGCCCCGGTCGAGTTCGTCTGGCATCGCGACACCGATTTGCGCGGTGCCGATTGCGTCATCTTACCGGGGGGCTTCTCCTACGGCGACTACCTGCGCACCGGCTCCATCGCCAAGATGAGCCCGGTGATGGACGCGGTGGCCGACTTCGCCGAGCAGGGCGGGCCGGTGCTGGGCATCTGCAACGGCTTCCAGGTGCTCCTGGAGACCGGCCTCCTCCCGGGAGCGATGCTTCGCAACACCTCGCTCAACTTCATCTGCAAGGACGTATACCTGCGCTGCGCGACCACGCGCACGCCGTTTTCGTCGCGGCTTGCCAAAGACCAGATCATCGAGCTTCCCATCGCGCACGCCGAGGGCAACTACTTCATCGACGAAGCCGGCCTCGCCGAGCTGCGCGAAAACGACCAGATCGTCTTCGAGTATAGCTCGGCAGACGGCGAAGTTGCCGGGGCCTACAACCCGAACGGCAGCGTGGCCAATATCGCCGGCATCTGTAACCGAGCCGGCAACGTGGTCGGCATGATGCCGCATCCCGAGCGGGCTGCAGAGGCTGTGCTGGGCGGCGTTGCTGGTTTGGAGCTTTTTCGCGGTGTAGTTGACGCAGCGGCACAGTGACGACGGAACATTTGTGAGCGATGACCCTTCCGAGGGTGCGCTTCGTCTCAGCGCCTGATGGCGCTTCGACTGTGCTTACCCCCGGTTACGGTTCGACTATGTGGTCATTTGAGCGTGGGACCATCCCGTAGCCGGGGGTAAGACTGGCGCTTTTTTGCCAGTCGCACCCTCGGAGAGGCGCCCCGATTCCTGAAGGATGACATCAAAGATGGATATCAACGAAAAACGAGAATTCGCCAAGGCCAACGGCCTGTCCGACGCCGAGTTTGACAAGGCGCTCGAGATTCTGGGCCGTGAGCCGACGCTCGCCGAGGTCGGCGTGATCAGCGCGATGTGGAGCGAGCATTGCTCCTATAAGAGCTCGCGTGTGCACCTGGCCCGGCTGCCTACCGAGGGAGAGCAGGTCGTTGAAGGCCCCGGGGAGAACGCCGGCGCGGTGGATATTGGCGGCGGTCTGGCGGCTGTGTTCAAGATGGAGAGCCACAACCACCCGAGCTATATCGAGCCCTACCAGGGCGCGGCGACCGGGGTGGGCGGGATTCTGCGCGATGTGTTCACCATGGGCGCGCGCCCCATCGGCAATATGAATAGCCTGCGCTTCGGCGCGATCGACCACGAGAAGACCCCGCACCTGTATCACGGTGTGGTCTCGGGCATCGCCGGATACGGCAATTGCGTGGGCGTGCCGACGGTGGGCGGCGAGCTCTACTTCGACCCGTCCTACAACGCCAATATCCTGGTCAACGTCTTCAACGTGGGCGTGTGCAACAAAGATGAGATCTTCAAGGGCATCGCCGCCGGCGTCGGCAACCCGATCTTTTATGTGGGCTCGGGGACCGGCCGTGACGGCATTCAGGGCGCGACGATGGCCAGCCAGGAGTTTAGCGAGGACAGCGAGGACCAGCGCCCGACCGTACAGGTGGGCGACCCGTTCCGCGAAAAGCTGCTCTTGGAGGCCTGCCAGGAATTGATGAAGACCGACGCCATCGTCGGCATTCAGGATATGGGCGCCGCCGGGCTGACCAGCTCGTCGGTGGAGATGGCCGACCGCGCCAACAACGGCGTTCGCATCGACGCCGACAGGATTCCGGCGCGCGAAGATGATATGAGCGCCTACGAATTCCTGCTCAGCGAGAGCCAGGAGCGCATGCTCATCGTCATCGAGCAGGGCAAAGAGGACCAGGTCGCCGATATCTTCGACCGCTGGGAGCTCGAGTGGGCTCAGATCGGCGAAGTCATCGACGGCGATAGCTTCGAGGTCTGGCAGCACGGCGAAAAGGTCGTCGACCTCCCGGTGTCGGTCCTGACCTCGGCGGCGCCCAAATACGACCGCCCCCAGCAGCGCCCGGCATATATGGACGAGCTCGAGGCCACCGAGATTCCGGCGCCCGACGATCTGGGCGAGGTATTCGCGACCCTGATGGGCAGTGCCAACATCTGCTCGCGGCGCAACGTCTACGAACAATTCGACCATATGGTCGGCGTGGGCACGGTCGTGCGGCCCGGCGACGGTGACGCCGCCGTGCTGCGCGTTCCGGGCAGCGAGCAGTCGCTGGCGATCTCGGTCGATTGCAATAGCCGGTTTTGCTATCTCGACGCCTACGAGGGCGCCAAGCTGGCCATCGCCGAATGCGCACGGAATCTGACCTGTGTGGGCGCCAGACCGCTGGGGACCACCGACTGCATGAACTTCGGCAACCCCGAGAACCCCGAGATTATGTGGCAATTTGCTCGTGCGGTCGACGGCATCGCCGAGGCCTGCACGGCCTTCGATGCGCCGATCGTCAGCGGCAATGTGAGTCTGTACAACGCCTCCAATGAGGTCGACATCTACCCGACACCGTCGGTCGCCATGGTCGGCGGCTTCGACGAGCCGCTGTCGGGCGATAAGCGCCAGCCCGGTGGTTATACCACGATGGACTTCAAGCACTCCGGCGACCGCGTCGTCTTGCTCGGCACCACCGATCCGAGCGATATCGGCGGCTCGGAGTATCTGTGGGGGACGACCGGCGAGGTAGGTGATCGTCCGCCAAAGATCGATCTCGACCGTGAGGTTGGCGTTCAAAAGCTGGCCCGAAAGCTCATCGCCGCCGGGCTCGCCCACAGCGCGCACGACTGCGCCGAGGGCGGCCTGGGTGTGGCGCTCGCGGAGAGCTGCATCAAGGCGGATTTCTCCGATGCCGGCATACGCCTCGAGATGGACGCCCCCGAGCGGGCCGACCTGCTTTTATTCTCCGAGAGCCCCTCTCGCATCGTCATCAGCGTCTCGCCCGACGAGGTCGACGGCGTGCTCGCCCGGGCCGAAGAGGCCGGGGTCGCCGCCGAGGATATCGGCCGGGTGACTGACCACGGCCAATTTAGCTGGGCCGAGGTGCTCGAGATCCCGATGGCCACCCTTCGCGAGCGCTGGGAGACCGGCCTCGACGTGCTCGACGACTGAGGAAGCGACCGATCACACCCGCCGGGCCTCAGCGCCGCTCGATGCCTTCGACTTTCACCGGCGAAACTCCTACAATCTGTCCCGCGGGCAAAGCCGCAAACGCACTAATAGAATCCGCGGGACAGCGCATGATCAAACGACGGCTTCATCACCTCCTGAGCTTCGGGCTGACCCTCTGCTTATTGTGGCTGAGCGGCTGTAGTGCCCCCCCTCCCGAGGGCTGGGATAATAACTCCGGCGTTGACGTTGACGCCGGCGCCGACGTCCTCCCCGAACACCGCACCCTGACGGTGGCCACCTACAACGTCTATCTTCTGTTCGACACCGTCTGCGATTCGGGCGAATGCGACTCGGGCGACTTCGAGCGAGAACCCAGCGAAGCCGAATACCAGGATCGCATCGAGCAGGTCGCCGACGCCATTCGAGATCTCGAGGCCGATGTCGTGCTGCTGCAGGAGATCGAGAAAGAAGAAGTGCTCTTGGACCTCCAAGAGGCGCTCGACGGCGCCTATCCGGTGGCCGTACAGGGTGAATTGGATTGGGAGCGGCCCGGATCCGTCGACACTGCGGTGCTTGCAACCGGGGAGTTGATCGACTCGCGCGGCTATAGCG
>JBKGZI010000351.1:0-6334 GCA_046545675.1 Persicimonas sp.
CGTTGACGTACTCGGCGGTCGAGCCCATCTTGGCGAAATAATCCGCCGCGGTCTCGAAGTCGGCGCGCGTCTTGTAGATGGCGCCCATGACAAAGAGAGACTCGGGAGCCTGGAGGCTCTTCGGGTAGTCGTCGACCACACGCTGGTAGACCTCCAGGGCCTTGTTATTCTCTTCACCCGACTCGTAGATGGCCGCGGCGTTGAACAGCGCACCGGGGGCGAGGTCGGATTTGGGGAATTCCTCGGCCAAGCGCAGCAGCTCGGCGGTGGCTTCGTCGAATTTCTCGTCGGCCTTGAGCTCCTTGGCCCGCTCGTTGATCGCCAGGGCGATCGCCTGGGTGAGCTCTTCCTTGGGTGTGACGTGGAAGATCTCGTTTTCCATCATATAACGGGCCCACTTCTCGACGTCGTTCCAATTCTTGAGCACGTAGTTGGCCACCAGCAGACTGCCGCCGGAGTAGCTGGCGTAGCGGTGCTTGGGGGCGTTCTCGATGATGCTCTCGTAGCGCGGGATGCACTTATCGTAGTGGCCGCGCGCCTTATACACTTCCGCGGCGACGTAATCGACCGTCGGGGTGATATTGTCCTCCGGGTACATCTCCGAGTATTGGTCGGAAGCTTCCACGAACCCCTTCTCGTATTTGGGGATATCGACCTTCGGATTGGGCTTGTTGTCGGTGGATGCGTCGACGGAATCGCGTTTGAATTCGCGGTCGCCGTGCTCTTCCTGGTAATTGGCCATCTCGACGAGCACGCTGTCCTCGTGGTTGGTCTTGACCAATTCGTTATATGCGTTGACCACGCCATAAGCGGAGTCCTGGACGATCGCGTCGACATCTTTTTGGTCAGCGTCCTCGGGCGTCTTGTCGTCCTTATACAGGTCGACGACGCGCTGGTAGTACTCTGCGGCTTTCTCGAAGTTGTCGAGCTCGAGCAGGTAGATATCAGCCACGAAGAAGTTCATGTCGAAGGAAGCCGGCGCATCCGGGAAGCGGCGGATGAACTCGCGATAATACTCGACCGCGGTCTGATAAGCCGGCTCCTCGTCATGCTTTTGGGCCTGACGATGGTAGGTATTGGCCAGGAAGGCCAGCGACGCCTGTGAGAGCAGCGCGGCGTTGTTGAGCGGACCCTCATTGTCGGCGTTGGTCTTCGCCCAGGTGCCGTCGGGATCGAGATAGGACACGTAGGTGTTCATCGTCTCTTCGAGGTCCTCGAAGTCATTGATCTTCTTCTTGGCGACGATGATCGATTCCATCCAGTCGGGGATGCGCTTGTGGTCGGGGCGCTCCTCGATGAAGTATTCGTAGACCGCGATGGCCTGATCGTCCTTGCCCTGGCCCTCGTAGAGGCCGGCCAGTTGGCCGAGCTTCTTGAAGGTGAATTCTTGGTCGCGCTTTTCGGTGAAGTACTTGCGCATTTCGATCCAACCATCGTCGACTTCCGAATACGCCACGACCAGGTCGTTGATCGCCTGGTTCTGGAAGCCGAGTTTCTCGTCGGTGCGTTCGACGACACGCTTGAACGTGTTGATGCTGTCGCGGTACTCGCCCTGGTTATAATAGACCCAGCCGAGCTTATAGAGCGCGAAGTCATAATTGGGGTCGTTCTCGTGTTCGAGTACGGCCTGGTAATTGTCGCGCGCGGCGCCGAGCATTTCCTCTTCGAAGAAGAATTCGGCCAACGCCAGATGGGCGTCGGCGAGGTATTTGGAGTTGGGATAGTTCTTGACCAGTCGCTGGAGATAGCTGACCGCTTGCGGACCCTTGTCCGCTTCAATCAGGCCGCTGCCCAGCCGGAAGATGACCTCGTCGAGCCGATCATAGTCGGGAAACTCGGTCAGAATCTCCTTATAGATCGCCTGCGGCTCGGTATACTCCGCCTCGGGCTCGTCACAATCGCTGGCGGTGCCTTGGTCGGCGGCGTCGACACATTGGTTGAATTTGGCGCGCTCGCGCAGGTACTCCATATTGCGTAATTCCCACAACAACTCGGCCTTCTGGAACAACCAGGCCGGCTTCTTGTCGTTGTAGGGGTCGTTCTCGATGATCCGCTCGAGCTTCTTGATCATCGTGCGGTTCTTGCCCTCGATCTTGCGCTTGAGCGCGTCGATCTCTTCGGGCGTCATCCCCTCTTGGTCGTCCTCGAACTGATCGCGGTCGTAGCCTGGACGCTTCTCTTCCTCGTCCTTCTCGGTCTCACGATCGAGGCGCTTGGACTGCTCGTCGATGCGCCTGGAGGCCTCGTCTCGAGTCTCGCGGGTGGTGGCCTCGTCGCGGTCCTCCTTGGAGACGTCCTGAGCGGTGGCCGGAACGACCAATCCGCTGATGAACAGGACACACGCGACGGCGAACGTACGCTTAAAAAACGTTGTTTGATTCATCGCTCTATACACTTTGAGCCTTGTCTACTCGGTCGATGACGAGGCGAAGTACGCCCACGCACAGGCCAACGTCGATTATCGATGTGCTCGGGATCCGAGCTGGTTTTGGTCCGAAAACATCTTGTGGTGTCGTTGGATTCCCAACACACTGCGTCCAGATGTTGTAGCTCCTCATCGAGGCGAGCCCGAAAGCTCGCCTCGCAGGGTCGCTGGTGCTCATTCCGCAGCGCAGTGAGAACTGAGTTGGCTGCGGTAGTTGGTGACTTCGTCGAGCCAGTACTCGCCTTCGAAAGGCCATGGCGTGAAGTCGTCGGCCACGATGAGCAAGGTGGTACCCTGCTGGGGGCCCGATTCGGTGGCCTCTTGGTTGCGCAACTGGCGCTCGAGTTCGTCCTTCTCCTCGCTGTCGATGTCGAAGGAGATCTGAGTGGCGCTGACATCCCACTCGCGCAGCTCGTCGTTGACCTCGGTCAACCTCTGCTGCACGAGAATGCCGCCCTCTTCAATCTTGGTGTCCAACTGCTCGTTGACGCGCTCGAGGACGGTCTCGCCGAACTCACCGAGCGCGCCGACGTTGGCTTCGAGCGCGTCGCGCTCGCTGCGCAGCGTCTGGATGACGCCGTAAATATTGTAGAAGGACAACTCGTCGAGCACGGCGTTGGCGAACATCTTGGGCAACTTCTCGGACTCCTTGGGAGCATCGTCGCGGTAAATCCCGGTCAACGCCGTCCAGAAGGTCTTGGGCTCGGCGGTCTCCTGGAGGAACTCCTCCAGGCGTGGCTGTTGGTCGAGGTAGTCCTGCTGGAACTTGGCCAGCGCTTCCTTGCTCTTGTCGAACTGACACAGGTTCAAGTAGACCGTCGCCTCGAGGATATACAGGTCGGGGAAGTACCAGTCTTCATAATACGGGCTGTGCAGGGTGTGAAAGGAGCCCAATGCGCGCTTGTAATCGTTCTTCATGAAGTAGGTCCAGGCGGTCTCGAAGCTCGCCTCGGCGTTTCGGGCCGAGCGGGACGGGACTTTCTGGTAATAGAAAAGCGCGACGTCGTAGTAGCCAACTTCGTAGAAGACCCGCGCCAGGGCTAAGTAGCCGAGCTGCAGGATCTCCTCGTTGCCACCACGCTCTTTTTCGGCGGCGACGATCGCGGCCTCGAAGTTCTCGAGCGCGTCGCCGGTCCGGCCGTCCTGGTCGAGCTGGGCGGCACCCTTTAGGTACAGCGACTCGGGATAGTCTTCGGAGTCCTTATCGACCTTGTCGAGGTATTCGACGGCGAGGTCGCCGCGGCCGTAGTCGAAGAAGAACTTGCCCAGGTAATAATGAAAGTCGTTTTTGAAGTCGTCGTTCATGTCGCCGACGTAGAAACTGGTCATCTCTTCGAGGACCGGCGGCTGGTAACCGATGCGCCGGGTGAGCTTCTCGAGCATATAGAAGGCTTCTTTGAAGTGCGGCCGCTCGGCGCCGGCCATGATGACCTGCAGCAGCGGGGTGGCCGCGCCCGACAAAATACCCTCGTTGTATAGGGCACGCGCCAAGCCGAAGTTCGCCTCATAGACGTCGTCGGACTCCGGGTCGGGATCGAGCGCCAAAAAGCCCAGATAGGTCTTGGCGGCCTTCATATGGTCGCCGCTGTCCAGGTCGCGCTTTGCGCCGGTGAGCTTTCGGGCGGCGGCGTCGATCTCGCGCTGGTTCTCGGCAGCCGCGCGCTTTTCGGCCTCGGCCTTCTTGATGCGCTCTTCGACCTCTTCCTCGGTATAGGTCTCGTCGTCCTCCTCTTCGCCGGGAACCGGCACGGGCGACGGGCCTGCGTCGTCATCATCGGGGGCCGGCGCGTCGTCTGCGTCCGCGTCCGCGTCCGCATCTGCGGCGGCGTCGTCCTGCTCCTCGCCGGCCACGTGGCCGGTGGCCTCGAGATACTCGATGATCTCGTCGTCGACGCCGGCGGCGCGCAGCTCACCGACATCTTCGGGTGTGAGTTCGAGGTCATCGTCCCCGTCGATGGCGCTTTTAATGCTCTTGGATTCAATCCCGAGCTTGCTCATCTGAATGATCTGGTTTTTATCGAGCGCGTGGACGCTGCTCACCGGTACGGCCCAGAACGCCGCCACCAGGAGGCACGTGAGCACACGTCGCAAAAAACGACGGTGCCGACGGGCGAGTCGACCACTTTCGGCTTGATGGTTCTCCGATCGCATAAACATCATGTCCGAGTTGCGTATAGGTACAGCGGCTCGCCTCATTCGACGAGCATCGCTCGAGTATCACGGGCGCCGGCATCAACAGCCGGCGTCATCCTTAGAACATGTAACTGGCGCCGAGCAAAAACTCGGTGGGCACTTGTACTTGGTCCCAGAAGCTATCTTCGTTGGTCGGGGTCGTCGCGCCCTGGTAGCCATAGACGCGGCCTTCGAGGCGAACCACGATATCCGAGGTCGCGAAGAATTGAACACCGCCGCCGAGCACGATCTCGGGGGCGATCTCTTTGCTCATCTCGGTGCGGAACTCGTTGGGACGGTCCACCCCGACCACACCCAGGCCAGCCGACAGGTTGAAGTCAAAATGGGCCAACTTGCGCTGCAGGAAGGCCAGCTTGCCGTAAAGCGGGTGCCAAGAGACCATCGCATGGGTGCGCCACAAGAAGCGGTCCTCGGTGTCGAGGTCGGTGCGGAACCCACCCGAGTCGGCCTCGAAAAAGTCTGTCAGCTCGGTGTTGTGGGTCAATAAGCTGCTGCCCATAAAAGAGCCTTCGATCTCCAAGCCCAGATGGTCACTGAAGAAGTACGACAGCCGACCACCGACCGGATAATAATAGAAGAACGGCTCGCTGGACAGAAGCCCGGTATACACTCCGACGGCGAAGCGGTCCTCGCGGGTGTACAGCCGGTCCTCGACGGAGGACAGTTGCCGATCGACCGACCAGTAGCTTTCGAGCTTTTCTTCAAGCTCGCTTTCCGAGGCGCTGTCCTGGGCGAACGCCGAGGTCCCCACCACAGTGACGCAGGCGACCACGGCCGCTGCGACGAGTCCCTGTAGCCTTCTACCGTCCTGAAAGAAGCGACGAAGTAAGTTGAGCGAATTCATGACTGCGAATCCTTTGCGAAGCAATCGTGAGAAGACGGCCGGCGTCATCAGAAGAACCACCCGAAGCCCAAGGAGACCTCAGAAGGCTGTGCGATGCCGCCGGGCGGGTTGACCTGCGGGAAGACGAACTGACGATAATCCATGCGAATGGAAGCATTCTCGCCTAGATAAAACGCCAGGCCGGCACCCAAGACGCCCTCGGCTTTGACGCCGGTATCCGGCGGAGTGTTGAAATCGTTTTGGGTCTCGGTGACCACCATGCCGACACCACCAAAGAGGTAGAGGTCGAAATAATTGAGCGCCGAGGAGTAGAAGGACGTCTTACCGTAAAACGGACTCCAGACGACGCCGAAGTTACCGTGAAAGATCTGGGTATCGCCGATGAGAATTTGCTCGGCGCCTACTCCCTGCTGGTCTCGGACGTCCTCTTTGAGGCCAGTCGGCGCCTTGAAGGCGTAGGAGCCAGCCAATTCGAGGCCGATATTCTCGAGGATATAGTAGTTGAGCCGAAGACCGGCCGGGAAATACTGCTCGAAGATATTATTCGGGATGATCCCACCGTAGAGTGTCGCCGCGAAGCGACCCTCCTTGAGAAACGGCCGTTTCTGAACGGTGTAGACCTCGCGGCTCTTCGCCCAGAATTGCGGGTCTTCGGGGTCGAGTTGCTCCTCCTCGGAGCTTTGCTCTTCCTCAGCCGCCTCGGCGTTGCCGTCGGCTGCTGCGTCGGTCTCCTGGGCCATCGCCGGAGAGAAACCGACCAAAAGGGCCGCAAAGACGAGCAGACTGATGAATCTGGATGAATTGGTGTGAAACTGCACCACGTTCTCCTGCTTACGCCGAAGTTCCTGTAACTTCCTGAAAACTAACGAAAA
>JBKGZI010000352.1:0-6305 GCA_046545675.1 Persicimonas sp.
AGCCTGCACACCAACGCCTACGACGAGGCGATCACCACGCCCACCGAGGAGAGCGTGCGCCGGGCGATGGCCATCCAGATGATCATCAACAAGGAGTTTGGCCTGGCCAAGAACGAGAACCCCCACCAGGGCTCGTTCATCGTCGAGGAGCTCACCGACCTGGTCGAGGAGGCCGTGCTGCAGGAATTCGAGAGCCTCAGCGCCCGCGGCGGCGTGCTCGGCGCGATGGAGCGCCAATACCAGCGCTCCAAGATTCAAGAAGAGTCGATGAAGTACGAGCGCCAGAAGCACTCCGGCGAGCTGCCCATCATCGGCGTCAACACCTTCCTGCCGGACGAGGACGAGGAGCAGGAGACCCGCGAGCTCGAGCTGATTCGCTCGACCGAAGAGGAGAAGAAGACCCAGATCTCCAACCTCCAGCAGTTCCAGCAAGCCCACTCCGACGAGGCCGGAGCGGCCCTCGAGCGGCTCAAGGAGGTCGCCCTGGACGGCGGCAATATCTTCGCCGAGTTGATGCACACCGTGCGCGTAGCTAGTCTTGGCGAGATAACTCACGCCCTGTACGAAGTCGGTGGGCAGTACCGTCGCTCTATGTAATCTATGCCGAGTCGCTCCTATAGGCGCATTTGGTTGACGCTGGCGCTGTCGCTCGCGCTCATGCTCTCCGCATGTGGCGATGACGACCCGGGCACCAGCGGCATCGCCTCGGGAAACGACCGCCCGAGGCCGGATAGGGACGGCTCCAGCGTTACGGACACAGCCGACACAGGCTATTCTGACAGCCGCCAGTCCGATACGGCCCAGCCGGACGTGTCGATCATCGACGAGCAATGCGAGGGTAAGACCGCCGGCAGCGGCTGCGCACTCCCCAACGCCTCCGGCGTCTGCATCGACGCACGCTGCCAATTCTTGAGCTGCGAGAGCGGCTATCGCTCCTGCGACGGCGACGAGCAGACCGGCTGCGAGACCGACATCACCCGGCCGGAGTCCTGTGGCGCCTGCGGTGTCACTTGCTCCGACCCCGAACAGTGCCAGTTAAGCCGCGCCGGCTGGATATGCAGCTCGACGCCGGTCTGTCCGAGCGGCCGCTACGACCTCGACGGCGATCACGAAAACGGCTGCGAATGGCAGATGGAGCCGACCGAGGAGGGCACCTTCGCGCCCGTCACATTGGTCCCCCAGACATCGGCCTTGACCGGCGCAGAAGCGTTCTCGGTCGCCGGCGTCGCCGAAGACGCCCGCCTGCTCTCCCAAACCGCCCTCGACTCGCCGCCCGCCGCGCTGGCTCTTGGAGCCGACGACGACACCACCGCGCGCACAGCTCTCGCTATCCCCGAGGACCTCGTCGCCATCGGCTGGACCGACGCGATCACTCTATCCAAGGCCGGTGGCTCGACTGCCGATGACAGCATATTCACCCCCGACTGTGCTGAACGCGAGGACATTCGGTGCCACATCCGTGGCCTGAGCGCCGACGACTCCTCCACGCTCTTCGCCGCCGACGCCCAGCGGGTCTATGCCCTCGGCTACGGGCCCGATTGCGCCGACGAGCCCACCGCCGACAGCGCCGCGCGCGCCCTCTGCGACGAACCACACGCCACCTTTGCTCAGGCCGACTATCTGGCCGCCTTCTTCCCGGATATCGACGATTCCACCGGCACTGATCTCCCCGAACTCCAGCCCATCGGGCTGCATTACTTGGCGGCGATCGACAGGCTCGTCGTCTTCACCAGACGCGGCTTTTTCGTGCTCCGCCTCACGGCAGCCGGCTTCGAGCCCACCGCGCACCTCGAGGCCCCGCACGCCGCGCAGGACGCACCTCCGAGCTACGTCGCCGGAGCGGCCGCCAAAGACGGCACATCGAGCCGTATCTACCTGCTCCGCGAAGACGACACGCTCCGAAGCTTCCGGCTCGAGCAGACCGGGCAGGGCGCCCACATCGAGCCGGCCGGCCCGGACATCGGCCTCGACATCCTCACCGACGCCGGCGCTCACCACTCCATCGACGCCGGGGCTGACGGCGTCCTGCTGGTCAGCGACGGCCGACAGAGCTGGCTGGTGCGCCCGGCGGCCCGAAGCGGCCGCGTCGTCGCCCTCGAGCCGCCCACCGACTTGTTCACCGACGAGCGGGTCGTCTTCGGCACGGCGGCCTATGACGCCCTTGAGGCGGGGTTTTCGGTGCTCTATTTCGAGTTGGGGCGGTATTATTTGCAGAGGGTATTGCGGCGTTGAGCGTCGGGGATCTGATCCCTGTGCCAAGTGCCGTGATCTCCGCGGCGGAACTACGCGCCCGCAACGTTGTCCAAAATGGGAGATGCTCGAATTGGAAGACCGTTGCGAGAGGATGTTTTTATGTCGACCACAGCCTTCAGAATGCTCGCTTTATTTGCCGTCTTGGCCGCGACCGGTTGTTCTCGGGCGCCGGTCACCGCCGATGAACGGCCGCCGGAGCCTAGAGACCAAATGGCGGCGCTCGACCACGACGACGTCCAGGTTCGCTTCGAGGCGGTCGAGCGGCTCGAGGGGCAGTTGCAGTCGCCGGTGATGTCGGCGGACCTGCCCGACGGCTGTTACACCCTGGAGGCCCCACCCGCACTCGAGTGCTCGTCCACGGTGGATTTCTGCAAAGAGCACAGTGGGCGCTACTCGCACACCAGCTACGAGGTCGCGTGGGCCTATCCGGCCGCTCCTCCAGAGATCTTCGGGCGAGGTGGGTACTACCTGTCCGGCGGCCGAATGGGGCCGCCAGCGGGCGTGATCCCGGGCGGGATTCCCCTGCTCGAAAAGTTCACCCCCTTCCACGAGCCGCGACTGGATTGTCCTCCCAGTAGAAGCTCGATAAATCTCCTGCCGACGCCGGGTCGAGCGGTAGGATCGCCGACTTTCGCCGACGAGAGTGCCGAGCAGGCCGAGCGGCGCCGGGCCGAGATGGAACGCCGACGGCGGGAAGCGGCGACCGCCACGGCGGCGGTCGAGGTGCGGAACGCCCGGTCCATCGCGAGACAAAAGATGCAGATCGCCAGACAACAAGCATGCATCGAAAGGATCGAAGCGTCCCGTCAGTCGGTGACCTGCGAGGTCGTGTTCTTCAATCCCTGCCGCCGAGAAGCCTTCATGAGGTGCGAGGGGGGCGAGCCGGGCGCCGGACAGCTCGACCAGATCGACCTGCCGCGGGGTGAGTTGTTGCGAGTGACTTGGGGAAAAGGGTCAAAGGAGAAGTCAGCGATCTTTACGGTCGACATCGAGACTCGTGAAGAAGCCGTCTCGTCGAGTCCGTAGGAACGTCCTCGAGCATCATCGACGCGCCGTTGCAATTTCAGCCCCGCCTTCGCGACCTCCGCCCTCAACCCGACCCCCGATGCCGAAACGCATTTGGGGTCGTGCCCGTCCACTGCCGAAAGGCGCGGGTGAAGCTCGCCGCCTCCGCGTAGCCGACCATCTCGGCGACTTGGTAGATGGGGTGATCGGTCTCGCGAAGCAGGCGCTCGGCGGTGGCGCGCCGGATGCGTTGGACCAATTCGGTGTAGGTGAGCGACGCTTCGCGCAGGCGGCGCTGCATGGTGCGAACGCTCACGCCGACGGCGGCGGCGACCTCGTCTTGGGTGAGGTCGATTTGGTCGACGCTCCTCTCGATTGCGTGCTCGACGCGCCGAATGAGGGGCTCGCCTGTGACTTGCTCGAGGCGCTCGTCGGCCATGCGGCTCAAGAATTCGGCGACGGCCGGGTCGGCCAACGGCAGATGCGCAGTGAGCAACGAGCTGGGAAAGAGCACCGCATTTGCCGGCTGTCCGAAGCTGACGTCGACACCGAGTCGGTCGGCGTACTCATCCGGGGCGTGCAGCGCCTCATGGCGAAACCACACCTCCAGCGCGACCTCTTGCTGGAGCCACTCCTGGACGGTGTGCACGACGGCGCCGATCATCGCTTCGAGCGGGTGGGCAAGCTCCTCCACACGCGGATCGTGGTGGAGTTCGAGGCGAAGGATCTCACCACAATCGACCAACTCGAAGTTGAGCGACGGCTCGATCAGGTTCTCATAATGCGCCAGGCGCTCGAGCAACTGCTCGAGATCCTCGCTGTGGCGCATCAGGTGGCCGGCGAGCCCGAAGAGCTTGGGCCGCAGCCGCTCGGCGAGCATCAGCCCCAGCGGTTCGTCCGGACGGCTGCTCAGAAAATGCGCCCACAGGCGCAGCGGCGCTTTGAATGGAACCCGCTCCCGTTGGTCGAGGTCCTCCCCCCGAAGCCCAGCGGCTTCCAACAGATCTGCGCGCGGCAGGCCGAGGTGCTCACCGAAGTCGATAAGCAATCGCGCAGTCACCACCGAGACTTGTTTGGCTTCCATTGCATCCGCCTGGCGCGAAATGACAAGAAATTGGCGCGGCCCGTCAATGCACCGGGGCTGGACCGCAGTCTAGTTTAGGATCCGAACATAGCTCCAGTGAACCAGTTGCGCGAGGAGGCATCATGAATATCGACAAGGTCATCATCATCGGCGGCGGTATCGGCGGGCTTAGCCTGGCGGCCGCATTGCAGCGCCACGACGTCGAGTTCCGAGTCTACGAACAGTCTCAGGTGTTGCGCGAGGTCGGCGCGGGGATAAGTCTGGGAAGTAACGCGATCACCGTGCTCGAGAAGCTCGGCTACGCCAGCGCCGTCGCCGAGATCGGCGCTGAGCTTCGCCAGGCCGCCTTCGTCTCGCCGAGTGGCAAGGTGCTTGTGGAGCATTCGCTCGAGGAGATGCTCGAGTGGGCTCAGGTCAAAGCGCGACCGCGCATCGTCCACCGCGGCGAACTACTCGAGATGCTTCACGAAAACATCGACGCGAGCCGCATCACTACCGGTAAACGCTGCGAGCGCGTCGACTGGCAGCAGAAGCGGCCAGTGGCTCACTTCGGTGATGGTTCGACGGACACAGCCGATCTCGTGGTGGGCGCCGACGGGATCTGGTCGCGCGTTCGGGCCTCGCTTTGGGGCGACGAGCCGGCGCGCTACGCCGGTGAGTACTGCTTTCGCGGACTCGCGCTCGGGGAGGACGCCGATATCCACCATTTGCGTGAGCTGCACGGGCGCGGCGAGCGCTTCGGCATCGGCGCGCTCGACCAAAAGTTGACCTATTGGTGGGCGACCTTTGTGACTGAGGAAGGCTTCGAGCTTTCCGAAGCCGACTATAAGAGCTTTGTCGCCGATCGCTTCGCCGGCTGGCCGTGCAACATCCCGGGGCTTATCGAGGCCACGAAGCCGGCCGACATTCATCTGGACGGGCTATACGACCGCCCGCCACTTCAAAGCTGGAGCCGCGGGCGCGTGACGCTGTTGGGGGACGCGGCCCATCCGACCACGCCCAACCTCGGCCAGGGTGGCTGCATGGCCATCGAGGACGCCGCCGTGCTCGCCGAACTCCTCGCCACCGCCGACACACTCGACGCGGCGCTCACCCGCTACGAGCAACTTCGCATCCCACGCACCACCAAGCTCGTGCGCGAGGCGCGGCGCTTCGGCGAGATCGGGCAGTGGCGAAATCCGGTGGCGGTGTGGCTTCGCGAGAAGATGATCGCGTGGACGCCCCAGCGCATCATGCGCAACCAATTGCTCGACAAGGTCGCTTACGACGCGCTGGCGTTGGTGCGCGGGTGAGTACACTCACAACAGCTCTTGTCGACCGGGCCAGTCATGGGCGGTCCGCGATCTCTAAGAGTGGTCGTTGTCGAGCCAACGCTGTAAATTCGGCCCCAACACCCGCGGCGCCTCCTGAAGCGCTTCAGTATTCTTGGAGCCCGTCAGCAAACAAGCCACCCGCAACGCCTGCTTGGTCGTCTGTCCGAACTGAAGCGCCGCCTCAAAACCCTCGTTATAGGCAGCCTTGAGCCACGGAAGGGCCATGCCCGCCAGATCGGCGCCCAGCGCCACCGCACGCGCGGCGTCCA
The DNA here is from genome assembly GCA_046545675.1 of Persicimonas sp. GTDB lineage: Bacteria > Myxococcota_A > Bradymonadia > Bradymonadales > Bradymonadaceae > CAYLTX01. The sequence goes on from JBKGZI010000352.1 coordinate 5,925, forward strand.
AGCCGGTGCGAAGCCCGCCCGAGCCGATCACATTGAAGCCTCGGGACTTGCCGTAGCAAATAGCCGCGCCCGTCGGCACACCCCAATCCCAGAACATCTCGCCGATGGTGGCCTTTTCGGGGGAGGTGCGCAGCGTCTCGACGCCCACCCAGGTGGTGCCGCCGGCGCCGGAGGTGTCCACCCACTGGACCCCGGCCCCTCGCAGCTTGTCGAGCGCGCGAGGCCCGAGCCCGCAGCCGGTCTCCTTGGCGATGACCGGCACGGACAGCTCCTCGACCAGCCGGGCGATGCCGTCGACACACCCGGTGAAGTCGCGGTCGCCTTCGGGTTGGATCATCTCCTGGCCGGGGTTGAGGTGTACGCATAGCGCGTCGGCGCCGA
>JBKGZI010000353.1:0-6304 GCA_046545675.1 Persicimonas sp.
GTGTTGGTCAGCGCGAAACGCACGGCCTGGGTGGCGGCGGCCTGCGAGCCTCGGTCGTCGGAGGCGTAGGACTCGCCGCTCCAGTGGGTCTGGTGAGACTCGCCGGTCTCGGAGTCGAGGAAGGTGATCGCCACCTCGACGCCGACGCGGAAGATGGTGTCGCCGCCCTTGGTGGTCTTGCCGGTGTCCTGGACGTCGGTGCGGCGCATCGACGGAATCCATGCGACGCCGTGGTCGGCCAGCGCCTTGCGCACGCACTTGAAGATGTCGTCGCGGGTGGCGTAGTGGAAATCCCCGTAGCTTACGTATTCGCTGCGCTCCGGGTGTTCGATGTCGCGCATGATGGCGACGAGTTTCTTTGCGAGTGCTTTCATGGTCATACCTCTATGGGTGTGTGGTTCTCGGTGATTGCTACCGGCCGCATTCGGGACAGCAGGTCTCTTGCTGCTCTTCGAGCTGAGCCTTTGCCTTCTCGACCAGCCTGAAGAGCAGCTCGTCGTCGACCTCTTCGGACATGACGTCGGACATGACGCAGATGTTGTTGCGGTTGGTCGCCCCCAGATGGATGTTGATGCTGGGGTTTCGGCCGAAGTCGCGTATGGTCGTGCCGACCTCGATGGCGTATTTGAGTCCCTCCGCCTCGAGCTCATCGCGGACCTGCTCGAGCGCCTCTTCTGTGACGTGGATATCTTTCATCTCAGCACCCCCTGTCCCGAGCACGTCGGGCAGATGTGCAGCACGTCGTCGACGGGCGTGAAGATGCAGGCGCCGTCGATCAGGTCGACGGTGACCTCGACGACCGAGCGCCGCCCGTTGCATGTCGGGCAGGTGGGCTCGTCCATCCGCCCCACCACAATCTGCGCCCAGCCCAAGTCTTCGAGCGCCTCGATGGCCGGACGGTGGGTCGCGCGGACCTGCGGGGTAGTCCAGAAGTCACGGTCGGTCAGCCGGAGCCGGCAGACGCGGGTAGACTCGTCGGCCCGTTCGAAGACCAGCCCGGCGCGGCCGACGCCGTCTGCCTCGAGCAGGTAGACGCCGTCCGCACGACGCGATAGCTGCTGGACCAGGTGGACCAGGTCGGTGCGGAGTGGGTGCACGGACTTGCTTTGCTGATGAGTGGTGTGTAGGTTGGCGTTAGCCATGGTTCGCTCCATTGGTTCAAGTACCGCCCCGAGTTGTGCCAGCAGCTCGGGGCGTTTTGTTTTCCCGCTTCGTTCTGAAGTGCGGGTTTGCCTCTACAGTTCGGGTCGGTTGTTCGTGCTGCCGCTGCCGTCGTCCGCATCCTTTTCTGAGCGGGGGTCCGACCAGCCGCCGCTTTCTTTCTGTGCGTCAATCCAGGCGTCCACGTCGCGGCGATAGAACAGTTTCTGGTTGCCCTTTGGTTGGTGCTTGGGCCCCACGCCGTGGCTGGTCAGACGGGATAAAGTTGAAGGGTCCATCGGCTTATAATGCTCGCTGATGTACTGCGCGGCTTCTGTCTGGTTCATGATAACTGGCATGTCGCTCATCGGTGTCTCCGTGCAGCATTGGTAGCGCCTGATAGCAATCTAGTAGCAGATGGTAGCAGTGTCAAGAAGCCTTGCAAGATCGTTTGCAGACGGAGGGAATGCCGCGGGACAGTGTCGTGGCTATTTACTGATGATGGGCGCCAGTATGTCAGACGAACGGGTGCGGAAGCTCCTCGGCAAGAAGTTCGCGCGGTTGCGCAAAGAGGCCGGCTACAAATCACAGGGGGATCTCGCCAGGCGCATCGGCGTCGACCGGTCTATGATCTCTCAGATAGAGACTGGCCGTCGTGGAATACCAGAGAACAGGGTCTCCGGCTTCGCTCAGGCTCTGGGTGTTGATAGTCGCGAACTCACAGCAGCTTCTTTGGGCGGACCCCAGGCGTCTGGATACGTTGAAAGCCCCGACGATATCAGCACCTGGCGCGACAGAGTCGCCTTTGATCAGTCGCTACCCTGGCAGGCTCAGGTGATCCTCGTATCGCTGGCCGCCCGCGTCTTTCTGGACCGGGATAGCTGGGTGGTGGCCGTCACCAAGGACCAATTCATCCGCGAGACCGGCCGGTCTCGCGAGCTGGTCGACGGGTACTGGATAAATGCAATGGGTAGCGACTACGTCGAACGCATTGGAGAGGTCGAGTGGGTCGTTAAATTGAAATTTCCAGATCGGGGTTAACGAAACGCTAGCAACGCCTGCCAGCCCCCGGCGTCCTGCCGGGGTTTATGCTCACACGATCAAAAAGTTTGATTAATGAGTTGATCTCTGCTCGCGTCTGATCCAATCTACTGAACACACTTTCAGCAACGCAGTAGAGGGGATGAGATGAACAAGCCCGACCGCGACGCATGGCTCGACAAGGTAGTCACAGATAAGAGCCTCAGCGACAAGGAAGTCGCGGCGTTTATCAAAGCCTACACTCGCCTTCGAGTATCTACCCGCCAAGAGGGTGGACCTCACCGGCTACCCAAGAAGCCATCCTCAACAGATGGGCATGAGTAGATCAGGCAAAATATGGGGGAATCCTGCAAGATCGCTTGCAAGCGACCTTGACGACGCTACCGTATGCTACTAGCTTGCTAACGGATGCTACCGCCAAGTGTATAATGCTCGCTTCGAGCGTTCATCTGCGTCAGGGATTAGATAATGGACAACCTCGCACTCGAGTACTGCCGTCTTATCGACGCCACCCATCTCGTCGAACTGCTGGACCTGCCCAAAGCACGAGAGCGCCGCAAATGGGCGTGCCCTGCCTGCGGGTCATCCGACGCGCTGCACGTCTACCCCGGCCCCGGACGCGGCAGCACCTGCTTTTCGTGCGATGCCCACCCCGACGCCATCGACCTGGTCGAGCTCGTCATCGGCACCGATTTCATGGGCGCAGTCAGGTGGCTCGCCGGCGAGTTCGGGTTCACCGACCTGGTCGACGGCACAGCCGACCCGCGCGAGGCGAGGGAGCGCCATAAGAAAATAAAGGCGCAGGTCGAGCGGCGCCGAAAAGAAAAAGCGCGCATGGAGGCTAAGGCGCGCAAACGGGCGCGGTCGGTCTACAATAAGCTGTGGCCGATGCTCGAGCTCGGGCCGGCCGGCCGCGAGTACCTCGAGGCGAGGGGCATCCCCGTCCATGTCGCCGGACACGTCGGCATCCGCAGCGTCGAGTCGATGGACCAGTGGCGCGACATCCGGTCGGGGTTCTGGCCGGGCACCCTCGCCCAGGCTGGGCTCGAGGGCGCAAACGACGGCGACACCTATCCAGTGCCGTGGCGCGCGCCTTTTCTGGTCATCCCTTACTGGCTTGAGGAGGGCGGGATCGACGTGATTCGGTTTCGCGACCTCTCCGGCAAATCCAACGCCAAATACCTCAGCCCGCTCGGCCAGCGACCCACCACGCCGTACCTATCCCACGCAGCCTACGACATCGCCGACGACTACCCGACGCTCTACGTCTGCGAGGGGGAGCTAAACGCCCTGTCGGTCCTGTGGGCGGGAGCACCGGCGGTGAGCAGTTGCGGCAACGGTGTCTGGCGGCCTGAGTGGTCCCGCCCGTTCAGGTGGTACGGGCAGGTGGTTGTGCTTTGCGACGGCGACGACGCCGGCCGCGCTTTCTCGGTGCGCGTGCGAGACGGAACGGCTGAGGTGCTGGGTCGGGACTGGACCCAGCGCAAACTGAAGCGACGAATCTTTATCCCCGGAACAGACGCCAACGACGCACTGGTTGATGGGCGTCTCGAGGAGTTAGTGCGTGCCGCATGACAACCCCCTATCTGACATCGAGCCCATCCCAGACACTAAGAAAGACGGAGGCGAACCCGAAGACACGCAGCACCGGCCGGATCGAATGAGTCTGGACCGAGCGCTCGAGGTCGCCCGTGAGGTCGGTGATGAGTGCCTCGAGGACGTCGGCCTACCGTTCGGCGAGCAGGCGCTCGAGGCCGCGGCCGTCCTCAAAGACGAGGACAAGGTCGCCTATGCTCGCCTGCAGGCAGACATAAAGGCGAGCAATGCAGACACGAACGCGTGGAAGGCCGATGTCAAAGAAAAGCAGCGCGAGCTCTCCACAGGGCAGCGGCGCAAAGGCGACCATCGGCCGATCATCGAAGACCGGGCTGACCTGCACCTGATGGTCGACGAGTCGGTCGATGCGCTCGCACAGCTCGGCCACATCTACGAGCGTGGCGGCGAGCTGGTCGAGATCGTCGAGGGTATAGACGGCCCGGAGATGCGGCCCATCCAGAAAGGGCGCATCCGCGAGCTGCTCTCCAGGGCGGCCAGGTTCGAGCGGGTCACAAACGACGGCGCCAAGTCCATCAAGCCGCCGCCCGCTGTGGTCGACAGTGTCCACGCACGAGGGCAGTGGGGCCTGCCGGCGCTCGAGGGCTTCGTCGACGGCGCGGCGATGCTGGAAAACGGCGACATCCTGTGCACCGAGGGCTACCACCCTGATGCGCGCCTGTTTGTCAGGCACGCGGTTGAGGTCAGCGGACTCAAGTCCCCCACCAAAGAAGACGCCAAATCCGCGCGCGAGCATATCACCGACCTACTCGTCGACTTCGAGCTCGTCGAGGACAAGCGCGAGGCTCACGAAGCGGCGTGGCTCGCGGCCTTTCTGACCATCCTCGCCCGGCCGGCTATCGGGCCTGGGTGCACGCCGCTTTTCCTGTTCGACGCCAACAGCCCAGGCGTCGGCAAGACCCGGCTCGCGGAGATCGCCTGCGAGCTGGCCACCGGCCGATCTCCTAACCCGCAGGCCGCGCCGAGCGGGCGCGACTCAGACAGTGAGATGCGAAAGACCATCACCGGCATCGCACGAAGCGGCAACCCCATCGTGTTTTTTGACAACGTCAAGGGCAAGCTAGGGGGAAGCTCCCTCGAGCTCGCCATCACCGCGCGTCGGTGGAGCGCTCGTATCCTCGGGGAGTCCAAGACCTACGAGGGTCGGCTGATGCTGACCTGGCTGGCCACGTCCAACAACTGCAGGATCACAAGTGACCTGAAACGCAGGACGCTGTTAGTCAGGATTGAGACGACCTCGGAGAACCCCGAGAAGCGCACCGGCTTCAAGTACCCCTCCATCATGAGCCACGTGCGCGAGCACCGCGCCGAGTACCTCAAGAGCGCGCTGACCATCCTGCGCGCCTGGCACGTCGCCGGCCAGCCCACCCACGGGCTGACCCCCTGGGGGTCGTTTGAGGAGTGGGGCCACATCATCCGCAACAGCATCATCTATGCCGGCGGCGCCGACCCCTGCGGCACCCGGGACGAACTCGCCGACACCGACTCAGTCACATCGAGGCTCGAAGCGGTGCTCGAAGCGTGGCCGCTGGAGACCGCCTTCAGGGCCAGTGAGATAGCTCAGGCGATGAGCGACGGCTACTTCAAGGGTGGCCTGCAGACGCAGCACCACGAGCTCGCCGAGGCGCTGATGGAGCTGTTGCCGTCGAAGAAGGCCAGCTCCATCGGGACGCTTCTCGGCTACCACAAAAAGAAGGTCATCGGGGGCCGCCGGCTCGTCCAGGGCACCGGCCGAGAGCGCAGAAGCTGGCTCGTCGAGGAGGTCTAATCATGTCAGATGCCGCCGAAAGATGTGACACCCGTGACACCCTTGGTGACACCCTTTTTCGGGAGGGTGTCACGCTTTCACCCTACCAGGAACGGCTTGAGAGCCCGATTTTAACCAAATGTGACACCCGTGACACCCTTTTGGTACATCATACGCAAGAAACCACCACCCCCACACACCAAATAGTGAGGGGGTGGGGTGTATCTCTATATATAGAGCACCCCCCGAAAGGGTGTCACGGGTGTCACATCTCAACAAAATCGGCGCGCTATGCCCGTAGCAGGCTGGTTTTTCGTGACACCCTTGGCCTCAAAGGGTGTCACGAGGGTGTCACATCTGCCCCAAAGGGTGTCACATCGATAAAACTTCACAACGCAAACCCAATAGACACAACAGGAAAGGGTAGTTATGAGCAAGAAAATTGAAATGAGTGAGTGGAAAAAGGTCGGCCTGGCGCTGAAGGTGATGCGCCAGATCCTATTCAAGTCGGTCGTGCCTAGAATTTCAGGGAAGCTACCGTCCTCGCTCCAGAAGAAATCCATCAACAAACTCGAGCGATGGCTGGATAAGACGAGGAGCCGCATGGAGGATCGCATGTTCGAGGAGCACCCATCTGAGGCCACTGTCGGCGAGTTCTACCCGGACAACAGCAACGACGCCGAAGAGATAGGCCGCCTCGTCGAAGAGGAGATCTGCGAGGCTATTGAACAGCCGATATCGCATGCTGACAGGGCCTTACTG
>JBKGZI010000354.1:0-6301 GCA_046545675.1 Persicimonas sp.
CGCTCATCGGTCAGAAGACCAAGGTCGCCACCTCCGAGATCGACCCGATCTGCGCGCTGCAGGCGACGATGCACGGCCTGGACGTCATCACCGTCAAGCCTTGGGGCTGGACTGGCGCTAGGCTCCGCGGGCAGCAAGCAGCCGCTCCGCTAGAGGAGTCTTACGTGGTGGCCTTGATCGAGCTTCGCGCGGACCTTCTTGCGGAGCTGCTCGAGGACGAGGTCGAGTTCGTCTTCGTTGGTGATGGTGACGTTGTTCAGGCGGTGTTCGATCTTTTCGATCTCGACGGTCTCGCTGGCGAGCTCGTCGAGGCGTTCGTGGGCCTCGCGTTCGGCGCCGGGGAGCTTGATCTCCATCTCGCGTTCGAGGGCAGCGAGCGTGGGGGCGATGGCCTCGGCGTCGGTGTCGGTGAGGGCCTCGGTGAGCGGGCGCAGCACGTGGTTCGACTGGTCGGCGTCGAGGGTGGAGAAGGCGTCGCGTAACTTCACCGCGTCGCGGTGGGCCTCGGCGGCGCGGCCGCGGCGGGCCAGCAGGTCGGCGCGGGCGTCGCGGTAGGCGCTTCGGATGGTGTCGAGGTCGGTGGTGAGGCTGATGGCCTCGTTCCACGGCTTCCTTCGGCCGAGCTGCTCGTCGATGCGCTCGCCGGCGGTGCGGACGTCTTCGGTGAGGGCATCGGATTGGTCGAGCTGGCGGTAGTGGTGCTCGTAGACGTCGTGGAGCTCGATAACCTGCTCGATGGCCTCGTCGTTGAGCTCCTGGGCGTAGATGCCGAGCTGCTGGAAGCCGTCGTTTAAGATGTCGTAGTGCTGCTTGACGCGCTCGACGGTCTTCTCGATGCGCCGCGAGGTGCGGCAGGCGTCCAGCGCGCGCTCGAGCTGGGCGAGGGCCTCGGGGAGGCCGCGCTCGCCGGGGAGCTTCGATAGCTTGCGGCGCACGCGGCTGAGCTCTTTGGCCTTGCCGGGGAAGGCCCGGTAGACGGCGTCGGCGATGGCCTCTTCTTCCGGGGCGATGGACAGGCCCAGACGCTTCTCGAAGAGCTGGCGAATCTTGACGCGGTCGCGCGGCGAGATGCTGCGCTCGCCGGCGGGGTAATAGTCGGCGCGGCGGAGCTCGCTGATCTTGGTGAAGAGGGTCTGGGTGCCGGGGTCTTTGTAGCTCGTGATGCGGCTCTGGCCCTCGGGCTCGACGGTGATCTTGCGGCCGCGGAGCAGTCCGGCCAACGCGGCTTGCACGAGCGACGGGTGGTAGCCGTAGGGCTGGTCGGTGAACTTGGCGAAGAGCGTCGAGCCGTTGATGCCCGAGGTCTCCTCGATGGTGCGCTCGATCTGGGCGGGGATGCTGCCGCCGCAGTGGGCTTCGTAGCGGCCGTTGTCGAGGCGCAGAATGCCCAAGCCCTCCTCCATGAATTTGGGCGTGGCGCCGGCGAGGCTGTCGGTCAGGAGCTGCTTGAGCTCGGACTCGGTGACCGTCTCGGCGGTGTAGTGCGGGTAGAGCTCGGGCAATAGATCTGCGCCGATGCGGTGCAGCGCGGTGCGGAAGCTGCCGCCCTTGTCGCGCGGGGCGATGTCCTGGCCGCGGAAGTACACCGCGCCCTGCATGAAGGCATCCTCGATGGAGTCGCGCACGTGCTTTCGGAGCTGCTCCTCGCGCTGGCGCTCCTCGATGAGCAGTCGCTGCTTGTCGGCCGACAGCGACTCGCGGCGGGTGTCGTAGCGCTGGATCATGCGCTGAGACTTGCCCCACTCGCGGGCGGCGTCGTCGACCTTCTTGGCCTCGCCGACGATCCACAGGATGCGGTCTTTGAGGTTGTGCTGTCCGCTGCGGCGGGTCCACTCGGCGATGCTGCGCTCGCCGGCGCCGACATAGCGGAAGTCGACGGGCACCGACGCCTTGCCGCGCACGCTGCGCAGCGAGACGTCTTCGTGGCCGCGGTTGTCGGTGAACCAGGCGTTCCACGACATGCTCGTGCCCTTGAGGCGGGGCATGTCGGTTTCGGCGATGAGCTTTTGGAGTTGGTCCTGGACGCGCTCGCTGAGGTCTTCGGAGGTCAGGCTGATCTTGTCGCGCTCGGCGGCCCACTCCTGGCCGGCCGACGACTGCAGCTTGTAGCCGTGCTTCTCGGAGTAGCTGACCAGGTTCTCTTTGCGCAGCCGCTCGAGCGCCGACTCGACCTCGTCGGTGTTGTCGCCGCGGTCGAGCCGGTCGTAGAGGCAACGAGCGACAAACTCCGCGGTGGTCGGCTGGGTGTCCTGGATGAGCTGCAATAAGGCGACGACCTTGGCGACGCGCAGGGCCTCTTCGTCTGCGGTCTCGGAGTACCAGTTGCGGATCTTGGTCATCGTGTTCTGGGTGTCGACGTCGAGCGCCGACTCCTGAACGTCATAGATGTCGTCGAAGGTGATGAGCGTACCGACCGGGCGTTCGGCGAATTCCTTCTCGCGGAAGAGCTCGCCGAGGAGCTGGATGAGCCCGCGGATGGCGTGGGTGTCGCCCTGCACACGCGTCGAGCGGGTGCGAATCGCGGAGGTGATCTCCATCAAGAGGTCGATATGCGCCGGGAGCAGCGGATAGACCTCGGTGAACTCCTCTTCGGTGACGCTCTGACACTTGTGGGCGTAGAGCTTGAGGTTGTGGCGGAACTCCTGGAAGAGCTCGCCGAGCTCGTCGGCGGCGTCTGCAGTCTTTTGGAGCAGGCGCTTATGGACGACGTCTCGGATATTGGTCGCGTCGAGGTGGACGCGCAGCCTGGGCTTGAAGCGTCCCTTGAGCTTGCCGAGCACGGTCGACTCGCTCTCCTCTTCGAGCTTCTCTTGGCCGGTGACGAGCAGCCAGACCTTGCCCTGGAGTCGCTGGCCGAGCGCCGAGACGAAGCTCTGCAGGCGCAGCATGCGCTGGTCGTCCTGGTGGATATATTGGCTGACCTCGTCGATGACGATGAACAGCGTCCTGGGCTTGTCGCCTTTGTTCGGAGCGCGGTGCTCGAGCATGTCGCCGATGGCGTCGGTCGCCTCGTTGGGCGACCAGTTGGTGCTCAGGCCAATGCGGCTCTCGAACCAAGCGGTGGGCGTGGCGAAGTTCTCCGGAAAGAGATGGTGCATCATGCGCGAGAACACGTCCTCGGCCATCTCTTCGTCGCGGGCTTCCTCCCAGGGCTTACCGAGCTGCTCGTCGACGACGGCGAGGAAGTCGTCCCAGTGGCCGTCGCGCTCGAGCTTGAGCTCGTATTCGGCGACGGTCGGGCTGGTCGAGCAATAATTCAAACGCTTCTGTACTTCGCGGAGCACGGCCGAGTGGATCTGCTCATTGTCGCGGGCGGTGCCGCCGACGTCGAAGACCACTGAGAGCGGATCGACGCGCTCGAGCAGCCCGTTCCAGGCGTCGTGAAATTCGACGGCCTTCGGCGAGGTGTCGCGCGTGAGCAAGCGGTCGGCGAGCGGGCTACCGTCGGGCAGCGTGCGTCCGTCGAGCGCGAGTCCCAGGAGCTTGGCGAAGCTCGACTTACCGGAGCCATAGAAGCCCGAGATCCACACCGACGGCAGGTCGGCGCCGGCGGATTGGTCGAGCTGCTCGGTCATGCCGGTCAGCAGGCGCACGTATTGTTCGTGGATGCCGTTGGGCACGCGCTTTTGGTGCGGGTGACCCTCGGGATAGCCGCCGGTGATGATGTACTCGGAGACCTCGTCCGCGAGCTTCTCGGGACTCTGCTCGTGAAAGTAGATGACCGGCGGGATATCGCGGGTGACATCGGCCTGAAAGAGGCGCGCGATCTGCTGAGTCTTTGGCGTCGTAGCGGTTGTCATAATTTATACGAGTCGGGAGTGTAGATGCGCGGGCGGTAGTCGCGGTCAGGCGGCAATTGGCCCATGAAGGACAGGCCGGCGTCGCCTTCTTTTTTGCCCGGGTACAGCAGAACGACAGGCAGGTTGTGCGTGCGACCGTCGAGATGTTTCAGCAGCGCCGAGGTACGCATAAAGGGATAGAGCGCGCCGGTGCGGCCGAGAAAGACGACGGTGCGCTCGGCGCGCTCCGGGTCTTCCTCGACGAGTCGATCGATGTCGGCGGCGATGTCGGCGGCGAGCCCGTCGGGGCCCTCGATGACCTGGATGATCTTCTCTTTCAAGAATTTGAGCGCACGCTCCGGAGCGCGCGAGGACAAGCGCCTTTCCAACTCGACGAGCTTGTCGAGCGCGTCGTCGCCGAGCTCGCGGCGGAGGCGCTCGATCATGAGCTTTTGCAGCGAGATCGAATGCATCACCCAGCCGTGGGAGGCAAGATCAGGGGCGAGCTCGCGGATCTGATCGCGCAGCTCCCACTCGTCCTCGGGCGCGTAGACCACGATGGCGAAGCGATAATTGCGCATCGTCGAGATCTTGGGGCCGCTGTCGTCGATGAGGTCTTCGCGCAACGCCTTGATGGTGCGCGACAGCGCTTTTGCTCGATAGTCGGGGACGGTGCTCATCGGGTGACCTCGTCGGCCCATTGTTTGAGGCTCGAGCGCTGGCTTGTGAATTCGGTCAGGTCGCCCATTCGGCGCAGTTCGACGCCTTCGAGGGTGCGGATGCGATCCTCGAGAAATTTGCCGGTCAACCCCACGGAGCGAAGATAGGGATTCTCGAGCAGTGAGCCGCTAGACTTCACCTCACGCAAGAGGTGCAGCAAATACGAGAGCGCTTCGTCGGGCACCCGCGGATAGACCAGGCGGCGCGGGTCGCGGTTGGATTCGACGAGCCCGGCGGCGTAGGCCACGCTCAAAAGCTTGCTGGCGAACTCCATGCGAGTGGAGTCGCCCCAGCGGCCGGGCTGCTGTTCTGCGACCCACCGCGAGACTTGGTCGCGCTCGATCTCGGCGTCGAACCGTTCGCGTCGGGTCACCAGAAAGTCGCCGGTGAAGCTACGATATAGCGGGTCGGATAGTTGGACGTGCCAGTGGCAGATCATCGTGCGGGTCTGCACGTCGCGAGGCCGCCACTTCGACAAGAGCCTGAGCGCGGCAGGGAAGGCGTCGAATCGTGCGCGCATATTGCGCATAATGATCTTAGCGCGGTTCTCGCTCACCTGGCCGAACCATTGACCACTGAAGGCGTCCATCGCGGTGCGCTCGGATACAGGGTCATCGATATGATCCCAATACGCGCGAGCTTGGTCGACGCCCAGACCAAATCGCAGGATCTGGGTGTGGATCCGCGTCACCTCAGAGGGCTTTTTGTCGGTAAGACTATCGTTCATCGCAGGTGGTAGTGCGGCTGAGGGTAGCGGTCAGCAAACGGCACGAGCGCAGCGCCCAAGGTGCGTGCGGCTTCGCGCAGATCGTCCGGCATATCACCGGGTACACGCCGTCCGCCGGGCGTCTCCTCGAATTTGACCTTGCCGGCCTCTCGAAGGGTGGCGGCGAGCTGGTCGCGGTCGAACTCGTCGTCGAGGAGACGGAGCAACGGCATCGCCTCGGACGGCTCGCCGGCTTCGGTCTTATGCGCCGCCAATCGCTCGTCGAGTTGGCGGTCGACCTCGTGGCCCAGGTGAAAGAGCGAGCGTTGCTTGTCCGGATCGGCGGCCTGGGAGCGAATCTTGGCGTCCTGTCGGCGCGCCGCTTCTCTGACGGCCTCGAGCGCGGCCCACCTGTGGGTGCGCGGCAGGAGCCTGCGGAAAAAGTCCCCTCCGCCGAACTCGTCGACAAGATCGGTCGACCACCAGTCGAGCCGACTCGGCTCACAGCGCCCCTCCCCGGCCCAGGCGACGAGAATTTGGGTGGCGAGAATGTCATCGAGAACATCGGATGGAAGCTGGTCCATCTGTGCCCCCTCCTTCTATGAAAAAAGTTCAAGTTGGCTGCGGCATGCTAGGCCGAGTTGTATGCTAAGGTCAATCCCGGGCCTCGAACGAGGGCTACATCGACATCTCTTTCCCTCGCGACACGATCACGCAAACTGCTCCCCTCCCGTGCCTTCCGCATCACGACAAATCCCCGCCAAATCACACTGCTCACAAGTACCGCACCAATGCTCCAGACGCGCAAAATCATCGTCGCGAATCGCATTTCCAGCCCCTCGAACACGCTCCGCCGTCGAGCTCAACATCTCCTCGTCGACGAGCTCGCGCACAGTCTGACCGCGCTCGTCCAGGTTGAGGATCTCCACCAAGTCGGCGTCCTCGCCGGCGAGGGCGCGGTAGCCGATGGCGTAGGTGTGTAGCTGCTCGGGGGTGACCTCCTCGTCGATGGGGCGCTGGGAGGACTTGAAGTCGACGATGGAGACCTCGCCGGTGTCCAGGCGCTTGATGAGGTCGATGCGGCCGTTGACGGTGA
>JBKGZI010000355.1:0-6290 GCA_046545675.1 Persicimonas sp.
AGCAGGCCGAGATCATGGCCGACGTGCGCGACGAGTTCTCGTTGCCTAAGGACGACGAGTTTCGTCTGGCCGATTATCCCACGCTGGCTCGGATGGGCGACTACGTCGAGGAGAAGATGGCCGAGGCGCCGGCCGAGTCTGGCCAGACAGCGCATGTGGACGCGCCGGCTAAGAAGGCCGCGCGTAGTGGATCAGCTAAGCCAGCTAAGCCCGGCAGCTCGCCGAGCCGCAAATACGAGCCGGTGCAACACGAGATTCCGGCGCGCATATCGGTCACCGGCACGGCGCTGGGCCTGCCCGGCACCGATGAGATCTTTGACGAAGACGCTGTCGACAAGTTGTTGTCGGGCATGAACTTCATCGGCGACATCCCCGAGGACATCAAAGAGGAGATGGTCAACAAGCATATCGAGCGCCTGGTCAAGCATAAGGACGGCGGCGGCGAGCTTGTCGAGGTCGACGATGTGGCCGACGTCCTGAAGCTGGCCGGACGCGGCGGCGACTTCGACCTGAGCAAATGGGGCATCTCCGAGCGCATGATCGAGCAGCTCGACTACACCAGCCAGTTGGCGATCGCCGCGGGCATCAACGCCCTGCGCGATGCGAACCTGCCGATGGTCCCGCGCTACCGCGAGACCCGAAGCGGCAAAAAGCTGACCATCGGCTGGAAGCTGCCCGACGCGGTCGGCGATAAGACCGGCGTCATCTACGCGTCGGCGTTCTCCGGGGCGGACGCGCTGGTCGAAGAGGTCACCAAGCGCTTCACCGAAGAGGATTATAAATTCAACCACCGCTTCCTGGTGCGCGTGCTCGGCATGGCCAACGCACGCTTCGCCGAGATGATCGGCGCCCGGGGACCCAATACGCGTATCAACAACGCCTGCGCGTCGACGACCACCGCCACGGCGATGGCCGAGGATTGGATTCGCGCCGGACGCTGCGAGCGCGTCGTCATCATCAGCGCCGACGACGCCAGCGGCGAGCAGATGATGGATTGGGTCGGCAGCGGATTTTTGGCGACAGGCGCGGCCACCACAAAGAGCAACATCGACGAGGCCGCCCTGCCCTTCGACAAGCGTCGAAACGGCATGATCATCGGCATGGGCGCGGTCGGTCTGGTCATCGAAAAAGAAGGACTGGCCGAAGCCCGCGGCGTCGAGCCGCTGGCAGATGTGCTGGCCACCCACTTCGTCAACAGCGCCTTCCACCCCACCCGCCTCGATGTCGACCACATCGCCGGCGAGGTTGGCAAGCTCATGGAGCGAGCCGAGGGCGACTTCGAGCTCGACCGCAGTGAGATCGCCGACAAGACCGTCTTCGTCTCCCATGAGACCTACACCCCGGCGCGCGGCGGAAGCGCCGACGCCGAGATCTCGGCGCTTCGGGACAACTTCGGCGAGAAGGCCAATGAGATTGTCGTCGCCAACACCAAGGGCTTCACCGGCCACGCGATGGGTGCCGGCCTCGAGGACGTGCTCGCCATCCGCTCGCTGCAAAAGCAGCGTGTGCCGCATATCGCCAACTTCCAGGAGCCGGACCCGAATCTGGGCGACCTGCGCCTGAGCCAGGGCGGCGAGTATCCGGTCGACTACGCGCTGAGACTTGCAGCGGGCTTTGGCAGCCAACTGGCGCTGTCGCTGCTGCGCTACCGTGCGCGCACCGAAGACCGCATCTTTGACGAGGCGCTCTACAGCAATTGGCTTGCGGAAGTCAGCGGCTTCGAGCATCCGGAGATTTCGGTCGAGGATCGCACGCTCCGACTGGTCGAAGGCCAGCCCGCGGACAAGCCGACGCCTCCGACTGATGGCGGCGGCAAGCCGGAAGAAGAAGAACGTCCGGCGCCCAAGAGAGAACAGCAGCAGCCGATTGCAACCCGGGCAGAAGCTCCGGCACAGACGAAGGCTCCCGCTAAGCTCGAGGTCCCCAAGCCCCAAGCCCCCAAGCCTCAAGTCGACCCTGCAGTCTTCGAGCCGCGGCCCATCGTGGTCGAGGCGCATACCGCGGCGGCCTACGACCTGCTGCAATTGCAGGAAAGGCTGGCCGGAAAGGATATCGTCATCTTGAGCGGCCCGATGCTGGTCACCACGACCATGATCCGCGCCGCCGAGCGCTGCGGCGCCAACGTCCACGTCATCGAGGACAGCACCAACCGAAGCCCGCTCGACTCCGACGACACCGTCTGCAACCTGCTCGATGAGGGCGCGATTCGCCGTGAATTTGACGCCATCGGAAGAGTCGACGGGATCATCAACTTGCTGGGCTACGGCAAGGACAGCGACGACGCGCAGGCCGTCTACCGGGCCGCGCGACAGACCTACCACGTGGCGCGCGTGTGGCAGGCGCATCTGGGCCACCAGCCCGACGCGGGCAACCTCTTCGTGTCGGTCACCGGCATGGGCGGGCGCCTTGGCTTCGACCGCGCGACCAGCCCGCTGCCGGTGTGCGGCTCGGTGGGCGGCATGACCAAGGCGCTGGGACGCGAATGGAAGGAGGCGGCGGTGCGCGCCATCGACGTCGCCCGGGAGGGATTCTACCCGGAGCTCGGCCTGCAGATCATCTCGGAGGCCTATTCGGACGCGCCGTCTCTGGAGCTCGGCCTCATCGGCGGGGTCCGCTACGTGCCCGTCATCGTCGACGCCGAGGTGCTCCAAGGCCACGGCTCGACCGAATCGTTTGCGCCCACCGAGGATTCGGTGGTCGTGGTCATCGGCGGCGCCAAAGGCATCACCGCCGAGGTGGCGCTGGATCTGGCCGAGCGCTTCGGCTGCAAGCTGGCGCTGGTGGGCCGCTCCAAGCTCAGCCACTCCAACCCGCTGTCCATCGATATCGCGGCCGAAAAAGAAAAGGCCAAGGAACGCATCGAGGCTCGCGGAGCCCGCGTCACCCCGGTGCGCGTCAACCAGGAGCTGAAGTCATTCCGCTCGCAGATCACCATCGCCGAGAACCTCGAGCGTATGCGCGAGGCCGGCTCCGAGGCCGAGTATTTCTCGTGCGACGTCGCCGACCGTAAGAGCGTCGACGCGCTCATGGACCGGGTCAGCGCGCGCTTCGGAAAGATCAGCGGCGTCATTCACGCCGCCGGCGTCGAGGAGAGCAAGCTTTTGGCCGACAAGGATCTGGAGAGCTTCGACCGCGTCTTCCGCGGCAAAGCGCTCGGCGGCCTGAACCTGTGGGCGGCGGTCAAACACCGCCAGCCCGACTTCTTCATCACGTTCTCGAGCGTGGCCGGCCGCTTCGGAAACGAAGGCCAGGTCGACTATAGCGCGGCCAACGAAGTCCTCAATAAGCTCGTCGCTCAGATCAACGCGACCACACCGGTGCATGCATTGAGCATCGACTGGACGGCCTGGGACGAGGTCGGCATGGCCACCCAGGGGTCGATGCAAACCATCCTGAAGGCACGCGGCGTCGAATTCCTTCCGCCCGATATCGGCGCGCCCATCGTCGGCAATGCCATGGAGCGCGGGCTGTCGGGCGAGTATTTGGTCGCCGGCGCGCTCGGCGAGATGGCCGGCGAGGCCGCGCTGGAGCGCTCGGCTTTGACCGGCGAGGACACCGTCGGGGCCAGCCAATTTGTCTTCGTCGACCGCGTCAGCGAGCAGAGTGCTGACCGCGCGGTCGTCGAGCGGGTCTTCGACCCCGAGCGCGACTACTTCCTCGACGACCACGTCTATCAGGGCGTCCCGGTCTTCCCGGGAGTGATGGGCTATGAATTCATGGTCGAGGCGGCCAGCCAACTCGTCGACGGTCACGTCCTCGAGGTCAGCGACGTCAGCTTCGAGCGGGCCATCAAATTCCACCACGGCGAGCCGCTTCGCATCATCGCCACCGCCGAGGTCACCGAGCGCGGAGCCAAGCAGGCGACCATCGCCGTCATTCTGGAGACGGTGCGCGAGGCCAAGACCGGCCGCACGCTTCGAAAACAGCACTTCGAGGCGACGATCACCATCGGTAGCCAGCCGGCCGACAAGCCCGAACCGTTCGTCATCGACCCGACCGGCGAGTTCAAGACGGGTCCGAATCAAATCGAGATCTACAAGCGCTACTTCCACACCGGAAGCTTCAAGGTCCTCGAGATGGTCCGCCACGTCGGCGCGACCGAGGTCATCGGTTACGGTCGCAAGCCCACCGGCCGGCTGACCGCCTCGCAAAACGGCCACGTCTTCATCACCGACCCGATGGTCCGCGAGATGGCGCTGCAGACCGCCGGTCTGTGGGGCATGAAGAATAACGCGCGCAGCTACCTGCCGCTGGCGATCGGCAACTCGCGCCAATTCGGCGTGGCCCGCCCCGGCGAAGGCATCTGCATTCGCTGCCGCAAGCGCGATGATGCCTCCGAATACGCCATCGCCTTCGACGTCGAGATCCTCACCCAACAAGGCCGGCTGCTGCAGGTCATGGACAAGGTCGAGCTGATCGGCCACGAGGCGCTTCAGGACGACGAGCAGTTTGGCGAGTTTGCCGCCCGCAAGGTGACCTCACGCAGGTTCACCTTCCCGGAGGCCGAGCTGCTGCTCAACGATATGGACCTGGAGGCCGACGACATCCTCGCCGACAGTGAGCGTGAGGCCTTCGAGCGGCTCAAGAGCGAAACTCGCCGAGGCGAGTGGCTCGCCGCTCGTGTGGCCGCCAAAGATCTGGTGAGCTGCCACCTGCGCAACTTCTACGGGGTGCGCCCGGCGCTGGCCGACGTGGTCATCGCCAAGGACGAGCACGGCGCGCCGTTTATCGAGCTTCGCGGTGAAGCCACCGAGCAACTCGCCGACGCGCTGCTCCCCAATATCACCATCACCCACTCCAATGGCGTGGCCATCGCGGCGATGGCCGGCCCCGGAAAATCGAGCCGAGTGGGCATCGACCTCGAGCTCATCGAGCGTCGCGCCGACTCGTTTGCGGAGAATTATTTTAGCGCCGAGGAGCGCGCGCTCGAGCTTCCGGACTCCAAGGCGCCGGCATCCGAGCAGCGATCGGTGCTGCTGACCACCCTGTGGAGCATCAAGGAAGCCGTCAGCAAAGCGCTGGGACTCGGGCTTCACCTGAGCACCGGTGAAGTCGCCATCGAGGCCCTCGAGCCCGTCGGTGAGACCATCGACGCCACGGTCGTGCTCGACGGACGCGCCAAAGAGGCCTACGAGAAGCTCGGCGGCGAGCGCCTCGAGGTCCGCTGCGAGGTCGACGGCACATTCGCCTTCGCGACCGCCTGGATCGGGACCTCCCGACCGGCGGCCGAGACGACCAGCACCACAAAGGCAGCCAAGCCGGCGAAGCCGGCCACGCAAAAACCCAGCGCCGACGTCCCCAACACCTGGGCAGACCTCGCCGCAGTGGCCGCCCTGCTCAAGCACAAAGGGCTGCTCGAAGAACCCGAGCTCGGCGAATCCAAGGTCAAAGGCGAGACGATCTCGCCTTGGAAGCAGTGACGGTCAAACGAGCTTCGCGGAGCGGGGCCTTGGCCCCTGCGGAGCCAGCGCCCGTCCAGCCCCTGGGCTTGCCCAGGCGGTTCGATGGTTGGTCCACCAAAGACCACCAGCAGAACGAAAAAACGCAACACCCGGGCGAAGTTGCCCACACGAGGACGAAGAGATGATTTATCTGGTCGAAATAGAAGATGGCGACGACCTCCGCGTCGAGTTGTCGCAGGCCAAACGCGGCGCTTGGCAGGCCAAGGTCGGCGACAATCCACCGATCGAGCTCGAGCTCAAGGGCCGCGCCGAAGACGGCGGGTACTTGTTTGCGATCGCCGGAGAGGTTAGAAAGTTCCATCTCGATAAGAACTGCACGACCCACCTATTCGACGACGGCGAGAAGGTCTCACGCGTCAACGTCGAGCGGGCCGGCGACGTGGTGCTCGAGCACGACCTGCTCAACGACCAGCAGCGAGCCGTCGAGGCCGACACGCTGGAGAGCAATATCACCGGCATCGTCCTCGAGGTGCTCGTCGAGCCAGGCCAAGAGGTCGTCAAGGGTCAGCCGATCATCATCATCGAGGCGATGAAGATGGAGAACACGCTGGTCGCCCCCACCAGCGGTGAGGTCACGGGCGTCGAGGCCGAGGAAGGACAGACGGTCTATGCGGGCGATTTGTTGGTCAGTTTTGAGTAGGTCAGTTTCTCGCAGAAATTGAGAACGCTCTATTTGGGCGGACAAACTACAATTTAGGTTCGATTTTGCGACAGCAATCGCCGATTCGCGACACCGCCTCAGAGAGCCTAACCCAAATCGTAGTTTGGCCGCATAAGTACAAGCGCGTAAGTCTTGTGGATAACGAGAAGCTCGAGACACTCGATGCG
>JBKGZI010000356.1:0-6261 GCA_046545675.1 Persicimonas sp.
GTTCTTGGTTCTTGGTTCTTGGTTCTTGGTTCTTGGTTCTTGGTTCTTGGTAAAGGCGTCGCGAAGCGAGGCAAGAACCAAAAACGTCTACAAATCGTTCTACGACCTACTGGCGCCGATATAGCACCGAGAAGGCTGGTAAATTCGAGAGTCATGCCCGTCAGACTCGCATATTATTGATGGCCGCCTTGGCGGTATCGTGGCGCGCCTTGAGCAGGTTGGACATCGTCGAGAAGTGGCGGTTGTCGGACTGCATCTCCTGTTGGAGCTGCATATACTGGAGGTTGAACATCTGATTGTCCTCCTGCATCGCCCACATCTCGTCGAGCTTCTCGCCCTTGGCGCCGCCCATCTGAGCGGGGGCCTGATCGCTGAAGCCGCGCAGGCCGTTGGCGGCCACCTTGACCAGCTCGCCGCCGGGCAGCATCGGCGCGACCGCGGCCACGCCGCCGAGCGCCTTATCGGCCACCTTGCCCATGAAATCTCCGAATCCCGAGCCCGAACCGGTGTCGCCAGACCCGGATTTTTGCATAGTCGACTGGTTCATATTGGCCGAATTGGCACCATTGATTTTCGTCACAATCTCCTCCTGGTGAGGGTCAATAAGAGTCGATAAGACAAGTAAAGTGGACGGCAGGGATCGCACGGCCCCTCATTATGGTTTTCGGCGATTTGGCCCAATCGTTGCGTAATAATTTCGACACAGCAGACCTCGATCGCGCCAACAAGGCAGCTAAAGGGCTGTTTTTCTTCGGCTTTTCAATCGACGAAACCTGCGAGAAAAATTCTTCGAGGTTGCTCGTTTTCTGTTTGATGAGCTGCCACGCCCAGAGGAACTCCGGCGGTCCAGCGACGGGGTCGTCCTTGATTGGTTCTGTGGCCTCTCGCATAATCAAGCTCCCCGCCCGCGGTAGCTTGCCCCGGAATGAAAGTTTTTGTCTGCAAGTTAGCGAGATGCGCGACAAGCAGTTGACTCAGTACACGCGTGGCGGCGCCGCAGACCACATGCTTCGAGCCAACAAGCGCATCGCGCCACAAGCAATGGAGAGAGGATATGAGCCGCTCGGACAATAAGCTGACCATTCGCACCCGGGCCCTCGCGCTCGAACTCGAGGGCAATGCGGCGGAGGTGCGCCGTGCCTACGGGACGCTTCGCACCCAGCTCATCGAGCAGTTCTACCAGACGATGATCGGCCAAACCAAGCCCGGCAAACGCAGCCGCGCCAACCGGACCCTGGAGCTCGAGACCGTCGAGGCGGCCGCCGAAAAGCCCCCTAAAACCGAGCCACCCGAGGACAATCAACCCGTTGAAAATCCAGCCGGAAACTTCGTCGGACTGGTCATCTGTGAGGATATTTATAATAAGATGTATCTGCTCGACGAGGAACGGTTTCGTCGCAGCTTTCTCAATAAGGTGCTCGACGGAGAGAAGTTGCGCCGAATTTACGTCAACGCCGCCAGCGAAGCCCAGCTTCGCAATAGCGTCGAAATGGGCAGTACGTTGTGGCGGGAATTGACAAGCGCCGGCAAGGTCGCCGTGGCAAGGAGTGATTGAAGATGCAGTCGGTCCAGATCATCGTAGGTCATCATTGGAAGCAGGACGTCCGCTTTCTGAAAAATCTGCGCCAGTACCGACGGTTCGACTCCGAGCTCAACCTGATCGAGATCCGCGACATCATCGACATCGTCGTCGATGGCACAAATATCACCAGTAATGTGGCCGAAGAGAGCATCTTCGGGGTGCTCAGCGAGCTGCTCGATGCGGTCGCCCGACTGCTCGAGGGGCGGGCGCGCAAGGAGATCGTCGAATTTCATTGCGAGCCCTGGGAGATGGTGCTGGTGCCCGACGGCCGCCAATTTTTGATCTCCCTATACAGCATCGACCGCCACCACCGCGTCATCGCCCACGACATCCCCATCGCGGTCGACAAATTCGTGGAGGCCTTGTCGGACGCGGCCGAGTCGCTGCTCACCGACCTATACCGCATCTCGGAGGGATTCTCGGCGGACACCTTCGTGCGTCTGTTCAGCTCGAGGCTGGGGCGCATCCAAGACTACAAGCGCCCCACCATTGACAACGAGGAGTCCGAAGCCCCCCAGGAGTACGGCGAGCGCCGCGGGGGCACATCGAGCCCCAACGGGCTCACGCTGAGCTATTCGTTCGACGCCGACCACCGCGCGTTGCGCGATTATTGCGGCGAGCACGACTTCGATCTGCACGCGCTGCTCTTCCCCGGCGAGATCGTCGCCGAATACGACGGCCGCACCATCGAGATGACCCGCGGCTATCCGCTGCTGACCGTCCACGGCCTGCTCAAGCGCACCCGCCAACTGCTCAACCTGCTCGAGGCCTCCGAGGAGAGCAGCTTCCAATGTGACGAGAAGATGCGCCACGCCCGCTTTGACGTCTCCGCCGAGGGCCCCAGATGGCGGATGACCATGGGCACGGCAGTGCAGCCCGGGGAGTCCATCGAGCTGTCCAGCCATCCTCGTCGGGTGCTCGATATCATCTTGTCGGTCTGCGAGATGCTCCTGGCTGATGTGCTCTCGGTCAACGCTCACCTGGAGCTCAACCACCGGATCAGCGACCTCGAGGCAGAGGTGCGCGAGCTGCGTGGCTGGTTCGAGGACATCTCGGGCAGCAACTCGTACCATGACGAGCCCGAGTCGTTCATCGCCGAGCTCGGCCACGTCACCCCGGAGCCCACGCCGCAGCCGCGCGAGCCACGCTTTCCGTGGCCGCTCTCGTCGGTCCACGCTCTCTTTCCCCGACCCACCTGGCAATTTGCCGCCGAGCGCATCGAACTCGACAGCATCGTGACCACCGCCGACGGCCTCTTGGTGCCCACCTCCGAGGCGATGTATTATATCGACGCCGACAGCGGAAAGGTGCGCTGGAAACACGGCGCCGAGCTGAATATGGCGCGGGTCAGCCATGCGGTCGCCGGCGAGCGGCTGTTGGTAGCCGAGGACGCCGGAGGCGTCGAATTGATCGATCTGCACACCGGCAACAGCGTGCTGCAAAACCGCTCCATCCCGGTGAGCTCCTGGAAGCGCCTCATCGGTGCGGCGGCCTACCCGGCCGAGTCCCGACTGGTCGCCTGCGATCTCCACGGGCGCATCTTGGGGCTGTCGTCGACCACAGGCGAGCTGGATTGGACGTTCTCGTCGGGCCACGGCCGCTTCGCCGGCGTGACCTATCAGGGCCCGCTCATCATGGCGCTGACCGGCGAGGGTTTTTTATACAGCATCAATCCCATCGACGGGCAGACCCTCTGGAAGGTGCGCCTGGGCGGCCTGTCGGCCAACGGGCCCCAATTCCACCAGGGGCGGCTGTACTCGCTGTCACACGACTCGTTGCACCAGAAGCTGACCGTCCACTCGCTGTATCCGTTCACCGGTCGCACCTCCTGGCAACTGCGCATCGACGGGATTTTGGCCGGCCAGGCCTCATTCGTCGACGAATTCATGATCGTGCCGGTCGAGCGCCATGGCCAGCTAAGCCTGCACGGCATCGACGTCGAGCGCACCGAGCCGCGCGTGGAGTGGACGCTCGATCTATCCAGCGCCGGCATGGACGATCCCACCCCGGTGCTCTGCCACGAGCTCGACGGCCGCACCCACGGGCTGATCAAGACCGACCGCGCCGAGATCTCGTGCTTCGAGATCTCCACCGGCGAGCTGCGCTGGCGGGCCACCCCCGCCGATGAGACCTGGCTGTTGCACGGCAACCTGCCGTTGGTCAGCGTCGAGGACGCCCTCCTGGGGGTTGCCGACGAGGTCGAGCTGCGCCACGTGGCCACAGGCGAGCTGCTTCACACGCTCGACCAGCCGGTCAAAGCGCCCGAGTTCGTCGCCCCCTTCGGTGAGTTGTCAGTGGTGGTGGGCACGCGTGGGACGTCGTCAGATAGCGTCGACGTGCTCAGTTGCCTGAAGCTCGATCACTTCTTGGCGCTGGTTGAAGACAGCGATTGAGAGATTGAGAGATTGAGAGATTAAGACGGGTCAACCGGACTCATGAGGTAAGTCGAGAGCAGTTGCTGTATCTCAATCTCTCAATATCTAACTTTCTTACTTTCTGCAGTATCAGATGCCGAAGAAGAGTCTCTTGGCAAAATCACTGGACAACTCGGACTGGAAGATCTTCTTGGCGGCCGCGCGCACGTCGTATTCGATGCGGTTGTACTCGAAGGTCTTGGCCTCGGTGTCGTAGAAGCCGTAGCAGGCGCGGTTGTCGTTGTCGCGCGGCTGGCCGACGCTTCCGGCGGTGACGATATATTTTTTGTCGTCTTCGAAGTCCAAGACCGGGCCGACGAGCTCGGCGGCACCCTCTTCAGGGTGAAGGCTGAAGGCTTTGGTCAGGTGGGAGTGGCCGATGAATGTGATGTGCTCGAGGTCGTCCCAATAATCCAGTAGCTGGTCGGCCTGGTGGATATTGAAGACGTAGTCGAACTCCTCGCGGTTGACCGGTGCGCCGTGGCAGAACTCGACGTCCTCCCACTTCTCGAAGTAGGACAGCGTGCGCAGCCACTCGTGGTGCTCCTCGCGCAACTGCTCGGCGTGCCAGTCCAGGGCGTTTCGGGCCGCGTCGTAATAAAAGGCGTAGTTCATGCGCCCGGAGACCGCCGCGTCGTGGTTGCCCAGGACGGTGATATCAGCCATCTCCCGGACGACGTCACAGCACTCGTTGGGGTTGGCCCCGTAGCCGACGACGTCGCCCAGGCAGACGTACATCTGAACCTCGCGTTCGTCCTCGCGGTAGGCCTCGGCGACCACATTCATCGCCTCGATATTGCTGTGTACGTCGCTAAAAATTCCGATAATCATCGCGGTGTCGCGTGTTCGTCGCGTGAGGCGAAGAGAGGTTATTGGCTCGCGCGCGCGGCCTCGGCCGCGCGGCGGACGGACTTACTACGATCTTTGGCCAATTCTGCCAATACGCCGTCATGCTGGCGCTCGAGTTCGACGAGGAGCATGACCAACGCGTCGTCGTGGCCCTCCTTCTTAATCACGCGCTTGAGTCCGGGCAAGAGCTTATTGCCGTAGACGGCCAGGGTGCGCGCCAGATTGCGGCGATTTCCGCCGCGATCCTCGTCGCGATAAGCCTCCAGAAGCGTGGGGATGGCGCTGGTGCTGCGGATGCTGGCCAGGGCGCGGGCGGCCACATACGTGGCGCTGGGCCCGGCCGATTCCACGCAGCGCACCAGTTGTGCTTCGAGCCCCTCGGCCTTG
Source organism: Persicimonas sp. (assembly GCA_046545675.1). GTDB lineage: Bacteria > Myxococcota_A > Bradymonadia > Bradymonadales > Bradymonadaceae > CAYLTX01. Next base: position 5,233 of record JBKGZI010000356.1, read on the forward strand.
GTCTCCAGGAAACGCGCCAGCGCCGCGACCTCAGTGGTGGTCATATTCTCGGCGCCTTCGAGCGCCAGGCGCATCCCCTCGGCGCCGAAGCGCTCGACGAGCATCTGCGCGGCCTCGAGTCGGCCTTTGGCATCGTCGAGTAAAAGCTCGAGATCTTCGCGCGACATCGACGCGAGGTCGTCGAAGGTGTCCAGGACGGCGTCATCCGGCAAAAAGTACGTCACCCCGGTGCTCTCCGAGCGGCGCGCGACGACTAATTGATCGACGTCATAAGCATCTCGAGAGACTGCATCATCAGAGGCTGCGTCATCAGCGGCCACATCAGAGACCGGATCGGCCGGGGCCGGCTCCTGCGGGGACACCGGGGCGTCCAAAGGGCCGGTCTCCTGGAAGTCCTGCGCGCGCTTGAGGCTGGCCTCGGCCAGCTCGAGCACCTCGGGGTCGAGCGCGAGCGCGAATTGCTCGGCGGCATCGACCAGCGCTTCCCAATTCTCCCATTGCTCCATCGGATCGAGGTCGTTTGTGCGCAGCCCGACGTTGACCTCGGCGTATTCGCCGACCAGCCGCTCGACGAGGTCGCGCTCACTTTCGGCGAGCCCGAGATCGACGGCGAAGCGCCGAAGCGGCTCATTGATGAACACCCCGTGTTCGACGGCGCTGCGTACCACGCGTTGCTGGATCGCCTCGAATTGCTCCATCGGAAACGAGCGGTTGCCGACCAGATATTCGAATTGCTCGGGCGTCGACCAATAGCCGACGATCCCCGCGGCGAGTTTGACCTCGGCGGGCCCGGCGAAGTCTGCGAAGCTGTCAGCCTTGAAGTTGTGGCGCATCATGCCCAGCCGGGCGCCGTTCTCGTCGGCCCAGGCTTCGGCGGCCGCCTCGAAATCTCCGGCGTCGAAGCCGTCGTCGTCCAGCCGCTGCTGGGCGCGCCGGCGAATCCAGGCGAGGTTATCGTGCAGCGGCGCGGCGATAGAAAAGGCGGCGTCGCCGGCGTCTTCGCCGAAGAGCACGGCCTGCAAGACGACG
>JBKGZI010000357.1:0-6249 GCA_046545675.1 Persicimonas sp.
GAGCTGGTTCGCCCCGGCGACGAGATCAAGGTCGTGGTGCTCGACTACGACAAGGACCGCGACCGGCTCAGCTTGGGCCGAAAGCAACTGTTGGACGACCCCTGGACCGACGTTCAGGAGAAGTTTTCCGAGGGCCAGGTGATCGGCGGGAAGGTGGTCAGCCTGGCCGATTTCGGCGCGTTCGTCGAGATCGCCCCCGGCCTCGAAGGGCTGGTCCACGTCACCGAGCTGTCCTGGACCGACCGCATCCATCACCCGCGTGATGTGCTCGCCATCGGCCAGGAGGTCAAGGTCAAGCTGATCGGGATCGACATCGAGAATCGCCGCTTGAGCCTGTCGGTCAAGCAGCTCGAGGCCAACCCCTGGGTACAGCTCACCGAGGAGTTGGAGGTCGGCGATGTGGTCAAAGGGCCGATTCGCAATATCACCGACTTCGGCCTCTTCGTAGAGGTCAAGCCGTCCATCGAGGGCCTCGTGCATGTCAGTGACTTCTCGTGGACCGACAAGATCGACGAGCCGCGCGAGCATTATAAGGTCGGCGACGAGGTCGAGGCGAAGGTGCTCGACATCGACGTCGACAACCAGCGCCTGGGCCTGGGCATCAAGCAACTCGAGCGCGATCCGTGGTCGAAGGCCGCCGAGGTCGCCAAGCCGGGCAAGAAGGTCACGGTGACGATCACCAAGTTGACCGACTTCGGCGCGTTCGCCGAGATCGTCGAGGGTGTCGAGGGCCTCATCCACATCTCCGAACTCGCCGCCGAGCGCGTCGAGAACGTCCACACGGTGGTCAGGCCCGGCCAGACCGTCGAGGTGCTGGTGGTCAGCTTCGATCGCGCCAACGAGCGCATCGGCCTGTCGCTCAAGCGCGACACGCTCGAAGAGGAGCAGACGATGCGCGAGTACGTCGAGGAGGACGGCGCCACCGCCAAACTCGGCGACATTCTGCGCGACCGGTTGGGGCTCGGCGAAGAAGAGTCCAGCGAGGCTGAAGAGGTCGAGGAAGCCGAAGAGTCCAGCGAGGCTGAAGAGGCCGAGGAAGCCGAGGAAGCCGAAGAGTCCAGCGAGGCTGAAGAGGCCGAGGAAGCCGAGGAGTCCAGCGAGGCTGAAGAGGCCGAGGAAGCCGAAGAAGCCGAAGAGTCCAGCGAGGCTGACGAGGTCGAGGAAGCCGCCGACGCCGAGGCCTCCGAAGAAGCCGACGACGCCGACGACGCCGAAAAATCCGAAGATCAGTCTTGATACTCGTCGCGCAACTCCTCGAGATACGCGCGTTCCTCGTCCGACAACTCATCGTCGCTCAATCCGCCGTCGGCGCCCTCGGTGCCGACGGCGTCTTTGCGTCTGGCCGAGATGAACCAGATGGCGGCCAAAAAGCAGACCAGCCCGCCGCCCACCACACCCAGCAGCGTATAATTGTCCTCAGCGGGGGGCTCGACCAGGCGAAATTCCTCGCCGTATTTGTCGATGATCGCGTCTTTGATCTCTTGCCGGTCCTTACCCTCCCGGGCGAGGTCCTGAATCTCACGGCGAACGTCTGCGGCCCCGCCGGACGGACACATCGCCAACGTCTTGCCCGGGCAGTACGGGCTCTCGATCTCCTGGCTGACCTGGCTGCTGAGGCTGGAGACCTGTCCCGATCTGGGCTCGGAGGTGCCTTCTTCCTGCGCCAGCGCCGGGGTGGCCGTGCCCAGAGAGATGAGCAGAGCGGCGCAGGCGAGCCGTTTGGGCCACGTTGAGATAGCTGCAGACATGGGGAGCTCTATTTTGTGAGTCATTTGGATAGTTCCGCTGTAACGTCATCGGTGCCCAGCCAGCCGCGAAGCAACTCGCGAGCCTCGTCGGAGGCGTCCTCGCGGGTGCATATGCGGTAGGTATCGGGCGGCGTCGAGCCGAGCTCGACGCTGTAGTCTCGGAGCTCTCCGCGCCGAAAGAGGTGGATGTCGATGCTGTCGCCAGGGGACTTGTCTTCGATGAGCTTCGAGAGGTTGTCCCCCGTGACTTTCCAACCATCGACGGCGACGATTTCATCCCCGGCATACACCCCATGGACGTGTGCGGGGCTTCCGGTGGGGACGTACGTGACGCGTGGGTGCCCGTCGCCTGCCGCGGTGCTCACGCCCAGCCACGCTTTCTCGTGTTGGGTCTCGCGCTCCAGGCGCAGTCCCAACGGCTGCAGAAATTCGTTCCAGGGAAGCTCGGCGGTGCCGCGGATGTAGTCGTCGAAGAAGTCGCTCATATCGACGCCGGTGACCTCGGCGACGATTTGCTCGTAGGAGCCCTCCGGATAGCCGCGGTCACCGGCCAGATAATAATGCTCCCAGAGGTGGCGCAGCACGTCGTCCAGGCTGCGCTCACCGGCGGTGACCCGGCGGATGCGCAGGTCGAGCAGCGCGCAGACCAACTCACCTTTGAGATAGTAGGAGACCGTCGAGTTTCGGGTGTGCTCGTCGGCCCTGTACAGCTTGATCCAGGCGTCGAAGCTGGCATCCTCGAGCGAGTGCAATTTGCGTCCGGGGACGCCCTCATATTGCTTGATGCGCTGCAGGAGGCGCTCGAGGTAGCCCTCGGCGTCGAGAATCTCGGCGCGCAACAGCCCGTAGGTGTCGTAGTAGCTGGTGATCCCCTCGACCGTCCACAAATCCCGGGTATAATTTTCCTTTGCGTAGTCAAAGGGCCCGAGGGTCGCCGGCCGGATGCGCTTGACGTTCCAGGCATGGAAGTGCTCGTGGCAGGCGAGCCGCAAAAAGTTGATATACCCGTCATCGAGGTCGTCGTCGTCGGACCGGCGGAATCGGTCGTGCGGGTAGATGAGCGCGGTCGAGTTGAAGTGCTCGAGCCCACCGCCGGCGCCGTCGCTGAGCAGCGTGATGAACAGGTAGTCGTCGTAGGGCAGGCTGCCGAAGATCTGGCGGTTGGCCTCGACGACCTTGGGCAGGTCTGTCTCGAGCATGTCCCGGTCGTAGTTGCCGCGCCCCCAAAAGACCATCTCGTGGGGCTTGGCGTCGACCTCGAAGGCGAGCCGATCGTGGTCGCCCATCTCGACCGGCGAGTCGAAGAGGATGTCGAAGTTAGGGGCCACAAAGCGGTTCTTGGAGCGGTCGAGGGCGGTCAGACCGGTGTAGACCTGCCAGCCGTAACCGTCGGGCGGGACCACTTCGAGCTCGACGTCTTCATCGTGGCGGCCGAGCGGATATAGATATAGCGCGACACCGGTGAAGAAGCCGTGGCTGTCATCGAGGTGGTTGGCGCGTACGTTCAGATCGTGGGCGAAGACCTCGTATTCGACCACCAGCGAACGGCAACGGGTGGTGTCCACCCGCCAGGTGTTCTTGTCCGTCTTGCGGACGCGTCGAAGATCGCCGTCGTCGCCGGTCGCCCGAAGGCGCTGGACGTGGCGTGAATATTCCCGGACCAGATAACTTCCGGGGCTCCACACGGGCATCCTCAAATCGAGGTGCTCGTCGTCACCGAGGGCGTCGATTTCGAGACGCACGCGATAGAGATGGTCGTGGGGGGTTGGGGCGCAGACCTGAAAGCGGATCAGAGCACTCATTGGGGCGACTCGTCGACGAGGAGAGGTCAGTGGCTCATGGATGGCTCTTACCTTAGCCGAGCGCAATTTTGAAGAAGCCCGCGCCAAGAGTTGTCGGTTTGCGGCCCCGGTTGGCCGGCCAGCGGGCTAGAACTCTGGGGAGTCGGGCTTAGCCTTATAAGGATGCATTTCCCCTGAGCACTCCTTACCGGGATCACTCGAACAGATGGCAACCAATATGTCGACCGAAGGCACCAACGACGCTCCCGAGCCGGAGCGGCCCGGAGTGTCGCAAGGTAGTCTCGGACGTACACCCTGGGCCAACAAAACTGAGCAGACATTCTTCGAATCCGATGCCCCGCTGCAGCGCGCGCTGGCCGCCGGCGGCATCGGAAGCTGGAAGATCGATCTCTGCGAGCGTCGGGCCACGATCAATGCACAGGAGGCGTGCATCCTCGGGTTGGATCCGGGCCCGCGAGAGCTATCACTCGAAGAGTTTACCAAGTTGACCCATCCCCGGGATCTGGCGAGGGTCGCCCAGCAATATTGGAGCGTCGGCCGCGACGATGAAGAGTTTCAGGCCGAGTTTCGAATCGTGCGCGCCGACGGCGAGATCCGCTGGCTCGAGGCGCTCGGCGGCTTTTTGCGCGATGAGGCCGGCGAAGTGCGCTGGGTCTTGGGGATCCACGTCGACATCACCGAGCGCAAACGCACCGAGCAGCAATTGAGGCGCTTGGAGACACGCCGGCTGCTGGCGGTGGAGGCGGCCGAGGTCGGTGATTGGGAGTACGATATCGTGCGCGACGAGGCGTTCTGGTCGCCCAAGGCGTGCGAGCAGATCGGGGTAGACCCGTCCGGTGAGCCCACTGTCGAAGAGGTGCTGGCGAATATCCATCCCGATGATCGACCCATGGTGGATGAAGCAGTCGACCGGGCCATTGACCCTTCGGGCGACGATGACGTGTACCAGGCGGAGTTCCGTCTGGTTCATCCAGACGGGGAGATCGTATGGGTCGACTCCAGAGGTCACGCGATCTTCGAGGAAACCTGCCAGGGGCGGCGGCCGACGCACCTGGTGGGTGCGATGGTCGACATCACAAAGCGCAAATGCGCCGAAAGGGAGCTGCACGAGAACCGGCGGCGCCTAAAGACATTGATCGAGAACCTGCCCGGCATGGCGTATCGTTGCCTCAACGAGCCCAATTGGCCCTTCGAATTCGTCAGCGGCAGTGAATTCGTCTGCGGCTACGACTCCGAGGCGGTTGTGTCTGGAGAGGTCGAGTGGGCCGAGCTCATCCACCCCGACGACCGTGGCTGGCTGTGGGATGCGGTTCAAGACGCGCTGGCGGTTCGCGATCACTTCGAGGTCGAGTATCGCCTCGAGCATGCCGACGGAGAGTATCGGTGGGTCTGGGAGCAGGGCTCCGGGGTATTCGAGGGCGGCGAGGTGGTCGCGCTGGAGGGGTTTATTATCGATATTACGGCCCGGAAAATGGCCGAGAAAGAGCTGCATGAGGCCGATCAACGCAAGAATAAATTTCTGGCGATGCTCGGCCACGAGCTTCGCAATCCGCTGATGGCGATCAACTCGGCGGCCGAATTGCTCGACCACCTCGACCTCGATCAGCCGTTGGTCGGTCGTGCTCAGCGCATTATCGCGCGTCAGTCACGCCAGATGGCCAGGCTCATCGACGGCTTGCTCGACGTCTCCCGGATCACCCAGGGCAAGCTCGAGCTCGACTATACCGTGGTCAATATCATCGAGGTAATCCAAAACCTGCTCGAAGACCGCCAAGAGCAGTTGTCGAGCCGACGTGTCGAGATCGTCGTCGACCCCGGCGCCGAGCATATGCTCGCCAACGCCGACCCGGTGCGCATCAGCCAGGTATTCGACAACCTGTTGGTCAACGCCATCAAATTTACCGATGAGACTGATACCATTGGCATCGGCCTGTCCCGGCAAGGCGCTGAGGCGGTCGTCTCGGTCGAGGATACCGGGGCCGGCATCGACGAGGCGCTCCTGCCGCATATCTTCGAGCCCTTCCAGCAGGCCCCGCAGGATATCGCCCGCTCGAGAGGTGGACTGGGGTTGGGCCTGGCGTTGGCACGGGAGCTGGTCGAACTGCACGGGGGGACCATCGATGCGCGAAGCGAGGGGGCCGGTCACGGCTCGCAATTTATCGTGCGCTTACCTCTTTGGGACTCCGATCAATCCTCGCCCGAGCTGAATCAACCGACTCGGGCTCAACCGTGCAGAGTTCTGCTCATCGAGGATAATCCCGACATCGTCGAGGTGCTCACCCTGCAGCTCGAGGCGGCCGGCTGTGATGTCTATTCTTCCTTCCACGCCGGCGAAGGCCTCGAGCTCTTGGACAAAGTCGATCCGGATATCGTGCTATGTGACCTCGGACTTCCCGAGATCAGCGGCTATGCGTTCGCTGCGTCCGTGCGCGAGGAACGGGGCCTCGATGAGCTGCCGTTGGTCGCCTTGACCGGCTACGGCGACCCCGAGGCTCACCGGCGTGCTCTCGAGGCAGGATTTGACGCTCACGTCGTCAAGCCGGTCGCGGTCGACCGGTTGCTGAGCCTCTTCGAACAGCTATGTCCCACCCCCCATCGCGACGAACCTTCGAGTCGCTCCCATTGACCCTACAGGATAGGTGAAATACGTTTGCGGGCGTCAGGAATGCGGGCAGCCTTGTCCGCCCGAACCAATCTAG
>JBKGZI010000358.1:0-6240 GCA_046545675.1 Persicimonas sp.
GGCTACAGGGCCGTCGCAAAAAACGCTCCGGCGCGGCGCCAAACAGCGGCGCCTTAAAGGCCAACACCCAGCTAACTCGAAAGATGTGGTCGATGGTTAGACGTGCACGTGAACGTGAACCGTAGTTAAACCTGCAGCGTGGCCGCATTTCGAGGCTGCTTCGGTCGAGCAGTCCAGCCCGATTCGAGCCGTCTTCGTTCGTATGACCCAATGTGCAGGGGGGACGGCGGTTCACGTTCACGGGGTATGACCTTGAGTCATTCGACCCCACGCCGTATAGATGAGTTCAACGAAATTCATTACGGCACCGAGGTATCCGAAGCATGGCGCAACCACCTCTGTTTGGGTTTAACGCGGACCGGCCGCATATCGTCTCGGAAGTTTGTCGGCGCACCTACAGCTCGATCTTGTCGGAGACACGCCAGATCGAGGACGACGGCATCGAGTATTTCCTCAACGACGCCGCTTATCAGGAGGTCGAGCGGCTGCAGGTCGAGCAGGGGCCCGAGGAGGAGGTGCGCTCCATCTCCTGGTGGCGCGAGGTCTCCCGAAAGCTCGGCGAGATGAGCGAGTCCAGGAAGCGCGACATCCTGCGGGAGCTGGCGCGCACCTACGCCGATGATATCGCCGGCAAATTCGACCCCAGGGTCTATAAGCTGGCCACCGGCGCGCTGCCGCTCGGCCTGGGCATGTTATTCAAGGCACAAGACCTTCGCCAATTGCCCGGTGGCGTGCTGCATCTTCGCAAGGCCTTCAAGCACCTGCGAGATCTCAGCGAGCGTATCGTCGTCGAGGGTCATACCGACACGCTCCGACACCTGGCCAAACGCGGGACGCTGGTCTTCGTGCCGACGCATAGCTCCAATATGGACTCGATCCTCTTGGGCTGGACGCTGCACCAGTCGGGGCTGCCGCCGGTGACCTACGGGGCCGGCAAGAACCTGTTTACGAACCCGTTGACCAGCTTCTTCATGCACAACCTGGGCGCCTATAAGGTCGACCGACGCATCCAGCATGCGTTGTATAAAGGCCTGCTCAAGACCTACTCGCAGGTGCTGCTCGAGCGCGGCTACCACAGCCTCTTCTTCCCCGGCGGCACCCGCTCGCGCTCCAATCAGGTCGAGGGTCATCTCAAGCTGGGGCTTTTGGGCACCGCGATCAGCGCCTACGTCAACAACCTGCTCAACCACGGCCACGAAAAGCCGATCTATATCTGCCCGGTGACCATCAACTACAACCTGGTCTTGGAGGCCGAGAGCCTCATCCACGACCACCTGCGCCGGGAAGGCGGGCGGCGATACTTCCTGGAGGACGACGAGTTCAACCAGATCAGCCAGGTGGTGCGTTTTGCGCTCAACACCATGGAGATGTCCTCGACGACGGTGATCCGCTACGGCCAGCCGATGGATTGTTTCGGCAATCGCGTCGAGCGCGACGGTAATAGCTACGACCGGCGCGGCCGGCGCGTCGACCCGACCAGCTATGTGCGGCGCGCGCTGACCGACGAGGTCTGCCACGACCAGTCCCGAGACCGCACCTACACCCGCCACACCGGCGCGCGCATCGCCGAGGCGTTCCGCGCCAACACGGTGCTCACGCCCGCCCACGTGGTCGCCTTCGTGCTCTTCGAGCTGCTGCAGCGCAAATTTCCACGCTGGGACGTCTATAAATTGCTGCGCCTGGCCACCGGTGAAATCGTGCCCTGGTACCAGGTCAGCGACGTCCTGGCCGAGCTCCTCGTCGAACTCGAAGCGCGCGAGGTCGCCGGTGATTTGCGCCTATCCCAATTCATCCGCGACCACGACACCGACGCCATCCTCGAGGAGGGCGTCAGCTACCTGCGCACCTATCACACCCCCAAGTTGGTCGAGCATTTGATGAACGGCGCCGCGCTGCACAAATTGGATCTGCTGTATTACTACGGTAATCGCGTGCGCACCTTCGATATCGATATGACGGCGGTGTGCGCGCGCGCTCGCTGATCCATGGAAGCTTGGAGGCTTCGAAGCATGGAACCATTGCTCTCGCGGAGGCGTGGAAGAGCACATGGAGCAGCTTTGAATCATGGAAACAACATTAATTCGACGCGTATTGGAGATGAGTGATGGAAGTTGGACTGGTAGGACGCGGGGCGCGATTCGAGGCGATGGCGCATCTGTTGCGCAATCATGACGTCTACCACTGGAGCGCCGACGGCGCCGGGGGAGGCGGTGAGCTTCCGGCGCATGTGCGCGAGGTCGACGTGGGCGCGTTCAAGGATACGCCGATCATCTTTCTGTGCGTGCCCATCCACCGGCTGCGCACGTCCGGCCGCCAGCTCGGCTCGGTGCTGTCGGGCCGGCATGTGCTGGTGCACACCACCCGCAACCTCGAGCACGCCACGCTCGAGCCGCCGTCGACGATTTTGGGCGAGGAGACCCCGACCCAGCGCTTTGGCTTCTTGACCGGGCCCTTCGACGCCGACGATGTGCTCGCCGAGCGGCCCAGCGCGGGGGTGTGCGCCTCGGAATTTAACGAGGTCCACGACCTGTGTGAGGACGTGCTCGACGCGCCCAAATTTCGACTCTATCGCGCCGAGGATATTCGCGGCGCGGAGGCCGCCGCCGCGTATACGCGCATCATCGCGATGCTGTCGGGTATCGCCCATCAAATGGAGCTGGGCGCCAGCCTCGACGCGATGCTCTTTGCCCGCGGCCTGGCCGAGACCGCCCGCTTCGTGGTCTACCGCGGCGGCTTCGAGAAGACCGCCTTCGGGCTGTCCGGCTGCGGAAACCTGCGCCTGGATACCAACGGCGCAGCCAATGGCCGGGGAAAAAGCGTCGAAGCCGAGATTGGCTCTGAATTCATGCGCCGAGACGGCGTCGATCCCGAGGCGTTGCGCGCCGAGTTCGGGGTATCCGCCAATGGGCTGTTCAACCTGATCGACTCGCTCGAGATCGTCGCCGAGGACTCCGGCGTCGAGGTGCCCATCCTCGAGCACGCCATCGCGCTGGTCGACGGCGAGATGACCGCGCGCGAGGTGGTCGGGTCGCTGCTGAGCCTGCCGGTCTTTCACGAGTAGGTGGCGTGGATTTACAAACGCCCCCACGCCCTTAGCTTACCAGGGCCCTTAGCGACTCCAGCCCACGAACCAGACCATGCTCGACAAAGACGACACATTTCTCTTCGCCACTGGCAACCCCGGCAAGCGCCGCGAATTCGAGAGTCTGCTGGGGGACTTCCTCAACCCGAATTGGCGGGTCTTCGATCTGGAGAGCTGGCATGATCAGCTTCCCGAGATCGAGGAGGACAAGGAGACCTTCTGGGAGAACGCGCTCAAAAAAGCCTACGAGTCGTCCCAGATCACCCACAGCGTGGCGCTGTCGGATGACTCGGGCCTGGAGGTCGACGCCCTCGACGGCCGCCCCGGCGTCTATAGCGCGCGCTACGCGGGCCCGGACGCCACCGACGCCGACAATAACCGCAAGCTGATCGCCGAGCTCGACGGCGTACCCTTCGAGGAGCGCACCGCGCGCTATGTGTGCGTGGCGGCGCTGGCCATGCCCAATAACAAGACCGGCCGCGCGCTCGTCTCGCGCACCGGCGTGCCCTTCGAGGAGATCGGCGAGTCCAAGGTCGACAAGGAAGCGATGCTCTCGCGCATCGACGACCGCGTGGTGATCTGGTTTCGCGGCACCGTCGAGGGCCGCATCATCGACGAGCCGCGCGGCACCGGCGGCTTCGGCTACGACCCGCACTTCTACGTGCCCCAATGGGATAAGACGATGGCCGAGGTCTCCCTGGACAAGAAAAACTCCATCAGCCACCGCGCCGAAGCCCTGCGCAAAATGGCGCAGTTTTTTGCGGGCAACCCATAGATGATCGACTATGAAAACCCAGTTCTGATTGAAGTTGTGTGTTTGAGTTGAGCTCCAAAAACCGGTTGTCATGAGATGTCCGAGAATGCGGAAGCCGCAACAAGCAGTGATTTAAGCGACAGCGTGGGCTTGAGCACTTTCCAGGGCGTGTTTCGCCCGACCGTGCTGACCATCCTCGGCGTCATGATGTATTTGCGGGAGGGCTGGCTGGTCGGCCACGCCGGGCTGGTCGGCGGGATGCTGGTCATCCTGGCGACGTTTCTGATCACCGGCGCGACCGCGCTGTCGCTGTCGACGATCACCACCAATATTCGACTCGGCGCCGGCGGGGCGTTCGCGGTGATCAGCCAGTCGCTGGGCCTGGAGGCCGGCGGCTCGATCGGTATCCCGCTATATCTGGCCCAGGCCTTGTCCGGCGCGCTGTATATCTACGGTTTCGCCGAGGCCTGGCTGGTCATCTTCCCCGGCCACCCGATGTGGGCGGTGGTGCTCAGCGTCTTCTTCGTCGCCTATATCACCGCGTTCATCTCGACCAAGCTCGCCTTCAAATTGCAGGGGCTAGTCATGGTCGTGGTGCTCGCCTCGTTGGTCTCGATCGTGCTGGGGCTGACCAGCGTGGCCGAGCCCACCTACCACAACCCGCAATTGTGGGGCGAATTCGGAGCCGGCGGCTTCTGGGAGATGTTCGCGATCTTCTTTCCGGCCGGCACCGGCATCATGGTCGGGGCGAGCATGTCCGGCTCGCTGGAGAGCCCGCGCCGGAGCATCCCGCGCGGCACGCTGGCCGCGGTGGGCGTGTCGCTATTCGTCTATCTGTTCATGGCCGTGTGGTATAGCGTTTTGGTCTCCCCCGAGACTCTGCAGGCTGACGAGCTCATCGTCGTCGAAGCCGCCGCGATGCGCGAGCTGGTGCTCGCCGGCATCCTCGCCTCGACCTTTACGGCGACCCTGAGCTCCTTTGTCGCCGCGCCCAAAGTTTTGCAGGCGCTGGGCAATTACGGCGTGCTGCCGCGCGGCGACTTCTTCGCCAAGACCAGCGATCGCGGCGAGCCCAGACGCGCGATGCTGGTCACCGGCGTGTTGGTCTTGGCGGCGCTGTCACTGGGCAGCCTGAACCGTGTGGCCGGCCTGATCACGATGTTCTTTTTGCTGACCTACTTCACCATCAACGTCGTGGTTCTGGTCGAGCAACGCCTGGGGATGGTCTCGTTTCGGCCGCTGTTTCGCATCCCGCTCATCGTGCCGATCTTGGGCACCGTCTCGTGCGCCGTGGCCGTCTTCGTGATCAGCCCGACGTTTGCGCTGGTCGCGATCTCGGTGGTCGTGGCGGTATACGCCTATCTGGTCAAAAAGCAGCTCGAGCAACCCTGGGAGACGGTCCGAAGCGGCATGTTCGTGGCGCTGGCCGACTGGGCCGCCAAGCGCATCGTGGGAGCCCAGGAGGCCAACGAGCGCTCCTGGAAGCCCAACCTGCTCATCCCGGTCGAGTCGCGCGCCCAGCTCGACGGCAACTTCCGCCTGCTGCGCGCGATGACCCACCCCAAAGGCGCGCTGCAGATCGTGGGCATCCGCCCCGGCAAGATGAAAAAGCGCAGCCTCTCCGAAGACTCCGAGGGTCCCGGCAACTCCGGCAAGAGCACCCTGGTCGGCGCCCCCAATACGGCCATGTTGGATAAGGTCGACGGCGAATTCGAGTCCATGAGCACCATCGCCGCCGACTTTCAGGCCGAGGGCCTCTTCGCTACCTCGGTGGTCCTCGAAGCCGAGTCGCTGGACAAGGGCGTCGAGCTGAGCGCCTCGGTGATGCGGGGCAACTTCTTCCGGCCCAACGTGCTCTTCGGCCTGGCCCACACCTACGACCAGCAGACCATCCAGGCGCTGGTCGACACCGCCGAAGAAAACGATATGGGCGTGGCCTTTTTATACCGCCACCCGGAGGCCGGCCTCGGCCACGAGCGCACCATCAACGTGTGGATCCGCGACCAGAGCCCCGACTGGCATCTGGGCCTTCGGCTGGCCAACCTCGATCTGTCGCTGCTGATGGCCTACCAGATCGGGCGCAATTGGGGCGGCAGGATGCGCTTTATGACGGTCTGCGCTGACCCCAACGACGTCCCGCAGGCTAAGAATTACCTCGACCAGCTCATCGAAGACACCCGCCTGTCGCCCTACGGCGAATCCTGGGTGCGCTCGGGCAACTTCACCGAGCAGCTCAAACGCGCGCCGCGCGCCGACCTCAATATCTTCGGGCTGGCGCGCGACGTCGACCTGGAGCATCTGCGCAGCGTCATGCGGCGCACGCAGCAGTCTTGTTTGTTTGTTCGGGATTCTGGGCATGAAAGTGCGTTGGCGTGAGGGTTGGGTGTAGGCATTGCTGATTCGC
>JBKGZI010000359.1:0-6205 GCA_046545675.1 Persicimonas sp.
TACCGAGAGCAACTGCTAGCTCAAACGGCGGGGCTGTGACTTTGCGATTGCCCTGAGACCGTGAAGTTAGGCTTGTGTGAATATGCGTTCAACCGTTATCGTCAATCGTGCCGATTACCATATGCTGAAATACTGTCCCCGATCCTCGAGAGGAGTGGTTATGACGTTGCGAATGTTTGTTGCTGTATTGCTGGCCTGTGTGGTCGGCCTCGTCGGTTGTGAGAAACAAGATGCTGGCGAAGAGGGCACCGACGAGGGAGCCACCGCCGAGCAAGCTGTAGAAGGTGCTGAGGAAGAAGGAGACGAAGAAGAAGTTGACGAACCGGAAGGCGATGAAGAAGAAGAAGCCGCGGCCGCAGAAGCTGAGGACGAAGGCGCGGTGAACTGTGAGGGCGTGGTCACCAACACCGTCAACGTGCTCGTAGACGCCCAGGGCGATAAAGCGTTCTTCGAAAAGGATGATATCCCCGCGCTCATCAAGGGCTGCGAGAACGCCGGAACCATCGACGAGAACCCCGACACGGCCAAGTGCCTCAATGAGATCGACAGCATGGAAGCCATGGATGAATGTGAGGGCGCCAATGCCGCGCTCAAAGGCTGGGCTGAAGCTGCCGAAGAGAAGTAGGACTCGACACACGCCGCCTGAAAACCCGGATCACGCCAGGCATCTACGCCTGGCGTGATCCGGGTTTTTTTGTGTGCGTCAGCGGGCGGCAATGAGCGTAACCGGGGAAGCGAATATCGAGAGTCACACCTTTCTCGACGACAGCGGCGCGGTCGACATCGAAGACCGTCGAGGCAGCCAGACCACGACCGTCGCCGTAGCGCGCGGGGTGCCCTCGAATACCGCCTTGCCCAAAACCGGCGCGTAGGACAAGCTGAGGTGAATGTGATCGCAGCCCGAGGGGGTTGCGCTCATTGTCTCAGGAGGAGTCGTGCCCAAGTCCGCGCGTTGGACCATTTACGTCGCCGTGATGATCGGTGTCATTGGTTTTGGCTATTATATCACCGTTACCAAACCCGCGCCCGACCAGAGCGCGGCGCCGGGGGCTGCTGCGTCTTCAAACGTGCAGGAGGCCGGCGCCGATGCCGGTGTCGACGGCACCTCGGATAGTGATCATCGCGGGGCTCCACGGCCCGAATAATCGTCGTGCCCGCTGTCGTTGTCGAGCCGCATTGCCACCGTGTGTTGGCGACCGATCGCGACTCCCGAGTCGACAATTCCGCGCGCGTCGTCTAAACCGGGTGCGTTCGTCTCCGAGTCCGACCTCGTTTGATCCTTGCATTGATCTATGAACATGACCCGCCAAGCAGTCGCTGATTTCTACGTGAGGTTCCGGCCATTGATCTTGGTCGTGGCGATCGCGCTGACCGGACTCGGAGCATGGTCGGCGAGCGGGCTGACCGTCGATAGTGAGCTGCACAGGCTATTGCCCGAGTCGGCGGAGTCGGTGCAGGGCCTCGAGCGGCTCGAGACGGCCTACGCCCGCGAGATCGGCCGGCTGGCGATTTTGCTGGAGGGGCCCGACCCCGAGGCGAATATCGAGGCGGTCGACGGACTGGCCGCTGCGCTCGCCGACAACGAGGCCGTCAGGGGCGTCGAGGCGACCCGGCCGGTCGACTTCTTCGAGGACCGTCGCCTGCTTTATCTGGAGCTCGACGACGCCCGCGAGGTCAGCAAGCGCATCAACAAGCGCGTCAAATGGGAGAAGGCCCGCGCCAACCCGATGTTTGCGAGCCTCGGTGACAGCGAGCCGCCCGAGGTCGACCTGTCCGATATCGAGGAGAAGTACGACGGGCACTTCAACGGACAGCGTTATTTGACCGACGAGGAGCAAAAACGCTTCGTCCTCTATATCGACCCCACGTACCCGAATACTGAATTTGCCAAGACCGGCCGGCTCCTCGAGCAAATCCGAGAAGTCTTCGAGGCTGATTTTGCCCCGGAGAACCCGGAGATGAGCATCGCGTTCAGCGGGCGCTACGCGAAGTTCTTCGAGACCCAGGAAGCGATCCAAAAGGATCTGGCGCTGGGCACGGGCCTGGCGTTGGTGGGCATTTTGCTCTTTCTGATCGCCTATTTTCGAAGCTGGATCTACCCGGTGATGATCGCCGTGCCGCTGCTGATGAGCACGGTGTGGACGTTCGGGCTGGCCGAACTGGTCTTCGACAGCCTCAATATTCTAACCGGCTTCTTGGGGGCCGTGTTGATGGGCCTGGGCATCGACTACGGCATTCATATCGTGTCGGCCTTTCAGGAGGCGCGCGCCGAGGAGTCGCCCCGCGAAGCGCTGGTCACGGCGTTAGAGACGGCCGGCAGGCCCAGCCTATACGCCGGTTTGACCACGTTGGTGGCCCTGGCCAGCCTGATCTATTCGTCCTTCCAGGCCTTCTTCGAGTTCGGGGTGCTGTCGCTGGGCGGGCTGTCGCTGATCTTGCTGTCTTACGCGCTGGTCTTGCCGTGTCTGCTCTTGCTCATCGCCGGCACACGCTTCGAGCCGGCGCCGCGCATGCCCGACGAGGAGCGTCACCAGCCGGTGACCGGCAAACAAAAGCAGATGTGGGCGCGCCTGGCGGCCGTATTTCTGGTCGTCGCGATTGCTGTGGCCGGCTTTGGGTTGCGGGGTGTGAGCTTCGAGTTCAATTTTCGCAAGCTCATGCCCGTCGATTTGACCTCCTTCGCGGTCGAAGACGAGGTCGACGATGTCGTCGACATGGCCCAGCCGCCGGCGATCGTGCTCGTCGATGACCGCGAGCATGCCCTCGATGTGCAGTCGGAGGTCGAAAGGCGCATGGAGGAAGATCCACGCGCAGAGATTGTCGACGGCGTCTACACCGTCTACGACCTCATCCCGAGCGACCAGGAAGAGAAGCTGGCCATCTGGACCGAGCTTCTGGACGACCTGGGGGATGTCTCGAAGAGTCGGCGGGACAAGAATGAGGAGCTCAGCTCGCTGTACGAAGAGCTGCAACTTCTGGACGAAACGGGCGCGCTCGGCGTCGCGGACCTGCCCGACAACGTCCGGGAGCCGTTTGCGCGCGCCGACGATCCGGACAAGACGGTCGTGCTCATTTTGCCGTCGCGCTACGTACACGACGCGCGCGACGCGGTGGAATACGTCGCGGTGACCGCCGATTTACCGGGCGCGGGCGGAGAGGGCACCATCGACCCGATCAGCCAGGAGGCGATCCTCGCCGATATCCTCGGACATCTGGAGTCCGACACTATCTGGCTGGTGCTCATCGCCGTCTTCGGGCTGTTGTTGGTCGCTTGGATCGCATTTCGCGACGCCAAGCGTCTGGCCCTGACGGTGGCCACCGTGGCCGCGGGGATCTTCGTCGGGACGGGATTGATCGGATTATTCGAGGTGTCGTTCAACTTTATGAATATGGTGATCTGGCCGATCTGGCTGGGCCTGGGCGTCGATGCGGTCTTTCATTTATCGTCGCGCATCGCCCGCTCACCCACAGATTGGAGCGGGTTCCGCCACACCTCGGGGGCCGTCTTTGCGGCTTTTGCCACGTCGATGATCGGCTTTGGCGCGCTGATGATCTCGGGCCACCGCGGGCTCAACTCGTTGGGCCAGGTCGCCATCATCGGGTTGAGCAGCATTCTGATCGTTTCCTTGGCGATCCACGTATTCTTCCTCGTGCCCGATGACGACCCGTCGGACGAGCAGTAGGCGTCACGCATCAGGCAGTACCATGTCCGACCTCAATATCGTTCGCTACGGCTCCGGCCCCAAAAAGATCATCGGCTACCACGGATGGGGCGCTGACCACCGCAAGAGCTTCAAGGCGGTCATCGAGAAGCTGCCCGCCTATTGTTCGTTTTGGGGCGTGGACCTGCCCGGATGCGGCCGCAGCCCGCGCCCTGACATCTTCACCTACGATGAGGTCTCGAGTCAGCTGGCTCGTTCGGTCGACGACATCGTCGCTGAAGGCGAGACGGCCACGATCTTGGGAGCGTGCAGCGGGGCGTATCACGGCCTGGAGATGGCGCGCCATCGGCCCGACAAGGTCGACCGGCTGGTCATGGTCGACCCCATGGCGTATTTCCCGTGGTTTCTGGATCTGCTGCTCCTGCCCGGCGTCGGCAAGCTGCTCTTCGAGGGCGTGCTCGGCTCCAAAATGGGCCACAGGATTATCCAGCGCGTTCTCGAGCAGACCGGTGTGGCCAACGCCTTCGACGTCATGGAGTCGTTTGCGCGCATCGACCTCGGCGCCGCTTATCGGTATCTGCAATTCTTCGATGAACTCGGCGAGGTCGAACAATATGTCACCATCGAGACGCCGACGGTGATGTTGTGGGGGACGAATACCTGGAAGGTCGTCCACGAATCCGTGCCGATGTGGGAGCGCACCTTGCCCGATATCGAGACCATCGAGGTCAGCGGAGTCGGCCACCTCATCAATCAGGAAAAGCCCGACGTGGTCATCGACGCGCTCCTCGACGGTGTCGAGGCCGCGGCGCCCGAAGCCGCTGTGGCCGAGCCTGCCTGACCTGCCCGCAAGAGCTGAACCTGGCCGTTCTCCAGCGCGCAATCCGCGCACAGACATCCCCTATCCGGTAACCACACAAGATAACGATGGACGATCTTCTAGAACGTATCGATGCCGCAGCGAGTCTCCTCGAGGAGCTTCACGAGGACCGCACTCTGCTGGTCGACGTGGACAAGCCGCTTCGCAACCGGCTGCTCATCGCGGCGGGAAGGGTGTCGCGGCCGGGCAAGCGCCAGCGCAAGGCGCTGGCTCGGGCCCGGCGGCGCAAAGACAAGCAAGATCAGCGCGAGGAAGACGAGGCGCTCATGGATCAGTCGGGCATTCGCAAGCTGCGCGAGAGCCCGATTTTCCAGACTCCCAAGCGCCGGCTCGAATACGGAGAGGAGGATGTCGAGGAGATCGAGGAGGCGCCCGAGACCGACGAGGGCCCCTCCGAGCCCATCGGCCAGACCCACGAGGAGCGCACCTGCTACGTCTGCCAGGAGCCGTTTACCGACGTGCACTTCTTCTACGACCAGCTGTGCATCTCATGTGGTGACTTCAACTTCGCCAAGCGCACGCCCACCGCCGACCTGAGCGGGCGCGTGGCGCTGGTAACCGGGGCGCGCGTCAAGATCGGCTTCCAGGCGGCGATTATGCTGCTTCGAGCCGGCGCGTCGGTCATCGCCCTGACCCGATTCCCCGCCGACGCTGCCAAGCGCTATGCCGCCGAGGACGACTTCGACGACTGGGGCAACAGGCTCCAGATCTACGGCCTGGACCTGCGCCACACGCCCAGCGTCGAGCAATTCTGCAGCCACCTCAACGCCACGCTCGACCGGCTGGACTTCATCATCAACAACGCCTGTCAGACGGTGCGACGCCCCTCCGGATTCTACGATCATCTCATGGAGGCCGAGCTCGACGCCGACCAATTGACCAGCGAGGAGCGCTCGCTGATGAGGAAGGTGGGCGTCCAGCACGTCGACGGGGAGGCCCTGGCGCAACTCGCCGGCGAGGAAGGCCAGGGCGCCATGAGCACCACGGCGCCGCCGTCGGCCCTGCTCAGCCAGGTCGAGCTGCTCGACGAGGACAGCGAGCGCGGCAACCACCTCTTCCCAAAGGGCCAGCTCGACGCCGACCTTCAGCAGGTCGACCTGCGCAAGGTCAATAGCTGGCGGCTGAAGCTGGCCGACGTCTCCGCCATCGAGCTGCTCGAGGTCCACCTGGTCAACGCCGTCGCCCCGTTTATCCTCAACGCCAGGCTCAAGCCGCTGATGGCCGCCGTGCCCACCGCCGACAAGCATATCGTCAACGTCTCGGCGATGGAGGGCCAATTCTACCGGACCTTCAAGACCGACCGGCACCCGCACACCAATATGGCCAAGGCCGCGCTCAATATGATGACGCGCACCTCGGCGGCCGACTACATCGACAACGGCATCCACATGAATAGCGTGGACACCGGCTGGGTCACCGATGAGGACCCCGCCCACCACGCCGAGCAAAAGCGCGAGGTCCACCGCTTCCACCCCCCGCTGGACATCGTCGACGGCGCCGCCCGCATCGTCGACCCGATCTTCTCGGGCATCTCCACCGGCGAGCATGTCTGGGGACAATTTTTGAAGGATTATCAGGTCACGGATTGGTGAGTGAGGCGCTCACACAGTGGACTGACACCGTCTCGGCTTTTCATCATACATATCTCGATGATTAACGCGCT
>JBKGZI010000360.1:0-6203 GCA_046545675.1 Persicimonas sp.
GCATTACCCGACCCGAGCGTGCTGCGGTTACAGCCCACCACGCCCACCAGCACCATTGCCAGAACAACGGCCATTTTCGTTGGATGAACCATCATCGCCAGACCCACACTTCGAGAACCAAGAACCGACAATATTGGCGTTGGTCTAACGAGCTACGTGGCCGCGAAAATCCAGCAAAAAGCTAAGACTGCGCGTCACCGCACTCAGTCACGGCTCAACACCTGCGTAATTCGACTCGATCCAACGTTATCCAGGCCTTCCTTGGCATCGAAGCTACCGCGAATCTCGACCTTCACCTCGCGCGCCTCCTCCGAGAGGCAAAGCCCGCGTAGCTTCAGGTCGATCTCGCCGCTGAGCGCCTCTTCGTCATCGGCGATTGTAAGCTCGCCGTCGTCGGCGTCGAGCAGTGCATAGACATCCGGGTGCTCGCCGTCGGCCTTATCCTGGCGGACCACGGCCATGACCGTAAAGAATTTGGACAGCTCCTGGAGCTGCTCCTTGGACAGCGCGTCGATATCGTCGGCGACGTTCTCGACCTCGTAGTCGCCGGCGGTCGGCTGGCCGTGCATCGGTCTCATTAACAACAGGGAGAGTTTGCGTCTTCCCGAGTCGCCCTGCCCTTCGTCCGTGTCGACCGTAAAGCTGAGCAGCAGCGTAAAATCTCCGTGCTCGTTGACCCCGTAGACTGCCCTGCCCGTGGAGGCACCGCTGAGCTCTCCGCCGAACTCGACTTCAAAGCGCGACTCGCGCGCCGCCTCGGGGTCACTCGGCTCGATCATCCGGCTGACCATCGTCGCCGAGGTGATGCGCGCGAAGGTCTGCTCGTCGACGATTGGGTGGGAGGGAAGCTCGACGGATCGTTGCTCGGCGGGCTCCAACCGGTCGACCTCCAGGGTATACTTGGGCTTGTCGGCGTCGGCCACGCGAAACTCCACGCGCAACACCAGTCCCTTTTTGCTCAACTCCTCGCGCACACTCTCGAAGATATATTCGCCGAGCCTCGTGGAGTCGTCATCGACGAAGAGGCGCCCCATGAGCCGAAATGGCACTGCAAAGGCCGGCGAGAACTCGCGCTGCGGGGCCGACCAGAAGTGATGCTCGTAGCTGAAGCTCTCTTCTCTGTCCTTGGAGCCCGCTGCTTCACGGGTGCCCCGATAACTGACCTTCAGGATGTGGTGTTCGGTTGGCTGGCCGGCGATCTCGCGGTCGTCGTCGCCGCGCACCCATTCGGTGTCGAGATCGTCGTAGGTCATCGTCCACGACGACTCGGGGCCGCCGCGCTTCTCGGCGGCGCCCGGCCGGTAATCGCCGGCATCGGGCTTGACCAGGACGGGTCGCTGCGCCTCATGCCCCCGTACCATGCGCCCATCGGTCGCCTCGGTGGCAAACCAGCTCGGGTTGTCAAATTGGGGTTCCTCGCGCTCGGGATGGCGCGTCATCAGAGTGATATCGTCGGCCTGATAGACCGAATAGACCGAGGTGTTGATCCTCGGATTGGGGTCATTGAAGCGGTAGGTCATTGGCTCGGCGAAGCCGTCCGTGACCATCAAGCCAAACAGCACCACCCCAACTGCTGCAGACACGAGATTTCGCCGGAACAAGCTCGAGGTGCTCATTGGACCCATCGACGTGTGCGCAAAACTGCGACATCACCATACCTTATACGCCAGGAACATAGCGGAGATCGCCACCTGAGTCACGTTCGGTTGTCCTTTTTATTCACGCCTGGTCGCGCTCCATGAGGATATGGGCCAAATGGACCTTCATCTTCGGATACGAGCAACTGTCCGGCAGGGCCTCTTTGAGCGGGCTGAGGTGGTCGCCGGCCGCCCATTCCTCGGTCAGGGTGCGAAGCCGCGCCAGGATATCGCCGTCGAGATATTCGCTGAGGTCGAATTGCTCACCGCGGGCGGCCAGCTTGATATAATGGCTCGTGATCGTAGAGCGCTTCAGGCCGCGTTCTTTGGCGATGTCCTCGTAGTGCATGCCCTTGTTGATCAGCTTTAGCGTCTCGTCGTAGGTATTGCCCGAGGTCGAGTAGCTGCGCCGCCTTTGCTTGCGTCGCTGGCGCGCATTGGGCTCGGTGACGACCTGCTCGAGCTGAGCGGCGAGCGCCTCCGGCATGGGCTCATCGTCGCGCATCACCCGGCCACCGAGGTCGGTGATCGATACGCAGCCATGCTCGTTTCGCTGCACCAGGCCGTGGCCGGTGACTAAATCGAGCAGGTAGACCAGGTCGTCTTGGACGAGCTCGCTCAAAATGCCGTGGGTGCTCAGCCGGTCGAATCCCGCCTGGCGCACGGCCTTGGCCGACGAGCCCCGAAGCATACTGGCGACCGCGTGGGCCCCGCGCTTGCCCCGGCCGCGCGCCACACCCGCCAACACCTTCTTGACCAGGATATCGGGCTCCTCGGAGGTCACCACATATTTCTGCAGTGCCTCGGCGCTCTCGGTGACGTATTCGGGCGTCTCGGAGCACGACGAGCAATGGCCGCAACGCTCCCCGAAGCTCGGCTCGCTATTGAAATATTCCAAAAGTGCCGCCTGATGGCAGCCGTGACCGGAGGCGTATTGCAGCATATTGCCGAGCTGCTCGGTGGCCACCGAGCGCCTATGCTCGATGGCCTCCCAGTCGACGCGCACCTCACCCACCGACGCCTCGTCGAGCACCTGGATGCCCCCGCCTGAGACCGTCTCGATATGACCGGCGGATTGCAGCAGCCGAAGCGACGACTCGACGCCAAACGAGTGCAGCCTGGCGCCCTCGCGGCCCAGCCTGCGCGAGATATCGTCGGCGTCGACCCGGTGCATGCCCGTGCCCATCTGGCCGAGGCATTGCCACACCCGGAGCACCTCGGTGCGAAGCGGATAGGAATTCTCGGTGAAGAAGTCGTGGATGCCCTTGTCGCCGTAGTTGAACAGCAGCAGGCAGTGGGCCTTGTCCCCGTCGCGGCCGGCGCGGCCGGCTTCCTGGTAGTAGGCCTCGACGCTGCCGGGCACGTTATAGTGGACCACCGCGCGCACATCCGGCTTGTCGACGCCCATGCCGAAGGCGTTGGTCGCCACCAAGATCGGGCAATCGCCGGACATCCATTCATTTTGCATCTCGGCGCGCTCATGGTCGCCCATGCCGCCGTGGTACATCCCCGCCCGAATGCCGGCGCCGTCGAGCTTCTTACTCACCTGGCGCACCTGCTTTCGGGTGGCGCAATAGACGATCATCGACTCGCCATCGTAGTAGTCGACCAGCGCCTCGAGCCGATCGAGCTTGTCGCTGTCGCGCCGGGCGTGGAAAACTTCGAAGAATAGGTTGGGCCGCTCGAAGCCGGACACGCGGATATCGGCGTCGGGCATGTCGAGCTGCTCGACGATATCCTTCTGGACGAATTTGGTCGCCGTGGCCGTCAGCGCGACGGTCTGTGGCTCGCCGAGCTCCCGGCGAATATCGGCGATGCGAAGGTAGTCCGGCCGGAAATCGTGGCCCCACTGGCTGACGCAATGGGCCTCGTCGACCGCCAGCATGGACACATCGACCTTCGCCAGCGCCCGACAAAACGTGGCGCTGCGAAACCGCTCGGGCGCCACGTACACCAGCTTGTACTCGCCACGAGCCAGCGCGTCGATGCGCCGCTGCTGCTCATCCCAGCTCATCGCCGAGTTGATGTCACAGGCCGGAAGCCCCAGCTCCTGCAGGCTATCGACCTGGTCCTTCATCAGGGCAATCAGCGGCGAGATGACCAGCGTGACGCCCTCTTTGACGCAGGCGGTCAACTGGTAGCACAGACTCTTGCCCGAGCCGGTCGGCATGACGATCAACGCGTCTTTGCCCTCGACGATCGCCTCCATCGCCTCGCGCTGGCCGTCGCGAAACTCCTCGAAGCCGAAGAGATCGCGCAGCCCGTCGTCGAGGGTCGGGGCGAGCGGGGCTTGGTTGTCGGCGCGGTCTAGTCTTGCGGTGCTTGTCATGGGTTCTCCCGTGGTCTCTTACCGCGGCGAAGGTAACGTATCTTGAACAGATGTTCACGTGTCGAGCGTTCGTGAGCGGCGACCCCAGTTACGGTTTAGTTTTGTGGTCGGGCGATCGTTCGGGTGGTTCGGTGGTCTATTCACTCAACCGAATGTCCCGCTGCCCCTCGCCGAGCTCGTCGTCGGCGTAGGCGTCGAACACCCCGCTCTCCATGCCAAACCGCACCACCTCGGGGTCGAGCTCCCCGCCGTCGACCATATCGTCGAGGATGCGACGGACCACCGACAGCGGCAGCGGGTCCTTATAGGGTCGGTCGGCGGCGGTGAGCGCCTCGAAGATATCGGCCACCGCCAGGATGCGCGACGGCAGCGACAGCTCGTCTGCAGTTAGCCCGCGCGGATAGCCCGAGCCGTCGAGCTTTTCGTGGTGGCTGCCGGCGATCTCGGGCACGTCTTGGAGCTCCGGGGTAAACGGCATCTCGGAGAGCATCTCGAGGCTGATGCGCGCGTGATTTCGGATGATCTGAATCTCGTCGCCGGTCAGGGTTCCCTTTCGGATACACAGGTTCTCGACCTCGTCGTCGCTCAGAAGCGGGCGGCTCTCACCGTCGAGCCGCACGGTACGCTCGGCGATCTTGTGGACGCGCTCGATGGCCTCGTCAGCCGTATATTCGCCGCCCTTATTGCAGATCTCCAAAAACTGCAGGTCCTCGGCGAGCTCGGCGAGGCGCGCGTCGAGCTCGGCGTCGATATCGGCGGTGTCGGCATTCGGACCATCGGTGCTGAGCCGCTCGTTCTTGGCCTCCAGAGCCTCGAGGCGCGCATCGCGCTCGAGCACCGCAAAGCGCGCCTTCACGTCCTCGATGCGGTCGTGAATCGTGCACAACTTCGTCGCCTTGTCGATGATCCACTCGGGCGTGGTCACCTTGCCCACATCGTGCATCCAGCCGGCGATGCGCAGCGCCTTTCTTGTATCTGCGCCGAAGCTCGTCTCCGCATACGAGCCCCGATCGTCGGCGTCGATGGCGTCGGCCAGGCGCAGCGCGATGTCGACCACCCGGCGCACGTGGCCGGCGGTATAGGGCGATTTCTCGTCGATGGCGGTCGCGATCGTGCGAATAAACGCCTCGAATTGCTCCTCGAGCGCCTCGAAGAGCTGCGCATTGCGAAGCGCGACGGCCGCCTGTGAGGCCAGCGACGCGGTCAACTCCTCGAGGTGGCTGCTAAACGCGACCACTTCGCCGTCGGCGCCCCGTGCGTTGACCAACTGCAACACCCCGATGACGCCGCCGCCGTGGTGGTACAAAGGCACAACCAGCATCGACTTCGAGCGATAGCCGGTCTCCGCGTCGAATTTTCGTGGCCCGCTAAAATCGAATTGTGCGTGATCGTACACATCTGCGATATTGGCCGTCCTCGCAGTATTGGCCGCCCAGCTCGACACATTGCCCACCGCCGGCTCGCCATCCTCACGCAGCGCGATCGGCCGAAACACCTCTTCATCGAGCGCCTCCTCGGAGGTCCCGCCGATGCGAATGTCCATCGTCTCGTTCTGCACGATCTTCCACTCGAGGTACTCGCCGTCGTCGTCGACCAAGAACAACGTGCCACCGTCGGCCCGCGTAAACCGGCGCGTCTCGTCGACGACCATCTCCAGCAACGCATCCAAGTTGCGCTCCGTCGACAACGCCGTGCCGATCTGGACCATATGGTCGACGATCTCGAGCAGGTCGTCGTGGGTGAGTTGGTTGGACATCTCGGGTCTCCTGGTGAGTACGTATTATTCGATGAACGGATAATAGGGGATCGACGGGTGATCTGGAACGTTGGGTGCTCTGAAACGATCGTTCGGGTGGTTCGTTCTCCTGTGTGGAGATGTGTGAGCGGCGACCCTCTCTGGGGGTGCGCCTCGCCGAGTCGCCCGGGGGCGACTCGGCTGGGCTTACCCCCAGCTATGGTTTGGTTTTGTGGCCATGTGAGCGTTCGGGCGGTTCGGTTTCTCGTGTGGAGATGTGTGAGCGGCGACCCTCTCTGGGGGTGCGCCTCGCCGAGTCGCCCGGGGGCGACTCGGCTGGGCTTACCCCCAGCTATGGTTTGGTTTCGTGGCCCGGCGACCGTACGGGCGGCTCGTCTTTAACTCGATCGACCCATAATGTGGTTTCGTGCGGAATCCAAACCATAGCTGTGGGTAAGCCGCCTCCGGACGCGCCCTTGGCGCGGTCGGAGGGGCGCACCCA
>JBKGZI010000361.1:0-6181 GCA_046545675.1 Persicimonas sp.
CCACTGACCATCTGGCCTCGCCGAGAGCTACTCACGCCGAAAGTGACGTTGTACTTTTAATCCTGCGGGTGCCTCAGGTCTTGGCGAGTCTCGCGCAGCATATCGTATAGGTCGGGGTGGTCGCTTCGGCAGCGTGTGATCCAGGCCCGGTAAGGCTCATCCCAGCGCGCCGTAAGCTTGTCCTGGAGGCCGGCCTGGATCATCAGCCGACGGGCCTGCTCCTGACAATCGACGGCGCGCTCGGTGCTGGTCACCGGCGCTTTGGTAAAGGGATCCCAAATACGTTCATTTTTGATGCCGGAGCCGACTCCGATGAGCATCGGGATGAAGATCAACAGCCCACCGCCCATAAACACGAGATAGCCCAGACGACGCACGATGGTGGCTGTGCGCTCTTTGATCTCGACACGGCTTGGCTCTGATGGTTCTGGGGATTCCGACATGGTTTAGGCTCTGGAAGAAGTGGCGCCGCCCATCGCTTCATCTAACGGGTGATAGACGACAGGCGGCTGACCGCATGGGGCATATGTAGCCCATCGAACCGAACGGGTAAACAGCCCCTTATTCGGCCGCCCCCTCCCAAGTGCCCTCTTGAAGCTCCATCACACCGGGCATCGACTGGATTTGATCTCGCGCGATGCGCCAGGCCATCTCTACGATCCAGCTCAACGAGCGGTCGTGGCGAAGCGCCTCCTGCTTGGTCTCGCTGACGAGGTCTTCGGGGATATACAAGGTGATTTTCTTCTTGGCGGCCATCGGTTACTCCGCAAATCGGCAGACACGGTGAATATCGGCGGTGGATAGAAGCGCTTGTCGTTGTTTGTCCTACATTGTGCGACAACCACATCCACACACTACGTGAGCCTCACCGACCGTCAAAAAAATTTCTAGTAGAACTCGAGCGTTGATCATGCTGAGCCCTTTCCGCGCGCAAGAACTTAAACCTGTACTCGAACAGTTGCTCGCCGGCTGCGACTTCGCTCAGCGGCGTCTGCAGGACCCTGTGGAGTTCTGTTGGAATTACCACGCCCGGTGCGACCGCGAGATCGTCGCCCTATTGTCGAGCTGTCTGGCCTATGGGCGCGTCGAATTGTTGAAGGCGGCAGTTAAAGGTGTGCTCGAGGTTTTGGGGTCGTCCCCTGCAGGCGCGGTCTATGAACTCGGCCCCAGCCAACTCGCAGGCGAACTCGACTCATTTGTCTATCGTATGAGCCGGGGGGCTGACGTGGTCGATTTGCTGGTCGCCGCAGCGAGCGTACAGCGTGAATTCGGCTCCCTCGAAGCGCTATACGCCAGCGCGCCCGCAGACGATCACCTGGAGCGGGCGAGCTTTTTTGTCCGTCAGTTGCGCCGGCGGCGAGTCCGCGAGGAGTTCACTCGCGGGTTTCGCTACCTGCTGCCCGACCCGGCAGACGGCAGCGCCTGCAAGCGGCTGCATTTATTCTTTCGGTGGATGGGCCGAGGCCCCGACGGCGTCGACCTGGGCACCTGGGGCAGCTTGGAGGCCAGCGAGTTGATCATGCCACTCGACACCCACACCGCCCGGCTCTGTCGCTATCTCGGGCTATCCGAGCGCAAGAGCACCGACATGAAGACGGCCATCGAGGTCACCGAGTCCCTGGCGCTGATGGATCCCGACGATCCGCTCAAATACGACTTCGCGCTGTGTCATTTGGGGATTTCGGGTAGCTGCATCCACCGCAGGAGCGATGAACATTGTCCGAGCTGCCCGATCGAGACGATGTGCACGCTCGAGTGATTTCTCGACTCACTGGGCTTCGCGACCTATTTGAGCGAGATGATCTCCATATCGAGCATCACGACGTCGAGCACGGTCGAGGCGCCCAACAGCCCGGCGGTGGACAGCGCCACGAAGACCAACAAGAATAGGCAGCACAGCTCGTACCAGGTCCGTCCGCGCGAGAGGATCGCGATGATGGCCAATGTGACGAAGAAGGCGATCGCCCCGACCCATGCAATCAGCAGGGGCTGGACGGTGGTGATGATAGTATAAGGTTCCAAACTACTCTTGCTCGGGCTCGTCTTTGAGGTGGCCGTACTTTTGGCCGATCGACTGCAGATTAAAGAAGTTGATCGTAAAGTGCGCCAGGATGGGGGCGAGTATATTTCCAGTGTACAAGTACATCCAGCCAAAGCCAGCGCCCAAGACAATCGCCATGACCGTCCAGGGCCACATCTTCTCGAGATCCGGGCCGATGTGGAGCATGCCGAAGGCGAGGCTGGCCACCACGAGGCCGGCCCACTCGGCCCACGCCCCCGAAAAGACGACCTCGGTGAGCGCCTGTTGCAAGAAGCCGCGGAACAGCAGCTCTTCGCCCACGGCGCTCGCCGCCGCGAAGATGAACGCCTCGGTGACGCTCAGCGAGCCGAGTATCTTTCCGAATCGCCGGCCCAAGTCCCGCGCCCACTCGGCCTTGCGATCGAGGATGTGGCTGGCCCAAACTACCAAGATGCCCACCACTGCGCCGATACCGGCGTCGACGTACAACTCGGTCCCGTTGGCATTATGCCACTCGAGCAGGTTCAGGTCTCCGACCAGCCCCGCCAGAATCCAGGCGATGACGCCCAAAATGGCGTAGAAGGCGACGACAAAACCCGTGTTGATACGTCCCTGCATGGCGTCTCGGGGCTAGAGTCAGTCGGGTGTTGGAGTAATATCGGCGGCGTCGACCAACTCGTCGGGGAGTTGATCGCGAGCGAGCAACTCAGTTGTGAGCTCGTCGGCATGCTCGGACGGGCCGGCCTCTTCGAGCATCGCGTCGGCCTCACGCTCGAGGCTGGGCTTGGTAGCTTCGCCGCGAAAGCGAATCGTGGCCTTCTCGACCGGATACAGCCGCCAGTCGATGTGGAAGCGCTCCTGGCGGTCCTGCCGAAAGAATTCGTAGAGCTGGAGCTTCAAAAACTCGAAAGCCAAGTCCAGGTAGGCGTCGGGGTCCGACAGCTTGTCGACCTGCAAGTCGGCGGCGAGCACCGATGCTTCCAGATCGAGGCGAAACGAATTGTCCGCCGACGTCACGACCAACGTGGCGTAGACGTAGTCCTCGGATTTTTCGGCGTCCAGATCGAGCGATTCACCGGGCTTCAAAAACGCGGCAAACCGGGCCATGAGCGCCTGGCCAATGAGCTGCTTTTGGCGTGGCGCGAGCAACTCGACGTTGGGCTCGTCTTCGGAATTTGTCTGCTTGCTGCTCTGCATAAGCGGTACGTGGGCCTTCGAGACGATGGAAGCGAAACCAATAATCACGACAGACTCGGCTGTCACGCTTTGCAACATCTGTCAACCGCTCGGTGTTCCACCGGCGATTGAATCAATGACGTGGCGGTAGTCTTCGGTGGCCCAAAGCCGCGCGCTGCGGTGGGTGTCAACTCGATCGAGCACCACGAGGACGCCGTGGCGAGGCCAGGCCTCGGGGATGCGGTCGAGCCACTCCACGCAGGTGATCGCCCGGCCGCTCTCGACGTAGTCCCAATACCCTATCGACTCGAGCTCGTCGTAGCTCTGCAAGCGGTACAGGTCGACGTGGACCACCGGAGGATCGGTCTCGTATTCGTTGAGCAAGGTATAAGTGGGGCTGGTGGCCTCGGCGCCGGGGGTCACAGCGGTGACGAACGCCTGGACGAGCGTGGTTTTTCCCGCCCCCAGATTGCCGACGAGGCCGACGAACGCGCCCGGTTCGAGCGCCTCGGCCAACCCCCGGCCCAGTCGGCGGGTATCGACCTCCTCGGCCAGCTCGATCTCGGCGCGCGGCTCATCGGGCAAGCCCAAGCGCTGCAGGTCCAACTCGGGTGCATCCATCGACGACATGGGGAAATGGGCTGCTGGCGCGACGGGCGCTCAGCCGTGGTGAAAGCCGGGGCGAGATTCAGCCGAGCGCGCATCGAAGTCCTCCTGGCGCACCCCAAAGATGCGCTCGAGATCGATAAAGTAGCGCTCCTCGTCGGTCGTCACGGCCACATAATCGGTGGTGAAGCCGATGCGCCGCACGCGATTGACCGGCATCAAAGAGTCGCCGGCGCTCAATAGCAAAGTCACGCGGGCGGCCGGAGGCAGCAGCACTTCGCCGCCTTCTTTTTCGGCGTCAAATTGCTCGACGAGAATCTCTTCGAGTATCTCTGGAGTCATTGGGCAACATTCCTATTGGAGGATGTGGTCACTGTACACGCAGCGGGTAAGTCACACCTTTGTTGCTGATCGCGCCGTGCTCGGGAAACTTCATCGCTCGGAAGCGCTGCTTGAGACATTGACCCACCGGACGATTCGCGTACTTCGACTCATTGATCTTGACCCCACCGGTGGTACCCGATGGGCGAATAAAGAACTGGACCGTCACGCCTTTGAACGACTGGTTGGAGTTGAGCTCCTGCATGATGCACGAGCGCAACTGGCCGAACCGCGAGGTGATGATCTGGTTGATCTCGTGGTCGCTCAGATGGTGCTTCGAGCCCGCCCCGTCGGCCATATTGACCTCGGTGACATTGCTGTCGGCGCCGGACTTGGCGCGCGATTTGCTCGATCCAGCTCGCGTCTTGGCGCGCCGCTTGAGCTTGCGAGCGATCTCGGCCTCGCTAGCTTGCGGATTGAAGATACTCTGCATCAAGTCTTTGTCCACCGCCACGGTCTCGAAGTCTTTGGGCGGCGGCAAGAATTTGTAGTCCAGCGACGCAAACGCCCGGTCCATCGGCAGCGCCTCGGGGTCGGGCAGGGTCGCGTATTGGTAGATCATGACACCGAGCATGAGCACCCCGGCAGCCACGGCGATCATGAGGCCGGCCGACGCGCCCTTTTTGACCTTACGCTCCAGCTCGGCGCGCGCCTCTGCCTCGCGGCGAAGTCGCTCCTCGCGGATCGGGATATATTCGGCGACCTCCTCTTCGAAGGCCTCCATCTCGCCCAGCTCGATGCGCTCCTGGGTGACGCGATCGAGCACAGCGGTATTCTCGTCGATGTCGTCGGCGTAGAGCTGCTCGAGGACCTGCTCCTTGGTAAATGGGCCGTAATCCAGGCCGCTCTTCTGAACCAGGTAGCGCTCCTCGCCGCCATCGGAACTCGTGTCGGCATCAGCGCTGCCGAAGCCCGGCAAATCGATGTCAAACAGGTCACTATCCTCATCGGCCAACGACCCGCTGGCCTCCTCTTTGACGGCCGGCTCGATGGGCAGACAACCCTCCGCAGGCGAACCGGCGAGCGTCTCTCCGGCCTCACGGGCGGCGTCCTCGAAGGTCTCGCGGAATACCCGCACGCTCTGAGGGCGGTTCTCCGGGGCCGAGTCGATGCACGAGGCGATCAGATTGACCAGCGACGGCGGGTATTTCCCCATACCGTCGAGGGCGACATGCCGCGCCCGCTTGCGATCGTTGGGAAGCCCCTTGGCGCTGATCAATTCGGCGGCGAGCATGCCCAGGCTGAAGAGATCTGCCGACGGGGCGAGGTCGCTGGGGTTTCGGGCGGCCTCGGGAGCCACATAGATGCTGTCGACAAACGGGCCGCTATTTCGCTCGCGCGCCAGGTATTCGCCGGCGATACGCGCAAAGGTCAGGTTGCCGACCTTCACGACACCTTTGTGGCTCAAATAAAGGTTGTAGGGAGTCAGCACACCGTGAGCGGTGCGCTTGTGGACGGCTTCGAGCGCATCACAGGCGTGGGCGAGGATGGTGAAGACGTCCCGCAGGGTCAGATTCTCGCCTGCTTCGCGCCGCTGAGCGACCACGCCCGAGACCGTCGATCCGCGCACGTACTCCATGGCCACGAACATCTCGTCGTCGGCCGTGGTGCCCATCCCCAGAATCTTGGTCAGGTTGCGGTGGCGAATCGAGCTCGCCACTTTGATGCGCTCTCGCAGCTCGTCGAACCCGTCGTCGCCTGGATAGGGCATCGACAGAACCTTGATGACGACCTGATTATCCTTGTCCTTCTCTTCGCACAAATAGCTGACGCCGCCGCCGGAGCTTCCCAGGTAACGTTGGACGACGAACGCACCGCCGACGGTGTCGCCGGTGCGCAGCGTGGTCGGCTCGGCGGGCGCTTCGGTGGCGTGGCGCACTCCGGGAGCGCGCTTGGGCATCGCGGGCGTCGGCGGTGGGGCGGCTCCGCGCGGTTTCGGTGCCGAGCCGGCCGGCTTCGGCACAGAGCCGGCCGGCTTCGGGAGTTTACTCGGCGAGG
>JBKGZI010000362.1:0-6155 GCA_046545675.1 Persicimonas sp.
GCATTGGTAGCCCGCGACGCCGCGCGAGACGTCTTCGACGTGTGGAAACTGTTCGAGGCCCACGACTTCGATATGGATCGTCTCCGCGCTGGCTTCGTCGCGTACGGGGCGATGAGCCGCAAAGATTGGCGGACAATTTCGGTCGACGACATCGACTACGATGCTGGAAGTCTCAAGAACGAACTGCTTCCCTTTTTGCGGAAAACTGCAGAAGACAGCTTCACACTCCAGGACTGTCGAGACATGATTGACCGGAGCCGAGAAATCCTCGAAGGCCTCCTTCCATTCACGGCCGGCGAACAGACATTTCTCGACCGCATCTTGGACGACGGTGTCATCGAAGCAGACCTGCTAATGGTTGATTCCGACTTCTGCAGTCGGCTTACCGAGCACCCGCTTCTGAAATGGAAAGCATTGAACGTACGCAAGCACAGGAATTAGGCATTCAACTGCCCACAAAACTCCCTCCAAAACTTAGAGATCTCGCGAATCCGTTTTTCGATTCCCTCCGCGTCCATTCGGAGCTTCTTGGACGTAGTCAAAAGCATCCCTGCGACGCTATGATGTGCACCTGGTCAACGCTCCAAACTAAGACCAAGTCACCATTTCAAAGCCCCAACTCCCAATGACGATCGACACCGCTCCCATCGTCCAGAACGTCGCCTCCATGCTCGCCGAGCGCGCTGATGCCGAGAAGGCGGCGAAGATGGCCGAGTATATGAAGACCGAGATGCCGTTCTACGGGGTCCAGGCAAAGCCGCGCGACGAGATAGTGCGAGCAGTCGGGCGAGACATCGCGCTCGACAGCCGCGAGGACTACCAGGCGCTGGTGCTCGCGCTGTGGCAGCAGCCGCACCGCGAGGAGAATAACATCGCCATTCGGTTGGCCAGGCGCTTCTCGGCGTTCATCAACTTCGAGTCGCTTTCGCTCTATGAGCGCCTGATTCGCGAGGGGGCCTGGTGGGACTTCGTCGACGAAATCGCCGGGCACCTCGTCGGCCGCGTCTTGGCGAAGGCGCCCGACAAGACCTGGCCGGTGCTCGACCGATGGGTCGAAGACGACGATATGTGGATTCGACGAACCGCGCTGCTCGCGCAGAAGCGCCAGAAGGACAAGACTGACCAGGACCGGCTATTTCGCTACTGCCTCGCCTGCGCCGACGAGGACGAGTTCTTCATCCGAAAGGCGATCGGCTGGGCGCTTCGGGAGTATTCGTACGTGGCTCCGGACGCCGTGCGCGGCTTCGTCGACGACCATCGCGACCGGTTCTCGGGGCTGACGATTCGCGAAGCGACCAAGCGTTTGGATTGAGGCGACGACTGCGGCCACGCGCTCGGCGCGCAGGCCGAAGTCGCCGACATAGATCAAGATGTCGCCGTCGGGTACGTCGACTCGGTGGTGGCGGCCGTGGGTGTCGCTGATGGCTACGAGGGTGGGCATGGTTAAATGCCTTCGTCCATGAGTCTTAACCGAGCCACTTGACCATCTGCAAACATGGGTTGGCCTCGTGCCACAGCGTCGGGAACTCCTGGAGCGGCTTGAAGCCGACGGCTCGGTAGAATCGGCGAGTGAGTGCGTATTCGGGGGAGTCGTGCGATGCGCTGAGTGTCTTTACCTGCAGGAACGCGACGCCGCGGCCCCGGAGATGCGTTTCGGCGGCATCGAGAAGGGCGCGGCCAATGCCGCGGCGGTGGTGCGACTTGGCCACGCCCATCACGATGATCTCGGCGGCGGCGTTGCTGTGTTGCTCGATGCTCAAAAAGCCGACGGTCTCGTCTGCCGTGCGGGCCAACAAGGTCGGCAACTCGCCGATTTGCTCGACGTAGTCGACGATCGCTTCCTCGATGCCAAACCAGCCCGGCAGACCGCGCAGGATCTGCTCGCATTCGGCGACGTGGTCGGAGCCCTGGGTGAGGTCGATCCGGATATCGCAGCGTTCTGTTTGGTTCGGAAGTGATGTCATCGTGTGGTTTGGCATATCGGGAGCGCGAAGCTTCGGCAAGTCTTTGTGGGATATATCGAGTTTGTCTCGCGCGTCGAAGTCCGGGTGCGAACCCCATTTCTCCAGCAGGTAGCGCCGCCCGGCGACCTCCGCCTGGCCGTCTTCTCGTGCCTCGGCGCAGATGCCGTCGGCGCCGGTGCCGTGGACCTGCCGGTAGTTGACGAGAACGTGCGGCACCCAGCGGATCTGGCCGGGGTGGCGAAGACATACCCTCAAGAAGAAATCCCAATCCTCGAGCCAACGACACGCCTCGTCCCAGCCGCCGACCTCTTTGGCGATTCCACGGCGGTGGAGCATGCAGTTGGTGTCCGGGGCTTTGAGCCGCCATGCATCAGCCAGGCTGTACTGTCGGCGCGGTTCGGGCCGCTGCTCGATGATGCTCCATTGGCGCTGTTCGTCGCGCTCCCAGAGCGTCACGTCCGCGCCGCAATACCACAGCACATCGTCTTCGTTTTGTATCGCCGCGGCGAGCATCTTCTCGAGGAAGTCGTCGTGCCATATGTTGTCCGAATCGAGGTAGGCGACGAATTCTCCGCAGGCGAGCTCGATGCCCCGGTTGCGCGCGGCCGAGGGTCCGCGATTTTCGGTCTCGACGACCTTGATACGCGGGTCGCGAAACTCCTCGAGCATGCGCTGTGTGCAGTCGGTCGAGCCGTCGTCGACGATGACCAGCTCCCAGCGCGCCTCGGTCTGGGCGAGGACGCTCTGGACCGCGCGCCACAGGATGGGGGCGCGGTTGTGGGTGGGGAGGATGATGGAGGTGAGTGGTCGCTGTTGGGTCATTTGACGCGCGGTGGGCGATCGGAGACTCTAGGACATATGAGCTACACGATGCGACATCATCACCTGCATTGGAAGTCTCCGCCGGAGATGCCGATGTAGCTGTATGCGCATCAGTGCGTTCGATTCGGCCGGAGCCTCTTATGAAGTCTCCGGCTTTTGTATTTCTTGCACACGCGACGAGGAGAAGATGTCTGACGGCATGTATGGGCGACGAGCTCGATTATACGACCTCATTTACGCCGGCAAGGACTACGCCGGCGAAGCAGCTGCGCTGGGCGAGCGCCTCGCCGATCATGGGGTAAGGCAGGGGGCATCGGTGCTCGAGGCTGCGTGCGGAACTGGTAGTTACGTCGAGCACCTTGCCGGTTGCTATGAGATGAGCGGCTTCGATATCAGCGCCGAGATGCTCGAGATCGCGCGCGAGAAGCTGCCGGAAGTCGAGTTATTCGAGGCGGATATGTTCGACTTCGTGGCCGAGAAGACATACGACGCCGTACTTTGTCTGTTCTCCTCGATCAGCTACGCCGAGAGCCTCGACCAACTCGAGCAAGCTGCGCACAACTTCTACTCGGCCCTGCGCCCGGGCGGCGTTCTCGTGGTCGAGCCTTGGATCGGCCCGGGCGAGGTCGCCGCAGGGCGGCCGAGCATGAAGACCTACGAGGACGAGGACATCAAGGTCTGCAGGCAGTTTGTGAGCAAAGAGGAGGGGCGAAAGGCCGTGCTCGATTTCCACTGGATGGTCGCCGAGCGCGGAAAGGACGTCGAGTATTTCACCAGCCAGCTCGTTGCGTATCTGTACTCGCCGGAGGAGTACCGCGGCGCGTTGGAGCAGGCGGGTTTCGAAGTGGTGTATGACGCCGACGGGTTGAGTGGGCGCGGGCTGTATGTGGCCGTGGCTTGAGCTGGCCGCATGGTCAAGCCGCATAAACGCGCAGTCTGCGCCCCGAATAGAGGGTGTGGCGAATCCTGCACAACGCTCAGAGTGAGCCTCGTATCACCTCGTAATGCGACGCTAACCACTCGCGCTGTCTCTCGAATAATGCAACGTCTGGCCGAAGCGGCGTCCAGAATACCTCGAATGTGTGTCCGTCGGCTTTCTGACGCCGCCGCTCGGTCGATCGCGCCTCCTCGACAAAAAGTACAAACGTGCGTCTGACCGCATCGGCGAGGGAGCCGACGGGAACTGTGCCGGTGATGGTGGACAGCAACTCGGGTGGTGAGACGTTGTAGTCGTAGATTTCCTCGCGCACCCGGACGCTGCCGCTGGCCTCGTCCTCGCCGAGAACTCGCACCTTGTGGCCGTGCTGAAAGGTCGCTTCATCGGTGGCGACCGTCTCGAGCATCGCTGCGCGCTCCGGGCCAAATGGCCGCACCTGCTCATCGAGGACAATGCCTTGGCTGGTCACTTCGAGCCCTGTCTCCTCGAAGACCTCGCGCGCCGCGGCAGCCGCTGCATCCTCGCCGGGCTCGACGGTGCCTGCGGGCAGTTGAATGCCGGCCAGCGGATGCCCGAAGACCAGAAGTCGGCGCGGCTTGTCCTTACTGACGACGAAGGCTGTGATTTTGCTGAGAGATGTGGCTGCTGCCATGTCAACTCCTGAAGCCGGATGGGAGATTTCGCCATGTCGACCGTTTTGGTGGGGCGATCGGGCGTTTTTGCCAGGTTGACCCTATCCCCGGGCGCAAGGCTACGGGGATACATTGGCACGAACCGGCACATGCGCACATCAACGCAATTCTCCAAACCACCCGCCATGATCGCACATCGACCACGCCTCGGCACCGTCGACCACGTACAAGGCGTGCGTGGTCTTGTGCCCGCAGTGTGAGGGTGCCAACCACCCTACAAGCTGCCTTCTACACCACCAAGACCTATCCAGACCACTTCACCACCGCGCAGTGTGAGGGTGCCAACCACCCTACAAGCTGCGTGGCGATGAGATCGGCGTGCGCGGCAATTGGTGAGAACGTTGTGTGGGAAGGCACTCAGAAATAATCCGCCAAAGACATATGACAGGGACGCCGACTGAGCCCGCATAACGCGCCCACAGCCTCCGGCGCGCCGGAGGCGAGGCCAACGCGACTGGCGGCCTCGGCGGTGACCGAGCCGCTCAGAATTTGGGCGAGTCCGCGCACGTCGACCGACACTGCCGGAGGCTCTTCGACTCGACTCGCCCGCGTGAGGCCGTCGGCAACCTCGATGCGAAACGTCGCGTTATTCCAGGCGCAAACATCATCGCTCACGGCGACGGTGAATTCGAGGTCGTCTTCGGCCGGCCAGCCCGTCAAGGCCCCGGCGGCGTCGACGATGCGAGCGTGGAGCGGGTGAGGGTGAGGGACCATGAAATTCGACCACTCCATGACCAGCGGGTCGTCGCTAGGTAACTGGAGGCGCACGGTGTCGACTTGGCCTGCGAAGTTATTCAAGAAGTCGAAGATCTCGACGCGCCCCCGAGGGCTCTCGAAGGCATAGTCGCATACGACGAGCCTCTCGCCGTCGCCGGGGCCGTCGATCATGATGGCCGCGTAGGCGTGCTCCGTCACGAATAGGAACCGCGGCTCGCCGTCTTCCCAGGGCTCTCCCACCAACACCCGCGTCCAGTCGTCTCGTACGGCGCCGTCGCGGGTCATCGTGAAATTATATGATGCTGCCCAGCTTCGGTAGACGCGCTCGACGTGCTCCATGGCGGTTGGGTCGTCAGCGTCGACGCGCGTGGCGTCGACGGGGGCGGCTTCCCTAGGGGGGCTGAACCTCGAGAACCGCTCGATAGGAACCTCGACGAAGCAGCCATTTGACACCGTCTCCCAGCCATAGCGCCGGTAATAACGCGTGTCGAACGGGTATTCGAGACACCACGAGAGCCCATCCTCACACAACATCTGCAGCCCGTGGACCAACAACGCTCGCACATGCCCTCGTCGCCGCGTCGCCGCCGCCGACACCACACTCGCTAGTCCCCCCACGGTCTGCCGCTTGCCGCCCATATACATCGAAAACGGATACCACGACGCCGAGCTCACGAGCTGCCCGTCGACGAACCGTCCGTATTTGTACGGGAGTGTATCGAGATGCATCTGCTGGACGTCCGGATTCGACAGACTGATATTGTCCCGAAAAGCGATCTGGCGGATCCGATAGAGGGCGTCGAGGTCGTCCGGGCGAAGCCGGCGAATAGAGGGTTTGTTGGTCATTGTGTGTCGGGGGCGAGTGGGTGGGGGCACGACATTTCGAGTTCGACGCTCAACTTAAACCAATTGCAGCTATCCTGCGAGTCGGGGCAATGATGCTCGGCGTGCGCGACCGGCTCCAGTGCGGGATTTTTGGTCCCGCCGTAAGGGAACGGGGGCTCGACGAGGCAGCGAGTTCTT
>JBKGZI010000363.1:0-6114 GCA_046545675.1 Persicimonas sp.
GGGGGCGCGGCGGCGTCGGCCGCCGCGGGGGTCCCCAACAACCTTCCACGCCACAAATAGCAAAATGATAGCCCCCCGCGCCTCGCGTGGGGGGCGCGGCGGCGTCGGCCGCCGCGGGGGTCCCCAACAACCTTCCACGCCACACCTTGCCCCCTCAAACCCCCGGCAACCCCTCCAAAGCCCGATGCAGCTCCGAATCATGGCCGTCCGGCTCGACCAACCCACAAGCAGTCGGCGAGGCGTACACGCACATGGCCACCATCACCCACCAAAGCTTCGCGGCCGGGCCGACCACCGTGCGGCCGGCCAGCGCGTCGCCGCCGCTCAGGCGCAGGTGGACGCCGATGGCGCGGTAGACGCGGCTGGCCACCACGATCGCCAGGCGCGAGCGCGCCGGGATATACGACAGGCCGCGGTCGGCGCTGCGGTAATACATCTCGGCGGTGTCGAGCACGTCGCAGACCACCCGTGCGACTTTGTCGCGGTCGGCGCTGCCGTCGAGCAGCTCCTCGGGGGCGACGCCGGCCTTCTCGAGGCGTCGGCGCGGCAGGTAGATCCGCCCGCGCCGGGCGTCTTCGAGCACGTCGCGGCAGATATTGGTCATCTGCATGGCCACGCCCAGATCGATGGCGTGGGCGTAGGCCTTCGGGTCGTCGACGCCGAGCACCGCGCACATCATCAGCCCGACGGTGCCGGCCACCCGGTAGCAATAGCGCAACAACTCGCGATCCGAGCGCAGGCAGACCTGACCGAGGTCGCTCTCCACGCCGGCGACAAGCTCGAGGGCGTAGGCCACCTCCAGGCGGCGACGCTCGGCGACGTCCAAAAACGTGCGCACCAGCGGCCGCGCATCGGCGCCGCCCTCGAGCTCGCGGCGAAGCTCGCCGAGCTCGGCGCGCGCCTTCTCCTGGCCGACCGTCTCGTCGGCCACATCATCGATCAACCGACACAGCGCGTAGACCACCGCCGCGTCGTCCCGGCGCGACGCCGGCAAAAACCACGCCGACCAGCTAAATGACCGGGAATTCTTGGCCAGCACCTGCCGGCTGGCCACTACCATTTCCGTACGACTCGTATCCACACCACTCATGCACTCGCTCTCTTGCTGGAACCCGCCGCGATAACATCGGGCCGCGAGGCCAGCTTTGGCACAACTCTCTCGAGCACCTTCGCCGAGGAGATCACCCCCGGCACTCCGGCGCCGGGGTGGACCCCCGCACCCACGAAATACAACCCGTCCACGTCTTTGCTGCGGTTGTGATAGCGGAACCACGCCGACTGGCTCAGCCTGGGCTCGGGTCCGAAACCGGCGCCGGCCTCCGAGCGCAGCTCGTGCTCGAAGTAGTCGGGCGTCACCGAGAACCGGACCGTCATATGCTCGCGAAGCCCGGGCATGTGACGCTGCTCGAGGTGATCGATGATCCGGTCGAAATACGGCTCGGCCTGCTCGCTCCAGTCGATGCCGCTATTATTGTTGGGCACCGGCGAGAGCACATAAAACGCGTCGTGGCCTTCCGGAGCCAGCGACGGATCGGTGCACGTGGGCCGGTGTAGATATAGCGAGAAGTCCTCGGCGAGCACCTTGCGGTTGAAGATATCGTCGAGCAACGCCTCGTAGCGCGGGCCGAGCACGATCGTGTGGTGCTCGATATCGGGATACTTCTTGTCGGTGCCGAAGTAGCCCACGAACAGCCCCATCGACTGCTTGACGCGGTCGACCTTCTTGTCGGTGTATTTTCGCCGGCAGCTCGGATCGAGCATCCGCTTATAGACCGTCGAGGGATCGGCGTTGCTGACCACCACGTCGCACTCGACGCGCTCGCCATTTTCGGTGCGTACGGCGACGGCGCGACCGTTTTCGACCTCGATCTCGTCGACTGGCGTATTCAGCCGCAGATCCCCCCCGATATCCTCGAGCAGCTCGACCATCCCGGCCACGATCGAGGTGGTCCCGCCGCGGGCGAAATGCACGCCCCACTTGCGCTCGAGGGCGTGAATGAGCAGGTAGATCGAGGTCACGTTGAACGGATTGCCGCCGACCAAAAGCGGCTGGAAGGTAAAGACCTGCCGGAGCCGCTCGTCGGCGATATATCTGGCCACCAGGCCGTAGACCGAGCGGTAATTCTGCAGCCGGATCATATCCGGCGCCACCTTTAGCATGTCGGTGATCCGATCGAAGGGCACGTCGGCCAGCTCCTCGTAGCCGATCTCGAAGATTTTTTGAGTGTGTTCGAACAGCCGCTTATAGCCGTCGACGTCGCGCGGGTTGAACTGCTCGATCTGGGCGAGCAGCCGTTCTTCGTCGCCCGAATAATCGAAATGGCTGCCGTCGGGAAACGTCACCCGATAAAACGGGTCGACCGGGTCGAGCTGGAAATAATCCTCTCGGCGCCGGCCGACCAGCTCGAAGAGCTCGTCGAATAGATACGGCGCGGTGATCACCGTCGGCCCGGCGTCGAAGGTATAGCCGTCGCGCTCGAACACCGCCGCGCGCCCGCCGGCCTGGTCGCGCGCCTCGAGCACGCTGACCTCATAGCCCATCGCCCGCAGCCGAATAGCCGCAGACAGTCCGCCGAAACCACTTCCGATGACGATCGCTTTGTTGGTCATAGTTTTCTCGTTTGAACTCATTTGCTTTCCGTGGCCCCCTCAAAAACCACTCACCCGCTTAGATGCAACCCACCCCACACCAGTTACACCGATCGTTCGCGGCGCACCTTCGGCAGCCGCCACCACGCCACGCCGGGGTTTTCGTGATGCTCCCAGTGGTATCCAAAGTGGTAACAGGTCAAAAATGACAGCCACACCGGATACGCGTTGCTCGTGGTGCGGTGCTCGTCGGCGTAGCCCTCCTCGCCCTCGCGGTGGGGCAGGTACGTCCCGAAATAAAAGAGCTGCAAGGTGCTCAACAGCGCCGGCAACACCCAGAACACGTTCAGCCGCATCAGGCTGACGCCCAGCACGTGGTGCAGCACGTTATAGGCCACCGCCATACCGACGATCTGCCACAGCCCCACGTAATTACTCAGAAAATTCGCGTACCAGCCCCAAAACCCCGCGTGCTCCCCGTCGTGGTAATCCGGATCGTCCTCGCTAGCCGGATGGTCGTGATGCTCCCAATGCTTCTCGCGAAGCTTCGCATACGAAAAGAGCGCATATAGCCGCACGGCGACCGTGCCCACCAGATCGTTGAACCGCCTATTTGCCGGCGCCACCGTCCCGTGCATGGCGTCGTGGGCAGTGATGAACAATCCGGTATACAAAAAGGTCTGCACGACAACCGCCGGTACAACCAGCCAGCCGGATAGCTCCACGGTCAGCAGCGCGGTGAGGCTGGCGAGCCAGGCGCCGATGATGGTGAGAGCGATGGTGGTTCCTTTGAGTGTTGTTGTGGTTTTTGATGTTGCTGGCATGAAATTCCTTGCTTGTTGTGGTGGCCCCTCCGGTTTCGCTACGCTCAACCACCTCCCCAGCGCAAAGGCGCTGGGGAGGAGTATTCCTGCGTAATGCACCGCTTGTGCCGTTCGACGAAAAGCAACCACTGCGCGATCGTGCGGCGATACTCCTCCCCACGGCGTCCAGCCGAGGGGAGGTGCCTGAGCAACGCGAAGGCGGAGGGGCCGTCCGCGTGATGCCAAGAAAGCCTCAGCCCCTCAGCGCCTTCAACACCTCCCAACCCTCCCGCCCCAGCGCCGTCTTGCCCAACGCCACCTGCAAGGACATCGGCATATGCGAAAATAAACTCCACATCACCCGCGCCAGCTCGTGCGGCCCGAGTGTGCCGGACATATAGCCCTGCCACTGCGCATCGGGCAGCGAGAAGAACACCTCGAAAAAATCGCTCGTCTGACGTGCGTCGAGGTCGAGCAAACTCTCCAGACCGAGCAGCCATAGCTTGCGGGCGCGGATCTTGTCCTCGGGCCAGATCGCCCGCCAGGCCTGCCGGGAGATATCTATCAGTTTGATCCCGTCGGCGCCTATCAGATCGGCGACCGCCTCG
The DNA here is from genome assembly GCA_046545675.1 of Persicimonas sp. Taxonomy (GTDB): domain Bacteria; phylum Myxococcota_A; class Bradymonadia; order Bradymonadales; family Bradymonadaceae; genus CAYLTX01. Next base: position 4,001 of record JBKGZI010000363.1, read on the forward strand.
GCCAACTTCGGAGCGGTGCGCAGCATCGCGCCCATCTGGTAGCCGGTGGCCGGATGGACCATGCTCGCCGCCGCGCCGAAGCCGACCACCCGCTGGTCGAGTCGCGGCATCGGGCTGTCCATCGGGATCAGGCAGCGCTCGACCTCTTCGACGCTCATCACCGGCGCGCCCCGCGAGCGCAGCCGCCCGGCGAGCCGGTCCTCGAGGATATCGAAGCTCAGGGCGGGCCGATGGGCCAGGGATGTCTCCTCGACGAAGTAGCGATCGTCGCCCAGCTCCATCGCGTACAGGAACGACGGCGCCGGGCTCTCGCGCAGCTTCTCGCCAGCATAGTCCTGGCGAAAATCCATCAGCACGAGTTCGTCGTGACCATCGTCATGACGAATAGGACTGCCGTCGAACTCCCCCACAAACCCATAGGCGACCTGCGAGGCGCTCACCGAGCCGGCCTCGCGCTCGACGAATTTGGGCCGGTGGCCGGTCGCCTCGATCACCAGCCTCGCGCGGTGCTCGCCGCCCTCTCGGTCGATGAGCGTCGCGCCGGTCTCGTCGTGCCCGATCGCCTCGGCGAACCCCTCGACGAAACGCACGTCGTTCTGCTCGCACCGATCCAACAGGCGCGTGCGCAACTTGTCGTTATCCAGTCGCAGGTACACCCTGTCGAGCTCGGTACGAGCGCCACCCGCCGTATAGACCACCGGCGTCTTCCACCGGCACTCATAGCAGTCCTCGAAACCCAAACCCTCGAGCTCGTCCTCCCACAGACCATAACTATTCGGCCACGGCGAAGGGTGCTCGGGCGCCAGACTGATCACCGACAGCCCACGCCGCGACAACGCCGCACTCGCCGCCAACCCCGCCGGCCCTGCACCCACGACTATGACGTCCATCACCTCGACCTCCTTGGGTATTTGATGCATCGTGAGTAAATATAGGCACAAGATCGAGCATTCTTGCACAGGCGCATCCCAAAAACTCGAGCCCACCGAGGCCTCATGTCTGACTCCCCCCCCATCCTATTTCACACCGAGACCACCTCCACCAACGATCTCGCCCTGGCGGCGCCGCCCGAGGCCGCCATCCACGGCGCCTGCTGGGCCGCCGATCAGCAAACGGCCGGCCGCGGCCGGCGCGAGGTCGGCGGCAAGCGCCGCGAGTGGTTCTCCCCCGAGCACGCCAACCTCTATATGTCGGTGCTGCTCAAACCCGACATTGAGCCCGCACGCGCCTCCGGGCTGACCCTGGCGGCCGGCGCCGGCATCTGCAACAGGCTGCGTCATCTGACGGGCGTGGACTTGTGGGTAAAATGGCCCAACGACCTGTATATCGGCTCGAAGAAGGCCGGCGGCATCCTCTCCGAGGCGCGCACCGGCGCCGACGGCCTCGAGATCGTCGTCGTCGGCGTCGGCCTCAACGTCAACGTCGAGGCCGACCAGGTCCCCGACGAGCTGGCCGACATCATGACCAGCCTGCAGATGGAGGCCGGCCACGTCTTCGACCGCCTGCGACTGCTACCGGCCATTCGCGACGTCGTCGTCGACTACGCCGACCGCTACGCCGAAAGCGGCTACCCCGCCTTCCTCGACGAGCTACGCGCCTTCGACCGCACCGACGGCAAAAAGGTCAAGGTCCTGCTAAATGGCGATTGGATCGAAGGCGTCGCCCGCGGCATCGACGAAAAGGGAGGATTGAAGGTCGAGGTCGACGGCGACATCGAGCATGTCGAGGCGGGCGAGGTGAGATTCTTATGAGAAACAAAGGGTTTTGACGTTAAGAGTGACGTTCCTGGACCCCTGGACCCCCGGACCCCTGAACCCCTGACTCTAAAACTTCATCGAAATATCCGCAGCCTCGATCGAATGGGTGAGCGCCCCACTCGAAATATAATCCAAGCCCAGATCGGCCAACTCCGGCAAACGCTCCACGGTAATATTACCGCTGGCCTCCACGGCGACCCGATCGCCCGAATGCTCGCGGACCCTCCGGACGGCCTCGCGCATCTGGTCGGTGGCCATATTGTCGAGCATGACGACGTCGGCGCCGGCGTCGAGCGCCTCCTCGAGTTGGTCGAAGTCGGTGACCTCGACCTCGATCTTCAGCGTCAGCGGCGCGCG
>JBKGZI010000364.1:0-6101 GCA_046545675.1 Persicimonas sp.
CCTTAAACGGCAACAACCAGCCAGCCCGAAAGATGTGTATGATGAAAAGCCGAGATGGTGTCAGTCCACTGCATGCGTCGATAGTTGCGCTCACAGGCCGAGTCATGCCAGTCAGTTGGCCGCGCTGGAGGCCCCGGAGCGCTTTCGCGCGGTGGTCGCCATCGACATTCCGCATCCCGGCGCGCTGCGTCCGAGCCTGAGCACGGCGTGGTCGATGCGCCATTTTCTCCTATTTCAACTGCGTGGCCCGTCGGTCCGCTGGCTGACGCGCGGCAACTGTAAAGGTGTGAGCAAGCTGTGGCGGAGGTGGTCGCCGAATTGGTCGTTTGACGACGCTGACCTCGCCCCGATACGCCGCTGCTTCGAGGACCGGGAGGCCGCGGGCGCGGCGATCGACTACTACCGCAGCTTTATGGGCGACCAGCGCGGCGAGGCCGGACGCGCGCTCAAAAAACTGCTGCGCACGCCCGGCCAAGCGCCGACGCTGGCGATCACCGGCGATTCCGGGCCCGTGGGGGTAGACGACTTTCGTCGCTCGGAGCGTTACCACGAAGGGAAGTGGGAACTACTCGTCGTGCCCGGGGCCGGCCACTTCGTGCACCGCGAGGCGCCGGAGGCGGTGGTCGAAAAGATGCTCGCATTTCTGGACACGTAAAACCGAGCGCAGTTAGCGCCAGACCGGCGCGGCTGCCTTCTCGACGGTGTCGACCAATTCGCTGAGCCGGAAGGGCTTGGGCAGGACCTCGAAGGCGCCCAGACGCTCGGCTTCCTCGTGGACGCGGCCGGTGACGAAGCCGGAGACGAACACCACCGGCGTGCTCCAATCCTTGGAGCGCAGGGTGTCCATGATGTCCAGGCCGGTCAGGCCGGGCATCCACATATCGACGATCAGCGCATCGAAGGGGGCGTCGCCCTCGCGTCTCTCGAGAGCCTCGAGCGCCTCGATCCCGTCGCGGGCCTCGCAGACGCGGTAGCCGCAATCGGCCAGCGCCATTGCCATAAATTGGCGCATCTCCCGGTCATCTTCGGCGACCAGGATCTCGGGCGGATCGAGATCGATCGACGGGATGAGTTTGTCGGGCATCTCACGCAGCTTCTTTTGTCGTAACTGGTTGCGGGACTCCATAGGGTATCTCCTTTGCGTCAGCAGGGATTCGAACGCGCCGCTACAATGGGCGCTTCTTTTCGCCCAACCTAAGTTGCATGCCCCATGCCAGCCCTCAGATCTGCCTGCACGGCTGCTGTAGGTGCCCCGGCCGAGCGGGCGGTCATGCAATTCGCATGGGATCTTGCAAGATGCACCGGCTCGGAAGGTACAGCTCACGCGTCGCGGCTCTTCTCGCGCCGATAGATCGTCGACGGATCGATATCGAGGACCTCGGCCGCGCGGGTCTTATTGCCGTCGCATTGGTCGACGACCCAGTCGATATAGTCGTCGGTCAACTCGCGAAGCGACCTCATCGAGCCTCCCGGGGCATCGAGCGCGAAGGAAACGGCTGACGGGTCAAAGCCGGTATGCTCGCCGAGGCCGTCGAGGCCGACGCGGGGCTGATCGCCGAGGATGACCAGGCGCTTGACCACGTTCTCGAGTTGACGCACGTTGCCCGGCCAAGGGTGATCCTCGAGCATGGCGAGCGCGTCGTCGTCGAAGCGCTCGACGATCGCCTCGGGGTGTTCTCGGCGGGCCTGTTCGACGAAGTGGCTGACCAGCAACGGGAGGTCGCCGACTCGACGCCTGAGCGGAGGCACGTCGATCGGGATGACGTTGAGCCGGTAGAAGAGGTCCTGGCGAAACTCACCGCGCTCGACCTTTTGCTCGAGATCCTGGTGGGTGGCGGCCAAGATACGCACGTCGACGTGCCGGCGCGTGTCGCTGCCCACCGGGCGCACCTCGCTGTCCTCGAGCACGCGCAGCAGCTTGGCCTGTAGATTCGTGGGCATATCACCGATCTCGTCGAGCAGCAGCGTGCCGCCGTCGGCTTCGACGAACAGCCCCTTTCTGGAGGCGTTCGCCCCGGTAAACGAGCCGGCGGCGTGGCCGAAGAGCTCGCTCTCGAGCAGCTCCTCGGGCAACACCGTGCAGTTGATGGGGACAAAAGGGTGGGCCGAGCGTGCCCCCATAAAATGCAGCGCGCGAGCGACCAACTCCTTGCCGGTGCCACTCTCCCCGCGGATGAGCACGGGCACATCGGTGGCGCAGACTCGCTCGATGCACTGGCGCAGCGCCTGCATCGGCTCGCTCATCCCGATCATCTCGTCGAGGCTCGATCGGTCCAGGGCCATGCGCCGCAGCGCCCTATTCTCGCTCTTGACGTGCACGTCCTCGATCGCCCGCTCGACGTATACCAGCAGCTCGTCGAGCTTGAACGGCTTGGGGATATAATGGAACGCGCCGCGCTTCATCGCCTCGATGGCCGAATCGACCGCGCCGAAGGCGGTCATGATGATCACCGGGACGAGCGGGTCGATGGCATGGACCTGCTCGAGCACGTCCATGCCGTCGACCGCCTCCATGCGAAGATCCGTGACGACGACATCGGGCAGGCCGTCTCGGACGATCTCGACGGCTCGCCGGCCGCCTGTAGCCACGTCGACCTCGAAGCCCTCATCGCCGAGCTTGGCGGCGAGCAACTCGACCATCTCGTGGTGGTCGTCGACGACCAAAATATGACCCTTAGACTTCTGTGAGCTCATCGTGTCGGTCCTCTGATTGGGTAGTATTGACTTCTTTGGGCGACGTCGGCCACCGAAGCGTAAATGTGGTGCCGCGTCCCTCCTCGCTGTCCAAGTCGACCTGGCCGCCGTGATTGCGCACGATCTTGGCGACCATCGGCAGCCCCAGGCCGGTGCCCTGGCCGCGCTTTTTGGTCGTAAAGAACGGATCGAAGACCTGGTGGATGCGGTCTTCGGGGATGCCGCAGCCGGTGTCCTCGACCACGATGATCACCTCATCGTCGGGCTCATAAGAGGCGGACAGGCCGATATGGTCGCCCGGCTCGGAGGCATCCAGGGCGTTGACCAAGAGATTGATGAGCACCTGCTGGAGCGAGTCGGCGTCGGCCGCCAACTTCGGCATGTCCTCGGCGATGTCGACGTCGAGGCAGATCTCGTTGCGCTCGAACTCGTAGCGCAGCAGCTCGGCGACCTGATGTGCGACCCGTCCAACGTCGACCGCGCCGGCGGTCGGGGGGGCCTCGCGTGAGAAGTCCAGCAGGCCGCGGATGACCCGGCTGACGCGGTCGATCTGATCGACGATGATCTGCAAGCTGTCGGCGGCGGGATCGTCGTCATCGAGCTTGTACTGCAGGTACTCGGCGCGCCCGCGGACAACCCCCAGCGGCGTGCCGACTTCGTGGGCGATGCCCGCGGCCAAAATCCCGACGGTGGCGAGCTTCTCGGCGCGAAGAAGCTGCATCTCCAGGGCGTGCAATTCGCTGAAGTCGTCGATGACCACCAACGCGCGTTCTTCGGGCTCGGAGGGCTCCAGGGGCACCACGTGGATGCGGTATTGGCCGTCGTCGCCAAAGAGGCTGCTATGCTCGTCGACAAATTCGCGGGTCACCTCCGCGGCGCAGGCGTCATCGATGACCGTCTCGAGACGCGCCACATCCTTCGGAGACGCCTGAGCGAATAGCTCGGCGAGGGACTTGCCCGGCTCGGCCCCGGGGAGCCAATCCGACACGGCCTGGTTGAAGCCGGTGGCGCGCCGGTCCTCGGAGACCAGCAAGACGCCGATGGGGATGCTCTCCAAGATCTTGTCAGCCTTCTCGTTGAGGTGGGCGATCTCGTGGGCGACACGGAGCCGCTCGGTCAGCGCGGTGCGCCGGCGGATCGAGACGACGACATAGCCGCCAAAGCCGAGCAGCAGCAGACCAATGGCCCCCGAGACGATCGTCAGGCGACCGACGGTCTTCTGCTCGCGCTCCTTGAGCACCGACATCGAGCTCAACGTGGCGACCCTCCAGCGGGTCCGGTCGGCCGCGCGGATCGGCGCGTAGGCGCCCAACGCTCCGCTGTCCTCGAAGCCAAGCCTCTCGATGACCTCGCCGTCGATGCGCACCGACCCGACACCGCCCTGCTCCATACGCTCGATCAATTCCTGGATCGGCGGCAGCGTGCCGTCGACCATCGCGTCTTCGACGCGGCTGCCGGTGGGCGGTTCGATGGTCCCGTCATCGGCGATGACCAGCAGCGAGGACTGCGCGTCGCTGGAGACCAGCTCGAGCGGTGAGAATAGATCATCGGTGTTGACCACCATCGTCACCGCGCCCAATTCCGACGAGCCCGGAAGCTCGACGGCGGTGGCGACCACGCGCAGCGTGTGGTGCTCGAGGACGCTGTCGAACTCGCTGGAGGGCCCGGAGATGACCACCTCGTCGAGGCCGGCCTCCATGGCCCGGTCGGCGGTGTCCAAGATCGCCCGGTCGACCGACTCCGACTCCGGCGCGTCGTCTCGTTGGTTGTTGATCTCGAGGACCCTTTGGCCATCGGCCCGCCAGACACTCACCGATCGGTAGGGCTCGATGCTGCCGACGAGCGCGGCCAGGCGCGCTTCGCGCTCCTCGGCCGGATCGTCTTCACCGGCTAAGTGCCGGGCGAAGAACAGGTCGTCGATGATGTCGCCCATCTCGGACTCGACCCGCTCGACGGCGTGACTCAACTGCTCACGCCGATCTTGGCCGAAGCTGCGCTCGATTTCGGTGCGGTCGCGGCTGATCAGGTGCCGAATGATGAAAAATTCGGCGCCGAGCAACATCGCAAGTATCGTGGCCACCATCGCGATGGCGCTGTTGGCGGATAGCTTCTTGAATGGTCTCTCCATCAGGGTCCCGGTTGGAGGAGATGTCTTGCAAAATGCAAGAACCCGTCTGCAAATTACAACGATGCGCGCCGCCGGATTCATCCATCAGACGACTTGGCCCGGTCCGATAAGCCCGCCCTGGAGCGGTCCCGAACAACGATCCCTTCGGCGTCATGCTTCGATGATGCACCACGGCATCGCTCTCAGAATGGCCTGTCGCGCTCATTGCCCGGGCCTCGCTCAGATACGGACCACGAACATGACCAAGTGATCAGAAGAGATCGGGGCGGCTTCCAGACCGAATAGCTGCACAATACGAGCCAACACCGATCGCCCTTAGCGAATCGGCAGCAGTGGCTACATTCCAGCCCATGGGTGCAGCGATCCGAAATATGGCGTGCATTGGCGTCGTCTTGGTGATGTCGCTGTGGCGGCCGGCGCCGGCCGGTGCCGATGAGCCACCCGAAGCGCAAGAGGCGCCGGTGGAGGTGGGCGACCCGATCGTATTTACCGCCCCCACCGGGCGTATCATCCCGTCGGGAGTGATCTATCCACGCGCCGGCTTCGATACCAGCGAGAGCTTCATCGGCGGGGCCCGCGTCGGCCTGGGTGGTTTCGCCGAGGCAGGGATCGTGTCGACCCCGTTTGTGCGCTTCGAGCGGCCCGGCGAGGGCCGGGCCCGTTACTTCAACGGCTATCCGCTGGTGGTCGCCCGTATCGGAGCCAACGAGGGGCACTTGTGGTCGGACCAGCCCGGCCTTGCAATCGGCCTTCGCAAATCGTTTACCGTCCACCACCTCGGCCGGGAGACCCACCTCAGCGAACTCACCGTCGCGTTCACCAAGAGCCTCGGCCCCCGCGTCTCGCTGACCTTGGGAGCTGCAAAATGGGACGGCGAGATCGCCCTGGAGGCCCGCGGCCCGGATGGGACCTGGGCGCTCGATGAGGAGAGGGATTGGGGCGAGCGCATTCGACCGTTCGCCGGCATCGAAGTCAGCCCCCAGGAGCGATTCCGGTTGATGCTCGAGGGGTATTATATGCCGGAATTCGAACTCGAGGATGCCCCGAATACTCCCGGGATCGAGCTCGACGCCGCCGTCTCGCTGGGGCTTCGCAGCGAGCTCGCCTCTTGGCTGATCCTCGACGTCGGCGCCCGCGGCCCGGACCTCGACAACCTCCATCAGATCGACGCGGAGCTCTTTGGTCAGGTGATCGTGCCGTTGCGGTTTTTGCATGGGTGGATGGATTAAGTACAAGCGCGTAAGTCTTGTGGATAACGAGAAGCTCGAGACACTCGATG
>JBKGZI010000365.1:0-6101 GCA_046545675.1 Persicimonas sp.
GCGCCTTGAAATGCAACAGCGCGTTAATCATCGAGATATGTATGATGAAAAGCCGAGACGGTGTCAGTCCAATAACAGCTCCATTACGCCAATCTCAACATCTTGCCATCAAACCCGACGATCTCGCGGCCTTCGCATGCCTGTAGGAGGGCCGTGAGCGGCAGGTCGACCGAGACGAGGTCTTCGTCGTCGTGTTCGGGGACGGAGTGCAGCGAGGGGCTCTGGAAGTCGGGCATGTCGAAGTCGAATTCGGGCTCGCCGAGGACCTCGCGGACGAGGTGGACGCGGGGTTGGTCGGGCCACTCGGGTGGGGTCGGGATGCGCAGCCGGCGAGTGTCGAGCCAGACGCGCTCGCCGTCTTCGGAGAGTTCGGCCAGCCCCAACGGCTCGAGCAGCGCGGTAATGACGTCGAGCAGCCAATCGCCGAAGGCGTCGGTGTGGTTGGGCAGCGTCAGGAAGCTGGGGCGCTGGACCGGGAAATAATAATTGGACTGCGGGTCCTGCACGATGTGGCCGATCTGGCTGAAGAGCCCGTAAGAGGTGACCATCTGCAAGAGCTCGCGCAGCCCGCCCACCGAATACCAGGTATCGGCATCGAGCAGGCTGAGCAGATCGAGCCAGTGGACCTTCGAGATGCACATAAAGGTGTTGGTCAGCCCAAGCTCGAGGAGCATGAACTCCTCGTCGCCCTCGGTGATCTCGCGCAGACACCCCGCCCCGGTCTCCATATGCTCGATGCCCTCGTACTCCATCCAGGGAGATAGCCCCTCGTGTTGGGCGTCGAAGAGCTCGACGAGGTGCTCGCGCCACTGCTCGTCGAGGCCGACGGCCAGCGGCAGGTGCGGGTCGGCGGCCGAGCCGATGATGCCCACCGCCCAGCCGGAGAGCACCTCGCGCACGAACGCCTGGCGCGACAGGTCGAGCAGCTCGCCGGCGTGCTCGGTCATATGATAGACGCCGCCGTCATTTTTGAAGAGATGCAGGTCGTCGGCGAGCCCCAAGACTGCGTCCCAGTCGATGTCGAGGCCGGCGGCGAGGTCGTCGAGCCGGTCGAGGGACGGCACCGAGATCTCACCACCGTCCAGCCACAGGTTCTCGGCCTGCGCCTCGCAGACCAGCCACTTGCAGACGGCCTGGGCGTCCCAGCCGATCTCGTCGCGCGACTGGCGAACGGCGACGTCCTCCAGATCGGTGAAGCTCAGCGACGTCCAGTCGAGCAGCCAGCCCTGCCCCAACGTCCACAGCCCCAACCACAACTCCTCGGGCACGGCCACGAGCGGGAAGCCGGCGCCTTCTTCCTCGACGCGGTAGACCACCCCCAAGTCGAGCAGAAACGCGGCGATCTCGCGCTGCTCGTGTCGCTCCTCGGAGCGCATCAGCGGCACGACGTTGTCCTCGTTGGGTGCGTCCTCGAGCTCCTGGCCGAAGATCTCGCGCCAATAGCAGATCCCGCCCAGCTCGAGGGTCATCATCGCCCCACCGATCCAGTCCGGGTGGGGCAAGCGCGCCACGACCGTGTCGATGAACTCCGGGTCGGCGAAGGCCTCGGAGATGCGCAGCACGACCTCGACGCGCGAGCCGTCGGTGGAGATGCCGTGCTCGGCTGCGATGGCGTCGATCTCCTCGCGCGGCAGGCGCCCGACCAACACCGGCACGGTGGCGCGGGTGCCCGACAGCCGGGGCGCCAAGATCGCGGCGACCGCCGCGGGCACCCAGTCGAGCTTGCGCGCGCCGACGACTTGGGGCTCGGGCTTCATCAAGCCCAGCTCGATCAGCTCTTGGCGTTCTTTTTTACCGAACCAATCGATCTCGACGGGCAGATCGTGCTCCTGCGCCAGCCGATCGATGGCCCACCAGGCGTCCGACTCGCTCAATTCGCGGTCGACGACCTCGAGAAAGACCTCCGGGCGCTTGCACCATTGATGGGCAATATCGACCGGTTCGGACGAGCTGGCCGAGTAGAGCCCGGCGAGCCTCTCGCGACTCGGCTCGTCAAAGGCTTCGAGGTGCTCGAGAAGCGCATCGAAATGAGAGCTGCGTTCGTGCAATGATTGATTCATGGGTTCAGGTGCTTTCCTTCGAATCACTACCGACTCGGCCAAAACGACCACGTCAGCTATCATAAGCTGGATAGCTGGGCCAGCGCGCGAAGTGCAGGCCAGCAGTAACTCGCGGGCGATTCTTCTCGAGAAGGAATCAGCACTGGCTGCTGTCGTGTTATTGATTTGAACATAAACGTCATCAGCTTCGTCACATATATCGAAGCTAACCGTGGACTCTCTTACTCCGGGGCATGACCGTGCGATCTCCATACTCCATCGTCACGGGCGCACCGGGCGCCTCTCATGGCTCCCGGCTGGCCGTCGCCACCTTCGCTGTCGTTGCCGTCAGTCTCCTCCTATCGGGCTGGTCTTATGCCGAAGGCCTGGATCCGGGGGCCCGGGAGCCGGCGACCCAAGAGCCGGCCGACGAGAGCTCTGAGGCAGCGACGCCATCCAAACCGGCAGTCGAGTCGTTTCGTTGGCCCGGCGAGGAGTTCTTCTACTCGATCCGGCTCAACGGCGCCGAAGCGATGCGCGCCAGCGTTCGCGCCGGCAGCGCACGCACGGCAAACAATCAAGCCTACGTTCCGATTTCCGGAGTCGCCCGCTCGGTGGGATTCTTCGAGAAGATCTACCCGCTCGATGACCGCGCCCATACCTTCGTCGATCCGTTGGACCACCGGCCGCTTCGCTCCGAAAAATTCTTCGAAGAGCGCGGCAAGTCGCGCACCTACAAGGTCAACTACAAGCACGGCAACTTCCACGCCAAGGTCGAGAAGAAGCGCGAGAAGCGCCGCAGCCGCTACAATTATTCGATCCCCGACACCACCCACGACATGCTCAGTTGGATGTACCACCTGCGCGCCCGTGACCAGCTCGCCGTGGGTGACGAACTCTCCTATTATGTCTACGATGGCTGGAAGCTCAGCCGGGTCGACCTCGAGGTCTTGGGCAAAGAGGACGTGTACACCCCGATGGGCTGGTTCAAAGGCCTCAAGATCCGCTTCGTGCGCGAGGTGATGGTCTCCAGGCGTCAAAAAGACGACGACGGCGCGACGATAAAGCCGCTGTTGAAGATGAAGTCCCCGCGTGACAAGACCGGATTTTTGTGGCTCAGCCGCGACGAGAACCGCCTGCCGATCAAGGTGTCCATCGGCACCAAATTCGGCACGAGCGAAGCACTTTTGATTAAATATAACCCTCACGACAAAAACGCCTCGAACCATACTGCCTCAAAGAAGAAGCCGGATGCCCGAACCGCTGATTCATCCACCCGCTCTCAAGCCCGGTGACAAGGTCGCCGTCCTTAGCCCGTCCGGGCCCGTGACCCCGACGCTGCTCGATGGAGGATTGCGCACCCTCGCGAGTTGGGGGCTCGAGCCCTGGGTCCACGAATCCACCTACGACCGCGGTCAGAAGGCGGGTTATCTGGCCGGCGGCGACGCGGTGCGTCTGGCCGCCCTCCACGACGTCTTCGAGCGCCCCGACGTGAGCGCGATCATCTTCAGCCGCGGCGGCTACGGCGCGATGCGGCTGCTCGCCGAGCTCGACCTCGGCGCGCTGCGCGAGCACCCCAAGTTATTGGTGGGATTTAGCGACATCACCGCCCTGCACCTCTATGCGGCCGGCGTGGCCGGCATCGCCACCCTGCACGGCCCGGTCATCAAGAGCTTCGGCCTCCACGAAGACGACCCGCACACCAGCCTCGTTCAGCTTTGCGGCGCCCTGTTCGGCGAGCGCTCCCCGGCTGTCGACGGGCTGCGCACGGTGCGACCGGGGCGCGCCCGCGGGCCGGTCCTGGGCGGCAACCTCAGCATCGTCGCCAGCATGCTCGCCTCGGCGCACTGCCCCGAGCTCAACGGCGCGATCTTGATGCTCGAGGACGTCGGCGAAGAGGACTACCGGCTCGACCGCCTCTTTACGACGCTCAGGCTCTCCGAGAAGGCCCACAGCCCGGCGGGCATCGTGCTGGGCGACTTCACCGGCTGCGGCGGCGCCTACGTCGAGGATGAGGCCATCGACGGTTTCGTGGCCGACCTCGCCGCCGAGTTTGGCTGTCCGGTCGTCGCCGACTTTCCCTGCGGCCACGGCTCGCGCAACGTGGCCGTGCCCATGGGCGTCGAGGCGACCCTCGACGCCGACGCTGGAGCGTTGATCTTCGACGGAGACGCCGTCTCGGACGCCAAGCGAGGAGACTCATGAACCCCGAAAAGCCCCTCAAAAGCCTCCGACGCGCCGTCGCGGGCAGCCTCGATGACATCGGCGATTCGAAGACCTGCTCGGCGGTCCAGGCGGCGGTCTGGCAAGGCGGTGAGCTGCTCCTCGACGAGGCGCTCGGCTGCACCCACTTCGGTGAAGGCGGCGCCCCCATGACTCGCGACACGCCGATGGACATCGCCAGCCTCACCAAGCCGCTGGTGGTCGCCACGCTGGTGATGCAGGCGGTCGACGCCGGCCTCGTCGCGCTGTCCGACCCCATCGCCGAGCATCTGCCGGCTTGGCTGACAGGCGCCCGAGGCGACAATAAGAGCGACAAAAAGCGCGCCGAGGCCACCCTCCTCGACCTGCTCAATCATTCGTCGGGGCTTCCGGCCTGGGAGAAATTCTACCTCGAGTATCCGGTCGACCCGTCGCCCAAGCGCGCACAGGCCACGCGCGACGAGCTCTTCGAGCGCATCGCGACCACCCCGCTGGAGGCCGAACCGGGCACTCGCCACGCCTACTCGGATCTGGGCTATATCCTGTGGGCGAATATCCTCGAGCGTGTCTTCGACGCGCCGCTGCACGAGGTCGCCCGAGCCCGCATCTTCGAGCCGCTCGACATGCAGCAAACCGGCTACGTCGCGCGTTGGGCCGGCGACCCGCCCATCACCCACGCCGCGGCCACCGAGGACTGCCCGCTTCGAGAGCGCGTGGTCGTCGGCACCGTCCACGACGAGAACACCGATATCATCGGCGGCACCAGCGGCCACGCCGGCGTGTTCAGCACCGCCGGCGACCTGCTCGAGTTCTGCACCCATCTGTGGCAGATCGACGCCGGCGCCATCTCCGACGGACTCGTCAGCCGACAAACCCTGCAATTTTGCTGGTCCGACCGAGCCCGCGGCGCCGACGGCCACCACCTCGGCGGCTGGGACACGCCCAGCGGTGAGCTCAGCAGCGCCGGGCGCGGCTTTCAGGCGGGTCGCACCGTCGGCCACCTCGGTTTTACGGGCACCTCGTTCTGGATCGAGCGCGACCTGGGGCTGATCGCCATCTTGCTGACCAATCGTGTGTATCCGAGCCGTGAAAACGCGCTTATCAAGAGGTTGCGCGTTCGTTTTCACGAGGCCGTGCTGCCGCCAGGCGCCATCCGCTGACCACGCCCTAAAGTGTATTGCAGTGGATCCGGCAACTTGCTAAGTTGCTCCATCAATAGACTCAGTCATGACTGGGGGAGGTCGGCCAAAGCTCCAAAAAGCTACGGCTGACGCAGTCTCCCCAATGCTTTGACGCCGTTCCTGCGTGCGCCATGTGGCCACGCAAGCGACCGTATGCCTGCACTAATTGCACGGCCCTGGTCGCTCAACTGCGTCAACTGCATTGGCTCGCGAATCTGGACAGGCGACCCCAAACCACCCGTTTGCTCCGCTTCGGACCACGTCATGAATAATTTATGGCCACTGAATTGGCTTCACTACTGGGGAATACGTAAGTTGCTAAACCCGAAAAATGGCGCAGGTGATTGGATGCAGATTGGCCACCGATGCAGCGAGGCGATGCCCCAGCGCATCGTCGAGCGAAATCGGTGGTCAAGATGCGCCAATCAACAAGCCAGAACGGGTTTAGGAGCTTATGCGTTTCTCAACAATTCGCGAATCCGGTAGGAGACCTTCGTCATGAAATTTCTAGTCGCTCGTCTTATCATCCTGGTTTTTGGCTTCTCTCTCATCTGGGGATGCACATCCACGCCGGAGTATCCGGAGTCCGACGCCGCCCACTCCGACGAAGACGCCGGACCCACGTCGGACGCCGAAGATGCCGCCGTGGACGGTAGCGGGGAAGTGGACGCCGGCCCGT
>JBKGZI010000366.1:0-6056 GCA_046545675.1 Persicimonas sp.
TCTCTCACTTTCTGCCGTTAAGCGTACAGCGCGTCGATCGCCTCGTCGGCCCAAGCCTCGAGCGTGCCGAGCTCCCAGGCCAGGTGCAAGATCGTATAGCGGTTGCGGATGTCTTTCGAGTGCGTGATCGCCCGCCGGGCGCGCTCGCGCTCGACGCCCAGATCGGCAAAGCGCACCGGGCAGTTCGCCGAGCGCAGCTCGTCCTCGAGCGACTGTCGGCTGCGAAGCGTCGCGCGCACCTCATCCATGACCAGATCCCATTCATCGACAAGTTTTGTCAGGCGCCCGCGAAGCTCTTCAGGGCTCGGGTAGCCCGGCCGGGCGTGTTTGACCACCGCGTCGAAGAGCGTGCCGAATCGCTCGCGGAGCATCGCCTCGTAATCGTCCCAGGCCGGCAGCGCGTCCACGCGCGCGTCGATATCGATGGCGGCCGGGTCGATCTCGCGCAACTTCTCGTACAGCAGCGCCGTGGTCAGCGTGCCGACGCCGACCTGGCAGCCGTGAAAATCGTGAGGCTTGCCGAAGGCGTACGCCTCCATGTCGATGAAGTGGCTGATCAGGTGCTCGCCGCCCGAGGCCGGGCTCGACGAGCCGGCCACGCTCATGGCGATGCCCGACAGCATCAGGCTCTCGAGCAGCCCGCGGGTCGCCTCGCGGTCGCGCTCGGGCAGCTTCTCGGCGACGCCCTCGAGCTTGCGGGCGCCCTCTTCGATGATCTCCATGGCCTCGGCGGAGTGGAAGGTGCCGTTGAGGCGCGCCGACAGCCGCCAGTCGGAGTTGGAGACCGGCTTGGACATCAAGTCGCCCAGGCCGCTGGCGATCATGCGGTAGGGCGCCTCGGCCATCACGTCCAGATCGGCGATGACCACCCGCGGCGCGGTGCACGAGGTCGTCGTCTTGACGCCGTCGGAGAGCACCGCGGCGATCGCCGAGTTGTAGCCGTTCATGCTCGGCGCGGTGCCGATGACGGCCATCGGCACGCCGGCTCTGTGGCTGGCCAGCTTGACGGTGTCGTTGATGGTGCCGCTGCCCACCGCCAGGCCGGCTGCGGCGTCGACCTCGGCCAGGGCCGTCTGGTAGGCGCCGACCAACTCGTCATTGCAGATCGGGTCGCCCTCGTCGGGCATGGGCACCTCGAAGCGCTCCCACGCCTGGCCGGCCTCATCGAGCATCGCGGCGACTTGCTCCCCGGCGACTCGCCACGTATTGACATCGGCGGCCACCAGCCACACACCCTCGTCGAGGTGCTCGGCCAGCAGCGTGTAGCCATCTTCGATCGCCCCGCGCGCAATTGAACAGGCGCGCGTATCCAGACGGTCACTATATTTGGCGAGTAGCTCGTTGGTAATATCTGTCATTCTTGAACGCTCGGGACGATAGAAACGATTTTGCGAGATGAGAGAGTAAGATAGTGAGAAAGTAAGAGAGTTAGATACTGCAACTGCTCTCGGGCGACCTGATGCGCTTGGTATGGCCGTTGTTCTTCTTACTCTCTTACTCTCTTACTCTCTTACTTTCTGACTCTCTGCCGTACCACATTGTAATCGCACGTTTGCTGAGTAACTTTCAAGCGGTCTGAAACGCCAGAATTCCTGCAGGTGCCGTCTTTATGGAGATGTACGACCTCCACCAAATTTTCGACTACTTATCCGGCCAGGCCGTGTGGTGGGGGCTGTTGATCCTGATGCTCAGCGCGATGATCGAATATATCGTGCCGCCTTTTCCGGGAGATACGGTCACATTGGCCGGCGCCGTGCTCATCCCGACGGCGGGCTGGCCGCTCTGGGCGGTCTTCGGCGCGGTCACGCTGGGGAGCCTATTCGGGGCGGGGCTCAACTGGTGGGTCGGCTCCTGGGTCGCCGAGCATAAGCAGAAGGATACGTGGGTGCACCGCCAGCTCGATCGCGACAACATCCGCCCGAAGCTCGATAAGCTCATCGCCCAATTCGAACGCCACGGAGCGGTCTACCTGACGCTCAACCGCTTCGTGCCGGCGTTTCGCTCGGTGTTCTTCGTCGGCGCCGGGCTGGCCAAATTGGTGCTGTGGAAGGTTCTGGTCTTCGCGGCGATCAGCGCCTCGCTGTGGAACGCGGCGATTTTGGCGCTCGGATACCTGGTCGGCTATAATATCGATTCGCTGGCGATGTGGATCGCTCGCTACCAGCGCGCCTTCTTCGTGGGCGTTGCGGTTGCGATTGTGCTATGGTTTGGTATCAAGATAGTTAAGAAAGTAATGAGCAGCGGCTGAGACAAGAAACCTCAGCCAAAAATTTGCGGGGCGTGGTCTCTCGTCATATAAACGTTCCAGATGGGTTCGACGACAACAATTGTTGTCCGTAATTAAACTGAATGATGACACCTTTTGTGTATGAGCTGCTGGCCGCAGCATTTTATACCGTGGAGGAGCTACATTGACTGACGAGAAAAAAGAGCTTCGGAGCACTGGGACCACGACCGTCACCGAGGAGTCCGAGCAGGGCACCGGCGACCTGGCTGCCCTGACTCCCGAAGAGGAGAAGGCCGTGCGCATGCGCCACGGTCTCGATGAGAGCGACGAGCACGAGTTGAAGTTCGGCCTCGGGGCCAACGAGGAAGCGCTCGCGAAGCTCGCCAACCTCGAGATGTTTTTGGTCGAGAAGTTCGAGCGCACCGAGAAGCTCGAAGGCGTCTTCGACGGCGAACACGTCGACGTCGATGCCAAGCGCCGGATCATCCACAAGCTCAAGGGCCAGGACGACTGACGCGTCCTCGCCCAACGAACGACCAATCGAGCCGGAGCCCCGTGTGGGGCTTCGGCTTTTTTTCTGGGAGAGTATCTTGGACTGACGTCCTCTGGGCGTCAGAGGAAAAGATTTGACGACCAAAGTTCAGGACTCGAAGCGTCGTCCACTGCACCTGGCAGTATTGCGTACATGCTCGCCGCGGCCCCGGAGTCCCGGCTGGCGCACTCAGATCTATCCCGAGGATCCGACCAGCATTCCCGCCCCCGCTAGGCAGCTGCATGGACCCAATGTACATTCAGGCCAAAAAAGGTGGCGGGAGCTCGGGTGACACAAGTCAACCGAAGGAACCTGTGATGAAGGTTCCAAGTGCCGATAACCACGCGTCTCAGACGCTTGCGGGGCTTTCCGAGAAAGCTGGGTTAGACGACTCTAAACCTCCCGCCAGCGATGCCACGGGCTCTCGGCCTGATCCGATGGGTCCAGATCGTCTCGCTCAACTTGGCGCAGGCAGTCAACCCGGTCGCGGGGGCGGGGGCGGCGGTCAAGGCGGCGGCAGTCAAGGCGACACCGCTTATTACCGACAGTACTGCCGGTTCGGCGATGATGTGGAGCCGCAGTGTCCATCCGGTTATCGCTGCACGGGATCCACGTCAGTGGGTACCTGCGAACCGATTTGACGGCCCAGACGATCGTGAAGTGAGGGTGGCCGCGAATTATGCTCCGAGGGTTGTTGCGGTCGGCCTTTCGATGTGACGTTATTGTGACTCAACCATGCGGATCGTTACGTCATGCACCTGGTATGTCTGAAGGCGTTTCCGGGATGATTCTCGTGGATGTCCAACACCGGTTGTCGCCCTAGGACGACTCTGCTAACGTCGCCGCCGGTGGCAGTTTCGATTTTTTAGGGAGCTAGCATGTTCGAAAAAGTACTGGTCGCCAACCGGGGAGAGATCGCCGTCAGGGTGATGCGCTCTCTCAAAGAGATGGGCATCGCGTCGGTGGCGGTGTTCTCGGAGGCTGACAGAGAGGCGCTGCACGTGCGCCTGGCCGACGAGGCCTATTGCGTCGGGCCCGCCGAGAGCAGCGAGAGTTATCTGCGGATCGACAAGATCCTCGAGGTCGTCGAAAAGAGCGGCGCCGAGGCGATCCATCCCGGTTACGGCTTTTTGAGCGAGAACGCCGAATTTGCGCGCGCTTGCGATGAAGCAGGCGTCGTCTTTATCGGCCCCAAGCCTCACGCCATCGAGGCGATGGGCGAGAAGACCCGCGCTCGCACGCTCATGGAGAAGGCCGGCGTGCCGCTGGTGCCGGGCACCGAAGATGCCATCGAGGACCCCGAAGAGGCCCTCGAACTCGCCAAAGAGATGGGCTTTCCGGTGTTGGCCAAAGCGTCGGCCGGCGGTGGCGGCAAGGGCATGCGCCGTGTCGATCGCGCCGAGGACTTCGTGGCCTCCTTCGAGGGCGCGCGTCGCGAGGCGCTGAGCTCCTTTGGAAACGGCGATGTCTTCGTCGAGAAATACGTCGTCAACCCCAAGCACGTCGAGATTCAGGTGCTCGCCGATGGCCACGGAAACGTGGTGCATCTCTTCGAGCGCGATTGTTCCGTGCAAAGGCGTCACCAGAAGATCATCGAGGAGACCCCCTGTCCGGTCCTCGAAGAGGAGACCCGCCGCAAGATGGGCGAGGTGGCCGTCAAGGCCGCCCAGGCCGTCGATTATGTGGGCGCGGGCACCGTCGAATTCTTGCTCGACGTCGACCAGAACTTCTATTTTCTGGAGATGAACACCCGCCTGCAGGTCGAGCACCCGATCACCGAGATGATCACGGGCATGGACCTGGTCCGCTGGCAGGTGCGCATCGCCGCCGGTGAAGAGCTGCCCTTCGAGCAAGAAGATCTCAGCCGAAGCGGCGCGGCCATCGAATGCCGCATCTACGCCGAAGATCCCGAGAATAACTTCATGCCCGCACCCGGGCCGATCACGTACCTGAGCGGGCCGGACGGCCCCGGGGTGCGCGAGGACGCCGGCGTCTACTCGGGAGCTGTCGTGCCCGTGCACTACGACCCGATGATCTCGAAGCTGGTCGTGTGGGGCGAGGATCGCCAGCACGCCATCGGCCGCATGAGGCGCGCGCTGGGCGAGTACACCGTCTCGGGAATCGTCACCAATATCGCCTTCCACCAGGAAGTCCTGGCGCATCCGGACTTCGTCGAGGGCAGCTACGACACCGAATTCGTCCCCGACATGATGGCCGGCCGCGACCGCCCCCAGCCGCAATACGGCGACGTCGCCGAGCTGGCCGCCGTCTTGGCGGTGCATCGGCGCGACGAAGCCGTGGCCGCGGCAGCCGGCGGCGGCGAAGGACCCCAGAAGACCGAAGACAGCGGCTCGCGCTGGAAGCAATACGGCCGATTCAGCGCCCTCAGGAGGTTTTGAACGATGCCATCTTATTTCATCACCAATGGAGAGCCCGACGAGGCGCGCGAATTCGAGGTTCAGACCCTCGAAGACGGCCGCTATCGGATCACGACCCCCGAGGGCGCCGAGCACGTCGTCGACGCGTACGCCCCCCAGCCGGGCCGGCTGCAGATGCTGCTCGACGGCCACAGCTACGACACCGACGTGCGCGAGCGAGGCGGCGAGCAGATCGTGCAGCTTCGCGGCGAGACCCACAAGCTAAGCGTGCTCAACGCGCGCCAAAAGCGCATGCGCGTCGCCGGCGTGGGAGCGCGCGGCGCCGGTGGCCCCGACCTGGTCAGCCCCATGGCCGGCAAGATCGTCGCCCTGAGCTGCGCCGAAGGCGACGAGGTCGAAGAAGGCGACTGCGTGATCATCGTGGAAGCCATGAAGATGGAAAACGACCTCAAAGCCCACATCACCGGCGCCGTCTCCACCATCCACGTCGCCGCCGGCGACGCCGTCGAAATCGGCGACGTGCTTGTGAGTATTGAATCGTGACTCTTTTGCGTTGTTGGGGTTGAGCGCCGCTCCGGTCAGCATCAGCCTTATGGACTGTTCTTGGTTCTTGGTTCTTGATCTCGTGGTCGATGAGAGTGGTTGCACAGATGACCTCGGCAGATAAACACAGATCTAGATTCCACCCCCTACGACCAGCAACACCAAGAACCAAGAACCAAGAACCAAGAACTCCCACGGGTCTCAGGCAATGAGCGACGACAAACCACAAGACCACAAAGCCTTGCTAGAAGAGATCGAGCAGGCAAAAGAGGAGTGGGAAAAAGACTACCTCCAGCCCATCCTCGACAAATACGGCGTGCGCAAAGAGGAGTTCAAGCTCTCCGACGGCGCGCCGGTCGACCTGGTCTACGGGCCC
>JBKGZI010000367.1:0-6041 GCA_046545675.1 Persicimonas sp.
CGCAAATAGGGGATGTTTCTGACCGTTGGGGTGTTGCGGGATGAAGATCCTGCAGAAATCGGGGCATTCTCTATTTAGGCGGCCAAACTACGATTTGGGTTAGGGTGTTTGGGGCGTTCGGGTCGTTGGGGTGTTGCGAGATAACGGCCTATAACCCCTCGCCCAGCGCCTCGCGTTGGGCGTCGGCGAGTTCGGCGGCGAAGGTGGCGCGGCGGTGCTGGCCGGCTTGGGTGGCGAGGCGGGCGGCGGCGTCGGCGAGGGTGAGCAGGGCGGGGTCGACGACGCGGGCGGAGTCGAGTTGTTCGTCGAGGTGGTGGGTGTGGCGGTCCCAGGCGGGCCAGTCGTGGCGGTGGGCGGCGCAGGCGGTCAGGCCGGCCAGGGCGAAGCAGGTGTAGTGGGTCTGGCCGGTGTGGGTGAAGTGGCGCAGCAGCCGCTCGAAGAGGGCCTCGGCGCGGGCGAAGTTTTCGAGCTGGACTTCGGCGATGGCGGCGCCCAGGCGGGCTAAGAACGGGTTGTGGCGGTCGATGGGCTCGTAGATGGCGGCGCTCTTGAGGAAGCAGCGCCGGGCGGATTCGAGCTCGCCTTTGAGGCGGTAGACCTCGCCCCAATAAAAGTAGCACTCGCCAAGCAGGCGCTGGTTGCCGGTCTTTTGGGTGATGTCGAGGGCGCGCTCGAGGTAGTGGTCGGCCTGGTCGAAGTCGCCCAGGGCGGCGTAGAGGTTGCCCAGGTGGACCTGGCATTGGGCGAGCATCGAGCGGTTGGCGTCTTGTTCGAAGAGCTCGGCGGCGCGGAGCATCGCCGCGACGGCCTCTTGGCGCTGGCCGTTGGCCTGGTAGCCGACCGATAGCTCTCCGAGGGCGCGGGCCAGGCGGTCGCGGTGGCCGAGCTTCTCGAAGATGGCCGTGGCGCGGCGGTAGCAGTCGAGGCTGTCGTCGCGCTCGCCGGTGTGGGAGAGCAGCACGCCCTTTTCGACCAGCGCGAAGCCCTCTTCGTAGGTGTAGCCGCAGCGGGTGGCCACCTCGAGGGCGCGGGCGACGCGCTCGGCGGCGACGTCGAAGTCGCCGTCTCGGACGTCGATCTTCTCGCGCAGCAGCCAGTTTTGGACGCGGCGGCGGTCGTCGGCGCTCAGGCCGGCGGCCTCGGTGAGGCGCTCGCGCTTTTGGACGAGCGCGCGGGCTTGGTCATGGTCGCCGAAGTCGCGGGCTTGCTCGATGGCCAGGCGCAGCGCCTCGAAGGCGCGGTCATCCTCGCCGGCCGCGGCGAAGTGCTCGCCGAGGCGGCGTTGCAGCCCGCGGGTATGTGCCGGGTACATCGCCTCGAGCGTCTCGGCGCAGCTTTGGTGGTAGCCGCGCCAGCGGCCTTCGCTGCGCGCGCTCTCTTCGAGCACGTCGACCAGGACCTGGCTGGTGAGCGACCAGCCGCCTTCGGTGCGCCGGGCGAGCCCGTGCTCGAAGAGCGCGTCGAGCAGGCGCTCGGCTTGTGGGATGTTTTGGGGGACGGCTTCGCGCCGGCATACCTCCGTCCACTCCTCGAGCGCAACGTCGCCACCGAGCACGGCGGCGATCTCGAGGCGCATGCGCGCGCCGGGTCGGGCCTCGGCGGGCAAGGTGTCCAGGAATGCATCCAAGAAGTGATCGAGGCGCCGGCGCCACAGGTGGTTGAGGTCGTCGGGCAAGTCAGCGGGGGTCTCGTCGCGCCGGCGGAAGCCGGTGGGGCCGGGCTCGAGCAGATCCTGCATGATCCAATCGCCGACGGTCTCGACGGCGAACATCGGGTTTCCGCCGCTGCGCGCGACGACCTCGGCGGCCAGCGCGGGATCGAGGCGCAGCAGCCGCTCGACGAGCTCGGATTGGTCGGCCTCGGCCAGCGCCCCGAGCGTGTGCGAGGCGACGCGGGCGTCGCTGTCGAGGCCGTCGAGCAGGCTGCAAAGCCGCGCGTCGGCGTCGACGGACGTCTCCTGGACGGTGGCGACCACTTGTGCCGGAAGCGCATCGTCGGCGTCGGTGTCGAGCAGGTGGCGCACGAAGCCGAGCGCCTCGTGACCCCACTGGACGTCGTCGAGCACGATCACCAGCGGGCGGAGAGCGGCGAGCCGGCGCAAGAGCCCGGTGATGATGGCGTAGCGCTCCTGGACGCTGCTGAATTGGTAGGTGGCCGTTCCGTCGAGGTCAGAGGGTTTATTGCCAAGCTCATGGATAAGCTCCGTCACCGCAGCCGGCTCCACAATCGCCTCGCGACCCTGGGCGCCGAGCCTTTCGTAGAGCTCGCGCACTCGCTTGAAGCTCTCCTTTGGAGCGAGACCGACGCAGCCCAGCCGGCGGGCGAGCATGGGCACGAGGCCGTCGGTGGGGCTGCCGAGCGGGCTGTGGCTGGCCTCGAGGGTGTCGCCGGCGCCGATCTCGTGGGCGCGTCGGGCCAGCCAACGGGCCAGCCGCGTCTTGCCGCTGCCGGTCTCCCCGCGCAGCAGCGTCACGCGCGTCTCACCGCGGTCGACGACCTCGGTGAGTTGCTCCCACAACGCGTCGCGCACCGGGTCGCGGTCGACCACCGGGATGATGCGCAGCCCGTACATGCCGAGGCTGGCCGCGCCCGCTCGGGAGGCGCGGCGGCGAGGCTCGGCGACGCGCCAGCTCGGGGGCAGCGGCGGGAGTTGTGGCTGCAATGGCGAATCCGTGGCCCGGTCGGACAGCGCCTGGTCGTCGAAACGCGGGGTGATCTCGGTGGCAGTTTCGACCGGGATCGTGGCGGGCAACACACCCAGCGTATAGAGCTGCGCGGTGGGCTCGTCGGGGCCGGCGGTCAACTTCTCGCTCGAAGCTGCCGGATTCGTCGTTGGCGCCGGACCCAGCGATAGCAGGGCATGCGCGGCGTCGGCCGCCCGCCGAAAGCGGTCGCCGGGGTGTTTGGCGAGCATACGCTGCAACCAGGCGCGGAATCCATCGGGTAGCGCCATCTTCGGCGCAAATTCGGGGAGCGACTCGGAGAGGTGCGCGCGCAGGATGTCCTCGTTCGGGCCGGCAAACGGCACCTCGCCGCAGCTAAGCTTCCAGGCGACGCATCCGAGCGCGTACAGGTCGGTCCACGGTCCCTGGTCGCGGCGTTTGCCGAGGATCTGCTCGGGAGCCATATATTTGGGCGTTCCGGTGGTCCGATCGCCGGCCGGGTCGGGCTGCTCGTCGGCAAAACCGGCGGAGATGCCGAAGTCGACCAGGCGTACCGAGAGCTTGTCGGCGCTCGACTCGACCATCACGTTGCTCGGCTTGAGGTCGCGGTGGACGACGTCGAGGGCGTGGGCGTGGGCGAGGGCGTCGAGCAATTGGAGCAAGATCTGGCGCAACTGGGGCCAGTCGAGTTGGCCGGATAATCCGCCGAGCGTCGGGCCGTCGATATACTCCATGGCCAAAAATGGCGAGCCGGCCACGAAGTAGCCGTCGGAGGCGCGGCTGGCTCGTTCATCGACGACGCCGCGGTCGATGATCAGGGCGATGTGGGGGTGATCGAGGCGCGCCATCGCCTGGACCTCGCGGCGGAAGCCCCGGCGGTAGCGCTCGTTTCGGGCCGCCTCGCTGGTCAGGACTTTGACGGCGACCTCCTCGCCGTGCGGCCGGCGCCGTGCGAGCCAGACCTCGCCCATGCCGCCGCGGCCGAGCGGGGTGATGAGCTGGAATGGCCCGAGCGTGGTGGCTTTCATGGGTTTGTGAGGCTTGGGGCTTGGGGGGCGTACTTCGAGGCGCGTGTTGGTTTTATCAAGAAGTGGTCTGAGGTGCTACTTCCGCGTTCCCCACCTTGATCCTCCCCATCCCTACGGGCGGGGAGGGCAGGGATGCCGTCGCTCCCACATCGAAGCTTCCCCAAATATCCGAAAGCCCCTAAACTCCCGGTGACTCCAGTGTTGTCTAATGGATCCCGAGGACCCATCGATGTCAGCCGAAGCGCCCACGCCTGCCGAAGCCCAGAATAAACGACCCGCGCCCGAAGTTTCGCCCGAGCGTCTCAAAGACCTGCGCGATAACGTCGAGACGGTGTTTCAGGGAAAGTCGCGCGTGGTGCGCCAGACGGTCGCCTGCCTGCTGGCCGGAGGGCACCTGTTGCTCGAGGACGTGCCGGGGGTGGGAAAGACCACGTTGGGGCTGGCGTTGGCGCAGAGCATCGGGCTGTCGTTCCAGCGCATTCAATTCACCAGCGATCTGCTGCCCAGCGATATCATCGGCGTGTCGGTCTACGTGGCCGATACCGGGGAGTTCGAATTCAAGCAGGGCCCGCTATTTGCCGGGGTGGTGCTGGCCGACGAGATCAACCGGACCACGCCGCGCACCCAGTCGGCGCTGCTCGAGGCGATGAGCGAGGGCAAGGTCAGCGTGGACAACCAGACCCACGACCTGCCCGAGCCGTTTTTGGTCATCGCCACCCAGAATCCACTCGAGCACCACGGCACTTATCCGCTGCCCGAGAGCCAGCTCGACCGGTTTTTGATGCGTCTGTCCATCGGGTATCCGTCGCATAGCGTCGAGCGCAAGATTTTGCTCGACCGCCGCATGGACGAGCCGGTGCATACGCTGGAGGCGGCGCTGGAGGTCGACGAGTTCCGCGCGCTGCAGCAGCGCGCGGCGGCGGTACGCCTCGACGAGTCGCTGGTCGACTACCTGATGAAGGTCGTCGAGCAAACCCGCCGCGACAGCCGCGTGCGCATCGGTGTGAGCACCCGCGGCGCGCTGGCGCTGGCCAGGTTGGCGCGGGCCTGGGCGCTCATCGACGGCCGAGATTTTTGCATACCCGACGACCTGCGCGAGCTGTTCGTGCCCTGCTTCGCCCACCGCGTCGCCTTGGCCGGCTCGGCCGGCGAGGGCGACAAGGACCAGGCCGAGATGATCGTCGAGTCGATCGTCTCCGAGATCGAAGCACCCACGTGAGCCCCAGGCCCGCCGTCCCCCAAGCCCGCAGTACCGCCGTTCAAGCCGGTTCGGCGCCGCCGAAGCTATCCGGCTCGCGGATGGCCTCTTCGGTGGGTTCGAGGCGCCGGCCACGGCGCTGGGCGTGGACCTGGGTGTACTCGGCGCCGAAGAAGAAGATCATCGCCGAGTAGTAGATCCACACCAGCAGCACCACCAGGGAGCCGGCCGCGCCGTATGAAGAACCGACGCTTCCGTAGGCGAAGTATAAGCCCAACGCCCACTTGCCGACCGTGAACAGAACGGCGGTGACGAACGCGCCGATCCACACGTCGGACCATTCGATCTCGACGTCGGGTACGTATTTGAAGAGCGCGCCAAATAGGCCGGTAAACAGCGCCACAGACAGCGCAAGCTCGGCCACCGACCAGACGGTGGCGCCGCCGGGAATCTCGGCGGCGACCTGACCGAACGACGAGATCGCCGTGCTTGCGGCGATGGCGGCCAGCAAGAAGACGCCGACCAGAAGCACCATCCCGAAGCCGACCAGCCGCTTTTTGAGCTTGGTCGAGATGCCCGCCTCCGGGTCCACGCGTACGTCCCACATCCGGTTGAGCGCCTTTTGAAGCTGGGCGAAGACCTTGCTGGCGCCCAAAAAGAGAATGACGATACTGCCGATGGTGGCCAAGAGTCCCTGGCCGCTGCCGGGCTGATCGGCGTTGGCGATGGTCGTCTGGACGACCTCGGCGCCCTCGGGGCCGACCATGCCCTCCATCTGCGCGGCCAACTGGCCCTGGGCGGCCTGCTCGCCGAAGACCAGCCCGGCGATGACCACGGCCAGCACCGCCAATGGCGCCAGCGAGATCACCGCATAAAACGCCACCGAGGCCGCCCAGGTGGTAGCCTCGTCCTCCTTCCATTCCTCGAAGGTTCCCTTCAGGGTACTCCAGTACTCTTTGACCGTCGCCATGGTTGCTCCTCATGTGTTTCGGGCCAATCCAGCGCCAAGGTTAAATGTAATTCAAATTCCCTTGGTGACGAACGATACACACAACCCGGTAGGCGGTAGCCGGTAGCCGAGAGCCGGCTTCAATACCCGGGTGTGTTCATCGTCAGTCGGTCACTACTGCACTCCCTCCCCACTTTTGGACT
>JBKGZI010000368.1:0-5964 GCA_046545675.1 Persicimonas sp.
AAATTGCTCCCAGTCGTCGAAGCTCGGCGGGATGCCGTAGCTGCTCACCGCGGCCAACGCGCGCTGGCGATAGGAGGCGTAGCCGGTCTCGCAGCCGTGCCAGAACGGTGAATTGGCCGACAGCGCCACCAGCATGGGCAGGTAGGGGACGAGCTCGCGGTTGACGCGAATCATCGTGTCCGGATCTGGCATGCCAAGATGCACGTGGGTGGCGTAGGTCACCCGCGTCTTGGCGAGGTAGGCGGCGCGGTCCAAGATTTTGAGGTAGCGCGGCCGGGGCGTGATCGCGGCAAAGCGCGTGGTGAACGGGTGGGTGCCCGCTCCACATAAACGCAAATTGAGCCGCTCGGCGCAGGCCGCCACCCGGGAGACCAGATCAACCAGTTGGGCTTCGAGCTCGGCGATATCGTCGCAGGGCAGTGAGGCGACCTCGACGGTCTCCTGGACCATCTCCGGCTTAATGCAGTCGTTTCCCCTAAAATACTCCATCAACGGTTGGATGCCGTCGGCGAGCTCCAGCGAACGTGCGTTGAGAAGCTGAAACTCGAGTTCGACACCGACCGTCAGCGGCTTCGAGGCGTGGAATTCGAGCATGATTCACCTATCGAGCTCGATGAGCGCCTGACGTGCGACTTCGTCGTAGAAAGCCGCGCCGACCTTGAGCACCTCCT
Organism: Persicimonas sp.; assembly: GCA_046545675.1. Lineage (GTDB taxonomy): Bacteria > Myxococcota_A > Bradymonadia > Bradymonadales > Bradymonadaceae > CAYLTX01. Next base: position 672 of record JBKGZI010000368.1, read on the forward strand.
CGTCGACGGTAAACGACGAGCTGTGAAGTGGAATGTGCTCGGCTCCTGACGGACGCGCGCCGAAGCGCACGTAGGCGCCGGGGATCTCCTGGAGAAAATAGGCGAAGTCTTCCGATCCCATGCTCGGGTGCTCCATATGGCGCACGCACTCCTCGCCGACGACGTTTCCAGCCGCTGTGCGGGCGATATCGCTCTCACGCTGGGTGTTGACCACCGGCGGATAGCCCGACCGAATATCGACCTTGATCTTGGCGCTATGCAGCTCGGCGAAGGCCGACGCCATGCGCTTGAGCCCCTCGTGGATATGCTGGCGAATATCCGGGTGCGTGGTGCGAATCGACCCCTCGAGCACGGCGCGCTCGGCGATCACGTTGGGCGCCACCCCCGCCTCGACACGTCCGATGGTGATGACCGAGGGATGGACCGGGTCCAACTCACGCGAGACGATGGTCTGCACCGTGTTGATCATCGAGCCGGCGATGACCACCGCGTCGATCGCCTCGTGTGGCCTGGCTCCGTGGCCGCCCCGGCCATGGATCGTGATCAAGAACTGATCGGATTGGGCGGTGATGATCCCGTCGCCGACCATGATTTCACCGACACGATATTTGCGCGAGACGTGCCCGGCGAAGATCGCCTGCAGATCGTCGACCGCCCCCGAGTCGACCACCACCCGCGCCCCGCCGCCGCGCTCCTCGGCGGGCTGGAAGACGAAGACCACGTTGCCGTCGGCGGGCTCGCGCTCTAGCTGGCGCGCCGCGCCCAACACCATCGCCATATGGGCGTCGTGGCCGCAGGCGTGCATCTTGCCGTCGACCTTCGAGCTAAAATTAAGCCCGGTATTCTCGTCGCCGGGCAGCGCGTCCATCTCGGCGCGAAGCCCCACGGTGGGCAGGTCGTCGTCGACGTCGAGTCGCCCGATCACCGCGCTGCCCTCCCCCCCGTAATTGTAGGGAACCCCGATATCGTCGAGCTCGGCCATGATCGTCTTGGCGGTCTCGACCTCCTCGAAGGCCAGCTCCGGGTGGCGGTGGATGGTGCGCCGCAGGTCGACCATGTGCGGGAAGAGATCCTCCAACTGCATCGGCTTCGCCATAATGCCCCCTTCGGGCGCTTCAAGTTTTTGAATTTTCGTAGCTTTTCGACTCACCCCCGGTGAAGAGCCGAGGAGTTCTCCTCTGCCTCCAGTCTATAAAAGTGGGGACGGACCACGAAAAATCATCCCTTGTTGCTGCAATGATTGAAGCCAAACACAAACGGGGCGCCGAGCCTGCCGAGAATGTGAAGATTCTTGGCAGGCTCGGCGCCCCGTGGGCGTTTTCTACCGACGCCAGGGACGGCGTCGCTCCGGTTGATTTTCGACGCCAGGGACGGCGTCGCTCCGGTTGGCTTTCGACGCCAGGGACGGCGTCGCTCCGGTTGGCTTTCGACGCCAGGGACGGCGTCGCTCCGGTTGGTTTTCGACGCCAGGGACGGCGTCGCTCCGGTTGGGTTGCCGGGTTAGTCTTCGGAGAGCCTCTCCTGGAGGAGCTCGCGGGCGAGTTCGGGGTCGGCGGTGCCCTTGGATGCCTTCATGACCTCGCCGATGAAGAAGCCGAGCAATGCCTTTTTGCCGGCGCGATAACGCTCGACGGCGTCGTCGTTGTCAGCCAAGATCTCGTCGACCAGCCCGCCGAGCTCGCCGGTGTCGGTGATGCGCTCGAGCCCCTGCTCCTCGATGATAGACTCGGGATCCTTGCCCGTCTCGAGCATGAGACCGAAGACGCGCTGGCTGATCTGATTGGTGATGCGCTCGTCGTCGAACGCCCGGATCAACGCCGCGACGTCCTGGGCGGAGACATCGACCTCGCCGACCGACTCGATGTCGCGCTCGCTGAGCTCCGGGAGCATTTGATTGACAATCCAGGCCGCCACCGACTGGGGGCTGTCGTAGCTGTCGAGCACCTCCTCGAAGAATTCGGCCAGCGCGAATTCACCGCTGAGCAGGTCTGCGTCGTCGTATTGCAGGCCGAGCTCGTCCTGATAATTCTCCAGGCGCGCGGCCAGCGCCGGGTTCTCCTCGCGCGCCTGATCGCGCTTATAGGAGGCGGGCTTTTTGCTGGGCCGCTTCTTGTCTTTGCTCTTGTCTTCTTTGCTCTTAGCCTTGGCTTCCTTTTTCTTCTTCGCCTCGCGCTCGGCCTTCTCGCGGGCGAGCTTCTCGCGCTCCTGCTCCATCTTCGACTGCTTCTTCGCCCACGTATCGCGAAGGGCGACGATGCGATTGAATACCAGGCCGTCCGCCGAGGAGTCCTCGGGGTCCTGCCAATAATAGCCCTCGCGCTCGAATTGATAGCGCGTGTCCTTGGGGTCGTCTGCGAGGCTCGGCTCGACGCGCGCTTGGCTGATAATCTGGAGCGACTCCGGGTTGAGGTAGTCGACATAGTCCCGGTTCGGGTCGGACTCGGGCATATCGGTATTGAACAGCCGGTCGTAGACGCGCACCTCGGTGGGCAGCGAGTGCTCCGCCTCGACCCAGTGGATGGTGCCTTTCGGATTGCGTCCGTCGGGCGCGTCGCCGCCTTTGGTCTCTGGGTCGTAGGTGCAGTGAATCTCGACGATATTGCCGTCGTCGTCTTTGACGACGTCCTCGCAGGTGATGAAGTAGCCGTAGCGCAGCCTGACTTCCTTACCCGGCGCCAGCCGCCAAAAACCCTTGGGCGGGTCTTCCTTGAAGTCGCTCCGATCGATATACAGCTCGCGCGAAAACGGCACCTCGCGCGAGCCCTCTTTGGGGACGTCGTGCGGATAGTACTGCGCCTCGAGCCACTCAGTCTCGCCTTCGGGGTAGTTGGTCAACACGACCTTGAGCGGGTCGAGCACGCCCATCACCCGCGGCGCGCGGGTGTTGAGGTAGTCGCGCATGGCGAATTCGAGCATCTGGATGTCGACGACGCTATTGGCCCGCGCCACACCGATCATATCGCAGAATTGGTGGATTGCTCCGGGGGGCACGCCGCGGCGGCGAAGCCCGGCCAGGGTCGGCATGCGCGGGTCATCCCAGCCGCCGACCTGGCCCTCTTCGACCAGGCGCCGAAGCTTGCGCTTGCTCATGATGGTGTAGTTGAGGTTGAGCCGGGCAAATTCGATCTGGCGCGGCGTCGCCTCGACCTCGGTCTCGACGATGAGCCAATCGTAGAGCTCGCGGTTATTCTCGAATTCCAGCGTGCACAGCGAGTGCGTCACCCCCTCGAAGGCGTCCTCGAGGCAGTGCGCAAAATCGTACATCGGGTAGATGCACCACTCGTCGCCGGTGCGATGATGCTCGACGTGCCGAATGCGATACAGCAGCGGGTCGCGCATCAACATATTGGGATTTTCCATGTCGATCTTGGCGCGCAAGACGTGCTCGCCATCGTCGAATTCGCCCGCACGCATGCGCTCGAAGAGGTCGAGGTTCTCCTCGACCGAGCGATCCCGATAGGGGCTGGGCCGGCCCGGCTCGCCGAGCGTGCCGCGGTACTCGCGGATCTCCTCGGTGCTCAGGCTGTCGACGTAGGCCTTGCCCTTTTTGATCAGCCGCTGGGCGAGCTCGTACATGCGCTCGAAATAATCCGAGGCGAAGTAGAGGTGCTCGCCCCAATCGCAGCCCAGCCACGCCACGTCTTCGGTGATGGACTCGACGTATTCGACGTCCTCGGCCAACGGATTGGTGTCGTCGAAGCGCAGGTGAAACTCGCCGTCATAGTCACGAGCAATGCCGTAGCTGAGCAAGATCGCCTTGGCGTGGCCGATATGCAGGTAGCCGTTGGGCTCGGGCGGAAAGCGAGTCACGATATGGTCGTGCTTTCCGCTGGCTAGATCCTCGTCGATGATGTCGCGGATGAAATTCGAGCGCGACTCTTCGGCGCCGTTGTTGCTGTCGTCTGTCACGACCTACTCCTGGAACTCGGAAATTCGGAAAAATCAGTACTTACGCAGCCCAACATAGTGCGCAAGTGGGCCGTCGACAACCTACTAACGGCAGAGAGTAAGAAAGTAAGAGAGTAAGAAAGTAAGAACTGCTCACAGACCGTGTGGAACCACCGATGAGCTGTTGCAGTTTCTAACTCTCTAACTTTCTGACTTTCTCACTTTCTGCTGTACTGATGCACAGCCGGGCGATCTCGGCCGACGAGGGGCGCGGCTCGAGCTCGAGGCGCGCGACGATGGGCCCGAGGCGGTTTTCCATGCCGTGGGAGTATGCCTTATCATAATATTTGAGCGCCTCATGACCGGCGGTGCGCAGATCGCCCTCGTCGAGCGCTTCGAGCGACAGGGTCAGCCTGCGGCCGCCCAGTCGCTTTTGAATGCCGCGGAAGGACTCGGCCAGCTCCTCGGTGGGATGCTCGCCATATTCGGCAACCAGGCGGTCGAGCCTGGTGTCGTGGGAGATATCCAGACAGACCAGCGGCGCGCGCCGCTTTTGCTCCCAAAACCCATCCGGGATGAAGCAGCTACCAACCAGCCGGCTCTCGTCTTCGACCCAGACTCGACGGCTCGGGTCGATCTCGGAGATGACCCGGGCGAGGTCGTTTTCGAATTGCTGCTGGGCGACGACTTCGCGCTCGATGCCGCCGAAGGCCGAGCCGCGATGATTGGCCAGCCCCTCCAGGTCGATGACCTGCTCGCCGAGTTCGACCAGCTCGTCGAGCACCTCGGTCTTTCCGCAACCGGTCAGCCCGCCGAGCACGATGAGCTCGTCGAATTGGGTCTCGAAGGCCTCCAGCACGTGGTGCCGATAGGCTTTATAGCCGCCCTCGAGCACCGTGACCTCGTAGCCGTATAGCTCCAAGAGCCACGCCACGCTCGAGCTGCGCATGCCGCCGCGCCAGCAGTGCAATAGCACCGGCCCGGGCGGCTCACGGACCGCCTCGACCTGCTCGATGAGCTCGCGCATCTTCGGACCCACAAAATCCAGGCCGCGCAAGATCGCCTCCTTGCGGCCCTTCTTCTTGTAGAGCGTGCCGACCTCGGCGCGCTCCTCATTATCGAAAAGTGGCAGGTTGTGCGCCTCGGGCAGGTGTCCGTCGTCGAACTCAGCGGGCGTACGAGCGTCGAAGATGGGGTGCTCTTCGGCCAGCTTCAAGAATGCTTCGGTACCGCAACGCTTCACAGAATCTCCAAATTTAATGGGCGCAGACTTGAGTACAAGCGCGTAAGTCTTGTGAATAACGAAATGCTCGAGACACTCGGCGCGTCATCCAGGTTCGCCACGGTTCCTGGTTCTTGGTTCTTGGTAAAGACGTCGCAAATCGAGGCAAGAACCAAGAACCAA
>JBKGZI010000369.1:0-5946 GCA_046545675.1 Persicimonas sp.
TAAACTATACGCGCGTAACCTATGAAGCCGAGCAAGCGATGTCAAGAAGGTCCCGTGGGGCCGGGTGAAACAGGCCGAGGCGTCGGGTCTCGCGACCTCGGTTGCCACGAACCGGCCTCGTCGACTATGGTCACAAAAATCTTCTTTCGAGCGCAGCCTTGCCTCACATGCCGTACGCGAAAGCTTGCGTAAAGCGTCAATTAATGACCGGATACTTATTTATTGAGGGGAATTCATGTCTACGAGCACTCCACACCGCCTCGCGTCGGCTCTCTTGATTGCGGCCGTACTGGTCCTGTCCGGCTGCGCATCGACGTATACGTATAAAAGGGCTCACACTCAACAATTGGACGCGGTCTGCGCGAGCAGCGATTCCGCTGAAAGCGAATTGTTGATGGAAGATCCGTGTGGGTCGAAGCTGTCACGGATGACCGGGGAGTCGGCCTGCGAGGCGGGCAATGGGCTGGGCTGCGCGGTGGCGAGCATGCTGGCGCTGGAGTCAGTCGGCGTCAGCGAGGCGCTCAACCAGCCGGGGCTGGCGGGCACCGGCTCGAGCGCCTACGTCTTCGCCCAGCGCGGCTGCCAGCTCAAAAACGAGACCAGTTGCATTCTCCAGGCGCAGATGTTGCTGCAGAGCGACGATCAGCGTGAAAACGCGCAGGGATTCGCGTTGATGGACCGACAGTGCAAGATGGACCGAATGGGCGCGGTCTGCAGTATGCTGGGCGCCATCTTCGAGGAACACGCGACGAACGCGCAGGAGAAAAAGGAGGGCTTACGCTATTATAAAAAGGGCTGTGAGGCCGACGACGCCGACGCCTGCTTCGGGCTCGCCAAATTATACGAGAAGGGCTCGGGCGCCTCGACCAACCTGTCGCGAGCCAAGAAGCTCTACGATCAGGCCTGCGACATGAGCCATTTCGAGGCCTGTGAACAGATCGACCGCGATCCGCCCAAGGACGAAGAAGAGCTGATGGCCCAGTGGGCGCGCATCACCACCGAGTCCTACGTGGAGATGTCGCTCGACGGCTGCAAGAACGGCTTTCGCCATGGGTGCACCTTCGCCGGTCGCTTGGTCGCGCGCGGTGAGGTCCGCAGCCGCTATGTGGGCGATCAGCAGGCGCTCGAGTTGTTTCGTGCCGGCTGCGATCAGGGCGCCCCGGAGAGTTGCTACCACCTCGCCCAGATGGTCCACCGCGGCCGGGGCGTCGAGGCCAATACCAAGACCGCCGCCCGGCTCGCGCTCGAGGGCTGCGAGGGCGGCATGGACGATAGCTGCACGCTGCACCGCGAATACGAGTTCCGGCTGCTCGACGAGAAGGCCGCCGAGGCCCACGCGAGTTCTTGCGGCGATGAGAACGCTCAGCGCCGCGCACGCCAATGCTACTTGGCCGGCCAGGCTCACGCCTACGGCGTCAACTTCGAGGCCGACGTCGAACGCGCCCGCAAACTGCACCTGGATGGCTGCGAGCTCGACTACGCCGACTCCTGTCAGGCCGCCGCCGAGCTCTTCGATCCCGGCCAGTCCGACGGCGAGGACCTCGAGCGGGCCATGGAACTCTACGAGCAAGCCTGCACGCTCGAGGCCGCCGAGGCCTGCCACTTGCTCGGCATGCACTACCGCGAGGGAACCGACAGCGGCGACTACAGCGTCGAGGAGGACATCGAGCTGGCCACCCGCTACCTCGAGCGCGGCTGTGAAGGCCGCTGGGGCGAGTCCTGTGGCCAGCTCGGCTCCATCTACGATGAGGGCGAGTCGGTCGACGAAGACGAGGCGCGCGCCGAGCAGATGTACCAACTCGGCTGCGCCAGCGGCCACCTGCCCTCATGCACGAACCTCGCCCAGTTCTACCTCGCCACCGATACCGAAGAGAGCGTAAACCAGTCGGTGCAGCTCTTTTATTATGCCTGCACCAACGACGAGCCGGAGGCCTGCGCAGATCTCGGGCTGCTGCTGTCCAACGTCGAGGACGAAGAGCTGCAGCTCGAAGCCGCCGAGCATCTCGAGAAGGCCTGCATGCTGGACTCGGGCTACGGCTGCCACAACTTCGCCTCCATCCACCACCACGGCACCGGCGTCGACAAGGATTTGGACAAGGCTGCGAGTCTCTACCAGAGAGCCTGCGATGAGGACTTCGCACCGAGTTGCTTTCAGATGGGGCTGCTATACCGCGACGGCGAGGGTGTCGAGGCCGACGACGACGCCGCCGTCGAGCACCTCGAGCAGAGCTGCGACGAGGAGTTCGCCCCTGCCTGTCAGGTCCTGGCGAGCATGAATCTGGAGGGCCGCGGCACCGAATACGACCCCGAAGAAGCCCTCGCGCTGCTCGATCGCGCCTGTGAACTCGGCGGCGATGACGCCTGTGTGAGCGCCTCACGAGTGGTGACCTACGGAGTTCACGTGCCCCAGTCGCTCGAGCAGGCCGTCGAATTCCTGGAGACTGGCTGCGAGGCCGAGGGGCCCGCCTCCTGCGACGACCTCGCCGACCGGGTGCGCCTGGGCTTCGGCGCGAAGGCCGACCCTGCCAGAGCCGACACCCACGCCGAGCAATCCCTCGAGCTCAACCGCCAGCGTTGCGAGAGCGACGAGCCCGGCCAATGCGCCTATGTCGCCCACCAGATCGCCCACGGCCGCGGCCCGGACACCGATTTTTCGGCCGCGCGTGATTTTCTTCGCCAGCAATGTGAGGACGAGGAGAACGACGCCGCCTGTCGCGAGATCGCCAAGCAAAAATCAAATGGCGAGATCTTCCCCAGAAACCGCGATGCAGGCGTCCAAGAGCTGCTCGAATTATGCAAGGAGTACGACTACGAATTCCATCAGGCTTGCTACGAGGCGGCCTATTATATGCGTCACGCCGAGAGCGACGAGCTGCAACTGACCCGCTCGGTCGACCTGTACCAGCGCCTATGCGACGACGAGCACTCCCTGGCCTGCCACCACGTGGGCACCGCCTATCTGCACGGGCTGGGCGTCGACGCCGACACCACCCGCGCGGTCAACATCCTGGCCGAAACCTGCACCGACACCGAATCGTTCGGCTGCCTCAGCTATATGGAGGCGCTGCTCAGGCGCGGCGAGGTCGAGAAACTCCAGCCGCTCTACGAGCGCAGCCAACGGGCATGCGCCAATAATGACGCCGCCGGCTGCCTGCGCCAGGGCGAGATGTTGGCCTACGGCGTCGGCGTCGACCGGGATGTCGAGGCCGCCGGCGCGGCCTTCGAGCAGGCCTGCGACATCAAAGACGGCAGCGCGTGCGCGCGCTCGGCTGCCTTCGACACCCACGCCGACACCTTGGCCGAGCCCGATTCGAGCACCTTGAAACAACGCTGCGAGCAGGGCGAGGCCAGCGCCTGTGTCGGGCTCGGGCTCATCCTGGAGTACGGCGCGGGCACCCGGGACCCGAACGAGCGCGCCGCGCGCCTCTATGAGCGAGCCTGCGAGGAGGATTCGTCGCTCGGCTGCCAGCTACGCGTGGCGATGGACCACCAGCACAAGATGCCGCTGGTCGGCGACGACACCTACCGATACGTCTCCCGCGCCTGCGAGCTCGGGTCGGGTCGGTACTGCTTTGCCACCGGGCGTCAATTCGCCAATCAGGACTGGAAGAAGGGGGTCGAGATGGTCTCGCGCGCCTGTGAGGAAGGCATGGACCAGGCGTGCTTGTGGCTGACCGCCAACGGCGAGCCGGTGGAGTGACGGCGGGCTTGGGGCTTGGGGCTTGGGGGGCCTGCCCTCGAGCCTCAAGCCTCGATTCGACCTACGCCATGTCTGCGAGCTGGTAGGCCATCTCTTCGACCTGCTCGTAGGACTCGGCCACGAAGAAGATCTCCTGGGGCGCGTCGTAGTCGATGCTCAGCTCGCGGATGGCGTCGATGCTAAACGGACGCTTGTCGACGTTCGGATCCATCGAGCGCAGCAGGTCTTGGATGCCGCCGTTATTGCCGGCCCCGAAGATCTTGAGCTCGCCGTTCTCGCGGATCAGACCGTATTCGACGGTATACCAATAAAATAGGCCGATGGCGTCGAGCAGCTCGTCGTTGCCCGCCTCGACGGCCGCCTCGGCCGCCTTTCCGATGGCCACCGACATTTCGACGAATTCGGGATGCATGAACATCGGGGCGTGACCGCGAAGCTCGTGGACGATGTCCGGCTCGGGGGTAAAGAACGGATAGGAGTGGTGGCGCACATACGGCGTGCAGCGCATGACCTTCTGGCCGAGCATCGGCAAAAACTCGGACTTATCCAACAGCCCGCCGACCGGGGCGAGCATAAAGCCGGTCTCGGCCTCCATCTTCGCCGAGACGTCATCGAGCTGCGGGACGTGCTCGCTGGGCAGGTCGAGCTTGTCGCGGCCCTCCAAAAACGCCTCGCAGGCGTAATGATCTTGAAGGCGGACGAGCACCTCGGAGACCAACCCCCAGGTCTCGTGCTCTTTAGGCGTATATTCGAAGCGCGGAATCTCGGGCCAGCTCTCCTCCGCGACGCTGATCAACTCGGTGAGCCGCTCGCGATACTCCTCGTCATGGGCGCCCGGGTAGTTGGTCTGCACGATGCTGCCGTACGCTTCGCGCGCAAACGGAATATCCTCGAGAAAGCTGCGGTCTCGTCGCTCGGTCATCGTCTCGGCTCCTCGGTTGAAATCGGCCCGGTGTGTGACGCCGGGCAAATCCACGCCAACTTATTAAGTTTATGATGGTTTCACCGGTATTTTATGTAGCGCGCGCACGCTCGATTGTCCACCGTCAGCCCGGGCTGACGAGAAGGTTCGCTCAACGCTCGATGCCGCAAACTTTTTCGCAGTTAGCGCCCCAGCGGGTTTATGCGGGTTGACCGTGCTTGCCCCCGCTGGACGCAAAGCTTGGCAGCTAGGGAAGGTTGCCCCCTTCCCCTCCTTTTCGGCGCGCGCAGCGCGCCCTGTTTTCAGCGCAAGGATAGCGACGCTTCGCCGAGTCAGGGAAGTGGTTGTGCAGCAAGCACAAGAATGCCCTCTGCTTAGTATTGATTCGCCTTATTCTTCTTCGAGCCGGTCGACATACCAGACAGTGATTTCGTCGTCGGCGACATGCAAAAATCGGCCATCGCTCAGCCCCCGCACGCCGTCCAGCCAGTATGGGATCTTGGCGTGACGAGTCACATCGCTGCTTCCAACCTTCCATTTATTGAATCGCCATCAAGGTTAACGAATTGTGCTCGAGCCCACCAGGGCGGCGAGAAGCGCCACAAAGATCGACGTAATCTATCCGCGGATACCGCTGACAACACGGCGCGCTATGCGCGCCGCAAAAGAAAGAGAGGGGCATTCTTGGCTAGCTGCCAAGCTTTCCGTCCGGCGGGACAAGCCGCGCCGGGGCGGTTGCCCTCTCGGACTGCGGAAAAGTGCGTGGCCTCGAGCGTTGAGCGTTTCCACGCTCTAGGCTAGGTCGCAGCAGCTAAGTGATGAAACGCACGTCAGCTTCTGGTAATCTGGTCGACGAATACCATTCGTCACATTCCATTTGAGCAAGGCTGTTATGAAGAGCTATATCGCGATGATCTTTTCGGTGGTTATGCTTGTTGGCATGAGCGTTGGCATGACCGGCTGCGTCACGCTCAAGGTATCCGAGGGTGACCAGGGCTCGTCGAGCACGCGCGGCCAGTCGCTGGAGTCGGGCAAGAGCTGCAAGGATCGCTGTATGGAGGATTTCCACCGATGCAAAGATCAACGACAGAAGGGACAGGGCGCGAGCAAATGCGCGCATCAGAAAAATGCGTGCAAGAAAAGCTGTTGAGGCTGGTGGCCGGGCTGATGCTCGCGGGTTTTCTCGGAGCATCGGCCCTGGCTGGCTGTCGAACGCAGCCGCCGCCGACGCCCGACGAACCGCAAGCTGAAGGCGCTGAGGACGCGGAGGACGCCGAAGACGCTGATGACGCTGATGACGCTGAAGAGCCGAAGCGCTGAACGC
>JBKGZI010000370.1:0-5917 GCA_046545675.1 Persicimonas sp.
CTCACCATTTGGCCGAAGACGCCGAGCCGTCGATGATCGAGACGGCGTGGGTGATCCTGTCCAGCAGTGCGCGAAGGTCCTCGCCGTGGTGTACCTCTTTGACCTCGACTTTTATGGTACCGCCGCGCAGGACCAATTTATGAGAGAGGACGTGGAGGTGGTTGAAAGCGTCGACGACGCCCTCCCGGCCGAGGAATGCGCGCGCGGCGTCTGCGTCGGCCGCTTGCACACGCAGCGCCCTGTCGAAGTGACGTTGGCCCGTCTCGATGTCTGGACCACCGAACAGTGTCGATACCTTGTCGGCCAAGCCCTTGGTTTCGACCACAATCTGCCGCGTCGCCGGATGCTCGAGTTTGAGCTCTACGACAGTGAAAGAAATCCTGGCGTTATTTCTAGACAATGGGCTGTAGTCCGTGCGCGAGATATTGCGAACGTATAGATGGCAGCCGCCGTAATGCCCCTCCAAGCCCTTGCCGCGCCGATGGGCCACCTCCAACCCCAGCGTCTGGGCGTCCTGTTCCCAGAGATTCGCCGTCCGAGACCGCTGGTGGACGAGCAGGGCGATGGGCAGCACCGTCCCCCCGACACATAGGGCACCGATTACAAAGAAGAAGATAATGAAGACCAGTATTTCAACCATGAGCGAGGCTCCTGCGACATGAGAGGATTGAAGTGGCTCTACTCTGGTTTTCGACAAAACCGGCCGAATCGTTGCGTACTTTCTTGAAAATCGTGGCCTGATAAGCCGCAGAAGGGGGCAGCTGTAATGCAGCAAAAAGGCGCGCGACCAGAGGCTGGCCGCGCGCCGAGGTGAGTCACATCACCGTTTGGCGGGGCCTCAATCCTCGGAGTCGAAGTCGTCGAAGTCGGGCATCTGACCGATGGCGCCGGCTTGACCCTCGACGAAGTTGGGACAGCCCCCGGCGGTGCTGTTGATGATGCGCACCGGGCCGCCGACGTCGTAGGGGTCGACCTGACCGACCAACGCGTAGACGTCGCAATTGTCGAGGCTGCGGTTGTTGTCGATGAAGATCCGCCCGGAGACGAACTCGAGCAACGGCATGTCGATGTCGTCCAGGGTGTTGTTGGCGTGGACATTCAAGTCCCAGCCGATGTGGCGAAGGTTCGGCGCACGCCACGCGTCGAGTTCGTGGTTGAAGCGCACACGCACGCCGTCCGAAGCATGCTCGAGGTTATCCAGTCGCACACGCTCGAGGCTGTCGTTATTTTCGAGCTGGATCTGCGCGCCGATCCATTCCAGCGAACGAAGGTTGGCCACCTGCAGATCATCGACACCGCCGATGACCCACTGGTCGCCGATGGCCTCGACGTCGGGAAGCTCCAGGCGGTCGACGGTGGGCTGGTCGAAGACGTGCAGCACCGTGCCGATGACCTGTAGCGCGTCCAGGCTGATCCGGGCCAGCTCCGGGTTCTCCTCGACGACGAGCCCGTAACCGATAAAGCGCAGGTTTCGAAGCCCGTTGATGCTCGCAAGCGCGTCGTTCTTGGCAATGCTGACCCACTCACTGACGAAGCGAAGCCCGGACAACGCGCTCATGTCGATCACATCGTCGGTATCGCGCACGAAGAGCCCGCCGCGAATGGACAGGCATTCGGGGCCCATGGCGCCGAGATCGTCGACGTCCTTCTGGTTATTCACCACGACGTCGCCCTCGATGATCGTGCATTCGGCCGTGGGGCTGAAGTCGAGCGGACACTCCTGTGGACCGTTTCGGGTCGCGAACGGCTCGACACCGATGTCAAAGATATCGGTGGTATCGACCAGGCCCTGAATCTCGCAGGTCGACAAACTATCGTTGTCGATGAAGATCGGCTGGCCGCCGATGAAGTTCATCGCGGGCATCTCGAGGTCGACCAGCGCGTCGTTGAGGTGGAATTCGACGTTGCTCTCCACCGACTTTAGCTGCGGAAAGCTCACCGTATGCATCTGATTGTTGACCTCGAAGAGCATGCGCCCGAGGTGATGCCGGAGCTTGGGAAAAGACACACTCTTCAAGCGCTCCATATGTTGAATGATGAAGTCGTCGCCCGAGTAGGCGAGGCTGGGCATGTCGACGGTGCGCAACGGGCTGGTAGCGATGATCAGATCCGCGCCGATCGAGGCGAGCACCGGTGTCTGCATCTCGCTCAACTCGGGGTTGTCGAAGACGTGGAAATTTCGATCGACATAGTGCAATAGCGGAAGGTCCATCGACTCGAGCTGGTCGTTGCCCTCGACGACCAGGTCTCGGCCCACAAAGCGAAGCTGCTGGAGGCCGTCGAGGCTGTCTAGCTGCGTGTTTTCGGCGATGACCACCGACTTGGCGACGAAGCGAAGCCCGCTGAGTCCCATCAAATCTTGTACGTCGGTGGTATGTCGGACCAGCAAGCGGCCGTGGATGGCCAGGCAGCCCTCGGTGTCCGCGAAGCGGTCCACGTCTGCCTGGGTTTGAATATTTACGTCTCCGTCAACAATGGTGCAGTCCTGCTCGCCCTCCGGGTGTGCTGATTGCGTGACCGAATCGTCATTTGGGGCTGTCGTGGCTTCGCTACAGCCTACGAGCGCCACGAGCCCCAATAATAAAGCAGTGCGACGAAGAAAACGCATACGTCCCCCTAAAATGTCTAATGACTAATCGAGAACACCCGATACGCAATACGCGATTAATGCCGGTGTTCTCCCCCATGCATCACTGCGTGTGCTGCAAAACTGATGGTAGTCACCATAGCTGGTGTGACAGCCCAAGAAGAAGCCCGCAGGAGGCTGCTGCTGATTTTCGACTCAGCGAGGGTAGTGACTCACGGCCACGCGGTTGCCCTCGGGGTCGCGAAAATAGGAGCTAAAGTCGGTGCGCTCTTCGATCTCAATGCCTCGCTGCTCCAAGCGCGCTTCGAGCTCGCGACGCTCGGTGGGCCCGGCGACGTCGAAGGCCAAGAGGAAAGGACCAGCGCCGACGCCGTCGACCTGTTTGTTGGGGGCTTCGGTATGCTCGACCATCAACAGCGTGCCGCCCATGTCCAGCCAGATCGAGCGCAATTCGCCGTGGTCGTACAGGTGGCGTGCGGTCTCGGCGAGCTCGAAGATGTCGCGGTAGAATTCGGCGACCGCCTCGACGTCTCGGGCGCCGAGGGCGAGGTGGTGCAAGATGCTTGGCTTTGAAGTCATAGCGCCAAGAAGGCCTTGAGCCGCTCGATGATCACGTCGAGGGCGATGTGGTTCTGGCCGCCCTCGGGGATGATCAGGTCAGCCCATCGCTTGGATGGCTCGACGAATTCGAGGTGCATCGGGCGCACGGTCTTATAATATTGGGCGCGGATCGACTCGAAGTCGCGGCCGCGCTCGCGGATGTCCCGGCGAATGCGCCGGAAGGCGCGGATATCCGAGTCGGTGTCCACGTACAGCTTGATGTCGAATTGCTCGCGGAGCTCGGGCAGGGCAAAGAGCAGGATGCCCTCGACGACGATCACCGGCAGCGGCTCGACGGCCACCGTCTCGTCCATGCGCGTATGGCGGGTGAAGTCGTATTGGGGCGCCTCGACCCGCTCGCCGGCCTTGAGCTTTTTGAGATGCGTGACCAGCAGCTCGTTGTCCAGGCTCTCCGGATGGTCGAAGTTGACGTCGCCGCGCTCGTTGAGCGGCACGTCGCTCTGGTCGTGATAGTACCAATCGTGCTGGAGCAGCACGCTGTTGTCGCCCACGCCTTCTTGGATGCGTCTGGCCAGAGTTGTCTTACCCGATCCGGTCCCCCCGGCGATGCCGACGATGACCGGTGGTTCGAGAGAGTCCTTCAGAGAGACCTGCATGGAGTGTATCCGTCGGGTGGCGCACAACAAAAACCGCAATCCGTCGGGCCAACTTCGCCCAAGCGCCCCGCCCTGTCAACTACGGCCCCGCGCCCGGGCCGCCGGCTCGACATTGCGGCGCTCGCACATATCATCTGAGCCCCTTGTTTGCGTGGACTCTGAGGTGTATCGGCGATGGATATATCCCTGATATTATACGGCCTTGCCGGTTTGGTGGCGCTGGTCATCGGCGCCGAAATTTTGGTGCGCGGCGCCTCGTCGCTGGCGCAACGCTTCGGAGTCTCGCCGCTGGTCGTGGGCCTGACGGTGGTCGCCTTCGGCACCAGCGCCCCGGAGTTGGCCGTCAGCCTCAGCGGCGCGCTCGGCGGCCAGGGCGACATCGCCGTGGGCAATGCTCTGGGCAGCAACCTCTTCAATATTCTGGTCATTTTGGGCATCAGTGCGCTGGCCACCCCGCTGGTGGTCGCCCAGCAGCTCGTACGCAAAGAGGTCCCGCTGATGATCGGCGTGACCGCCGTGGTGTTGTTGATGGCCCTCGACGGCGAGTTCGCTCGCTGGGAGGGGTTCGTGCTCTTCGCCGGGTTCATCGGCTATACGCTGTACACGCTGGTCCAGAGTAAGAAGTCGACCGCCGCGGTCGAGGCTGAATACGATGAAGAGTTTGGCCGTGCGCCGAGGCGAGGCGCGCTGGGAGTTGGGCTCGAAGTCGGCGGGGTACTGGCAGGACTGGTGTTGTTGGTGCTCGGCTCGCGCTGGTTTGTCTCGTCGGCCATCGACCTGGCCCGGATCTTCGAGGTCAGCGAGGTGGTCATCTCGTTGACCATCGTCGCCGCCGGCACCTCGATGCCCGAGTTGGCCACCTCGGTGATGGCCAGCCTGCGCGGCGAGCGCGATATCGCCGTGGGAAATGTGGTGGGCAGCAATATCTTCAACCTGCTGGTGGTGCTCGGCCTGACCACTAGCATCTCCCCGGGGCTCACCGTCGATCCGGGCGTGCTCGCCTTCGACCTGCCGCTCGTCTTGGCGGTCTCCATCGCCTGCCTGCCGATTTTCTTCTCCGGCCACGTCATCGACCGCTGGGAGGGGGCGATCTTCTTGCTGTATTACGTCGCCTACGCCACCTATCTGGCGCTGGCTGCGACCGAACATAGCGCGCTCGAGCCGTTTTCGGTGGCAATGTTCGCCTTCGTCATTCCCGTGACCGTGCTCACCCTGGGGATCATCTTTTATCGCAGCCGTCAGCGCGCGTAGTCGGCGGTCATCAGGTATTCGAGCCCCCGGTCGGATCCGTCGACCGGGTTCCGGCGATCCATCTCGTGCCTAGTTTCGTGAGAGTCAGTCGATAAATCTCTCTCGAAAAGGAGCACAAGATGGCCGATTTGACTCAGACGGCGCTTCGCATCACACGAGGGGCCGTGGCCGGCGTGGTCGCGACCTTTGCGATGAAACGCATCACGTCATTGCTGGAGTCGCGCCAGCGCAGCAGTCCGGCGGTGGGCCGGGGCTTCCGGCCGCGCAAACCGGCCGAGCGGGCGCTGGTCGACCGGATGAATAAGCGATTTGGGTGGGGGATGAGTCGGCGCAAACGCCGCAAGGTCTCCAAGCGCGTCAAGTGGGCGCTTGGTGCGACCACAGGCATCGCCAACGCATGGCTGCGCCGGCGCGTCGGCGCGACCGATAGCTTGCTGCGGGCGGCGGCGTTGGGGGCGCTGACGTTCTTGTTGGCAGACGAGGTGCTCAAGCCGGCCCTCGGCGTGGGCATCAAGCCGACCAAGCTGCCCTGGCCGACTCACGCGACCGCCCTGGCCGGCCACGCCACCTACGGGCTGGTCAACGCCGGGGTGCGGCGCATGCTCGAGGAGAAGACACCGTTGAATAGGCGCACGTTTAACTGAGTACCATCACGCCGATTCTTTAACCCCGCTCCACTGACCGTGCTGGTGCGGGCTTGGGGCTTGGGGAAAGGCAACCTCGAGCCCCGAACCTCAAGCCTGTTGACCCCCAAGGTCCCCTGAGGCGCAAACGGCACGAAAAGCAAAAGAACTTCCGAACTTGCACCTAAGTACAAGCGCGTAAGTCTTGTGGATAACGACAAGCTCGAGACACTCGATGC
>JBKGZI010000371.1:0-5901 GCA_046545675.1 Persicimonas sp.
GGGTACCGGCCGCATGGATCCGTTCGCCGAGGTGCCCACGGCCAGCTTCGTGTGCAACGTCTACGACCCGATCACCGGCCAGCCCTACTCGCGCGACCCGCGCTATATCGCCCAGAAGGCCGAGAACCACCTCAAGGAGACCGGCATCGCCGACACGGCGTTCTTCGGCCCCGAGGCGGAGTTCTTCGTCTTCGACGACATCCGCTACGACCTGTCACCGCACGCTTCGTTCTTCGCGGTCGACTCGGTCGAGGGCACCTGGAATACCGGGCGCGACGAGCGGCCCAACCTGGGCTACAAGCCCGATTATAAGGGCGGCTACTTTCCCTGCCCGCCCCACGATAGCGGCTTCAACCTGCGCACCGAGATGGCCCTGACCCTCGAGGAGGTCGGCATCGAGGTCGACGTCCACCACCACGAGGTCGCCACCGCCGGCCAGAGTGAGATCGGCATCAAGTTCAACAGCTTGGTGCGCATGGCCGACGACCTGCAGTGGTTCAAATACGTGATCAAGAACGTCGCGCGCCGCCACAACAAGACGGTGACGTTCATGCCCAAGCCGCTCTACGGAGACAACGGCTCGGGCATGCACACCCACATGAGCCTGTGGAACGAGGGCGAGCCGCTGTTCGCCGGCGAGAAATACGCCGGCCTGAGCGACCTCGCCCTGCACTTCATCGCGGGCATCTTGGAGCACGCCGGCTCGCTGATCTCGCTGACCAACCCGACGACCAATAGCTACAAGCGCCTGGTCCCGGGTTACGAGGCTCCGGTCAAGCTGGCCTACTCGAGCCGCAACCGCTCGGCGGCCATTCGCATCCCGATGTACGCGTCGAGCCCGAAGGCAAAACGCATCGAGTTCCGCACGCCGGACCCGACCTGCAACGGCTATATCGCGTTCGCCGCGATGCTCATGGCCGGCCTCGACGGCATCGAGCGCCAGCTCGACCCGGGCGACGCCCTCGACAAGAATATCTACAATCTGCCGCCCGAAGAGGCCGAGCAGATTCCCAGCGCCCCGGCCAGCCTCGAAGAGGCGCTCGAGGCGCTCGTCGAGGACCACGAGTACCTGATGCGCGGCGACGTCTTCACCGAAGACGTCATCGAGACGTGGATCGACTACAAGCTCGAGAACGAAGTCGAGCCCACCCGGCTGCGCCCCACCCCGCTCGAATACCAGATGTACTTCGACATTTGAGCGCTCGCGTGTAGCATCTGCCTGGACAGCATCTCGATCAGGCAGCCAAGATAGGCTTTCAAAAGAGGCCTCAAAAAGAGGGGGCGCGGAGATCCGCGCCCCCGCTTCCCGTTCCAAAAGATTGCACATGACATCGAGCCGGACCACCATTTGCAGCGTGCTCGTCGCGGCCGTATTGGCCGCCGGTGGGCTCTGGGGCTGTGACAGTGACGACGACGTCGAGCCGGAGCCGGCCCCACCGTGGCGCTACGTCAGCGACACCGCCCCCTATGCCATCGAGGTACCCGGCCAATGGGAGCAACGCGACGCCGACGAGATCAACAGCTTTGCCGACGTCGCCCTGCATATGCAGGGGCGGTTCTTCGCCATCGTCATCCTCGAGGAGATCCCCAACTTCGAGGGGGTTAAATCTCCCGGCGCCGACTCGCTCAAGCGCGCCAGCCTCGAGCTGCTCAAAGAGCGCGTCGACAGCTTCGCCGTCGAGCGCGAGGGACCGGTGAGCGTCGACGGCCAGGCCGGGCTCACAGTCTTCGCCACCGGACTCGACGGCCAAAACCCCGTCCAGTATATCACCACCTATCTGACCCGCGGAGCGTGGGGATATCAGGTGGTCGTCTGGGGCCCCAAAGACAGCGAGGACCAGCTGACCGCGGCCACCGACGCGCTGATGGATGGCTGGAACTTTCGAGACGATTCGAATACCGGCACGCCAAGCGGTCAACCGGACGGCCGAGGAGACGGCCAGCAGGCCGCCGAACCCGAGCGTCCTTGAAACTTTCTATTAGTTTACGCATCGCAAGAAGCGAGTATCTGCCCATCCTTTCAAAGCAGTGGAGAAGTAAATGACCGACCTGAAAAAAGATCTTTATGACGTGACCGTCATGGGCTCGGGCCCCGCCGGCCTGACCGCGGCGATTTATACCGGCCGCGCCAACCTCGAGCCGCTGGTCTTCGAGGGCTCCCAGCCCGGCGGACAGTTGACGATCACCACCGACGTGGAGAACTACCCCGGCTTCTCCGACGGCATCATGGGCCCGGACCTGATGGTCGAGATGCGCGAGCAGGCGCTGCGCTTCGGCTCCGAGATGCATATGGCCTCTATCGCCAAGGCAGACCTGAGCGAGCGGCCCTTCAAGATCACGCTCGAGGACGAGACGACCTTCCACACCAAGACGCTGATCATCTCCTCGGGCGCACGAGCCAGACTGCTCGGCCTCGAAGGCGAGCAGCGACTGATGGGCCGTGGCGTGTCCACCTGTGCGACCTGTGACGGCTTCTTCTTCCGCGACCAAGAACTCGCCATCGTCGGCGGCGGCGACTCGGCGATGGAAGAGGCGGTTTTCCTGACCAAATTTGCCAGCAAGGTCACCGTCATTCACCGGCGCGAAGAGCTGCGCGCCTCGCAGATCATGCAGGATCGCGCCTTTAATAACGACAAGATCGAGTTCTTGTGGAACCGCGAGGTCATCGAGATCTGCGGCGACCAAGAATCGGGATTGACCGGCCTCAAGCTCATCGACACCCAGACCGAAGACGTCGAGGACTTCGACGTCGACGGCCTCTTCATCGCCATCGGCCACATCCCGAACACCGAGATGTTCAAGGGCCAGCTCAAGATGAACGACCACGGCTATATCGTCACCGAGCCGGGCTCGAGCCGCACCAATATCCCCGGTGTCTTCGCCGTCGGCGACGTCCAGGACTGGACCTACCGCCAGGCCGTCACCGCCGCAGGTAGCGGCTGTAAAGGCGCCATCGACGCCGAGCGCTACCTCGAGGAAACCCACGACATCGAGCAGCATCGCACCGAAGAGTGGGATTGAGCACATAACCAACACGCATCACCCACACGGTCGGGCGGGCCTATGACCCGGGCGCCCCGACTCGAAGAAACCCGTTAGTATTAACGGCTTGGAGGCTTCATTTGATCAAAGCCTCCTGGAGGACGCAAACCACAGCATTGCTCTGGTTTGGCGTTCTCAGGAGGCTGTGGACAAGCTAACCTTGTCATCGCGCCTCGTTGAGTCGAACCCCGCTGGTCCATCGCGATTCGTTCAGCGCGTGGTCCTCAGCCAGCGCGCGGCTCGAATTTGTCCCGTGAACGCGAGAATTCAGGATGAATTGGTCAGAATCCTATACGGTGGTCTTGGCGTTCGGCGACTTCAACCAGTGGGTCAATGACAACCCGCTCATCTTCGGGGGGATTATCATTGGGTTGCTCCTGCTTTGGCTGCCCTTTTATAAGCGTGATCGCAAAAAGAAGCAGGATATCGTGCGCGACTTCGCCGCCAACCACGGCCTGCAAGCCCGCTTTCCCGAGTACGAGTACGACGCCAGCCCGTTCAAGAGGACCGTCACCTGCGAGGTCAACGGCACCTATGAGGGAGTGCCGGTGCGCATCGCCATCGGCAATGACATTCAGTACGTGTCGCTCGTCACTCCTCGAACCAGCAAGTGGTATCTGGAGTTTCGCGCGACGCTGCGTGGATGGCCGCGAGAGCTGAAAATCTCGCGTGAAGGGCTGGTCAGCAGCGTCTCGAAGCTCGTCGGAAAGACCGACGTGGAGATTGGCCACGAGGAATTCGACCGTAAATTTTTGGTCAAAGGCCCCGAGCATCTCGCCCACGAGACGTTGAACGCATCGACGATCGCCGCGCTGCTCAAGCTCGAGTCGCTCGGCTATGACTTCATCATCGATGAGGGAGATCTGATCATCTCGGCCGACCCCTACCCGTTCGAGAAGGCGAAGCTTCGCCGCACCACCCGCAGCCTGGTCCAAGCCGCCAATCGTATCTCCGGCGACCCACGCTCGTCATTTTAATGCGCCATCACCGCTCGCGCAGGGTGAGACCTTCGAACTCACCGACGGCACATACCCGCATAAGCTGGGGTCCGTTGGGGAACGTACTGCCCTTACTGAGCTGCCCTTACTGAGCTGAGCCGGCAATTTCGGACCGCCCCAAAGCGGTCGACGAACTGACGTGCGACTTCTCGGACGAGCAGGAAGGGAGGCCGGGCCATCCCGGCCGTCCCTTCGTCGGCCGCTCTGACGACAATCGCGGTCTACAGCGTCGGCTTGAAACGCACGTTGTCGACCCATCCCTTGTCGAAACCTTCGGAGACGCTGCCATCTTTGTCGAAGGCCCAGCGGATGGTGTGGGTGCCTGCCGTGACCGGGACCTGGACACCGCCCCAGTTGTGGCTGCCTGCGAGTTGGGCCTCATCGTTATACACATCGCACATGCCCGACACGTCGAGGCAGTAGACAATATGGTCGCAGCACGGCTCCGAGGAGACCATCCAATCAAAGTGAACCGTACCATCGACGGGGGCGTCGAAGGTCAACTCCAGCCAAGTGTTCTGCTCGTCGCCTATGTCGCCGCTGACCGCCGACGAGGCGCCCTGGCTGGCTTCGGAGGGGTCGATGGTCCAACTGGCGTCGCCGCCGGTGCTCACGCTGGAGGGGAGATTGGCGTCCTCGAATAGGATCGGGAACTGCGCCAGCTTGCCGTCCGTGTACAGTAACTGGTGGCTGCCCTGGGCGTCGACCATCTGCAATAGCAGCGTGGACGAGCCGCTGACCGGCGCCAGATACATATTGGCGACGTCACCGCTGGCCAAGAGACCGTCGGGAAGCTCGAAGGTCAGGTCGGCGGTGCCGTCAGCGTCGGTGTCAAAGGCCACCCCGTCCAACGGCGGCGTCACGGTGGTGGGGGCGGAGGCCTGCCCGAAGCCTACACCGCTGACCAGCGGGGTGGTCGACCCGCTGCTGGCCACTGCGAGCACGTCGACGTTGCCATGGGCGGCGTTGGCGTTGAACACCTTCAGCCGCGCATCGGAGCTCGGCGAGGCGTCGTCGTCCTCCAATTGGATGACCTCCAGATCGCCGTTGGTGTTCTCGACGAGCACCACGCTATAACTCTTGCCGAGGTCGAAATTCATCGCGGACGTGGTGGTGAGCACCGTGCCTTGCTGGATAACGTCGAACTCGTGGCTGCCCGGGGCGAGGTCGAGGATCTGGCCGGCCTCACCGTAGCCGAAGCTGAACAGCGGCGTGGTGGTGCCGGTGGGGGCGATATCGACCGGGACGTGATCAGGATAGGCGTTGACCAGGCGCACCTGGACCACCGGCGGCCTGACCTGCTCGATGCTGAACTTGGACACGTCCAGCGCACACTCGCTGGAGGCGATAACGGCCACTTCGAAGGGGCCTCCCTCCGTCTTCGGCGTCACAGTGAACTCGCCGTCGTTGCCGGTCATGGCGTAGTCGAAGTTGGCGTTGACGAACTCGAAATCGACCTCGGCCGACGAGGTGTAATCGATGGTAATCGGATGGCTTTCGACCGTCTCGATATAAAGCTGATCGGTGCCGGTGATGTCGTTGATATCGACGGTGTCGGAGCACCCGGCCTGGCTGCACACCAGCGAACTCGAGCCGGCGTCGATCTCGGACTGCGACAATTGTCCGTCGCCGTCGGTGTCCACACCGGTGTTGATGCGCGTGCCGCCGAACTCACATTCCGAGCCGGGCGCGACCTCTTCGGTTTCAACTAGCGAGGTCGCCCCCGGCTCGCCCTGGTTGCCCTGCTCACCTTGCTCGCCCTGCTCACCTTGCTCGCCCTGCTCACCCTGGTCGCCCTGCTCACCTTGCTCACCTTGCTCACCTTGCTCACCTTGCTCACCTTGCTCACCTTGCTCACCTT
>JBKGZI010000372.1:0-5897 GCA_046545675.1 Persicimonas sp.
CGGTGGCTAGCTCACCCAGGCTCGTTCACCGGCGGGATAAACCGCGCCGGGGTCTTCGGGGGGCGCCGCGGTGGCTAGCTCACCCAGGCTCGTTCACCGGCGGGATAAACCGCGCCGGGGTCTCCCTCAAGCCCGCAGTTCCCCGCCGTTCCGGCCTCCTACTGAATGTCGATATCCACCTGATAATCATAACTGGTCGTGCTCGAGGAGAGCGCTCGCTCGACGTAGAGGTAATACGTGCCGGTCTGGGCGGCGGTGTAGGTCAGCGTGCTCGAGCCGGACGAGGGGTACCTTCCGCCGTTGACCTGGCAGGTGTTGGCGTCGGTGCAGGTCTCCAGGATGTACATGACCCCGTAGCTCGAGCCCGACCCGTTGATGCCCGTGGTGTAGGTGACGGTGAGCGTCTCGTTAGCGGCCAGGTCGATGGCGTAGATGTGGTCGGGGCCGAGCGGCTCGTTGTCGGTGGTGAAGTTGCAGCTTCCCACCGTTCCGGTGCCCGGGCTCATCGAGTTGGTCCCCGAGAAGGTCTGCACGTCGCTGTCGCCGTGGCCCAACGGGATCGCTCCGCCGCAGGTCTCGCCGTCGAGGCAGACGCCGCTCGAGCACGAACAGGAGCGGGTCTGCCAGACGCCCGGCTCGACGCATTCCTCGAGGGTGCTGCTGTCGACACACGTGCTCGAGTCGGTGGCCGGGTCGCACTCGGCCTGGGTGACCTCAAGCTCCATATCGAAGGTCTCGGTGGTGCTGGTGTCGTCGCTGTCGGCGACCACGTAGACCGTCTCGGTGGTCGTGGCGCGGTAGAATAACTCGAGCGGGTCGCCGGTGCTGCGGTCGCCGTCGATGCACGTGGACAGATCGCCGCAGGTCTCCAGGATGTACAGGGCCGGGTCGGAGTCGGGCGCGGAGTCGTTGCTGATGAGCTTGGCGCGCAGCACGTCGTCGGGCTGCATATCGACCTCGAAGATGACGTCGTGGGCGTCGTTCTCCCCTGACGTCACTCCGCCGCAGGTATCGCCCTCGATGCTGTTGGCGTAGTCGCCCCACACCAGGTCGTTATAGGTGATCCCGCCGGTCTGGTTGGCGTTGCTGGTCGCGTCGATGGCGTCGACGCACACGTCGCCGCCGGGCGCGTCACAGGCGCCGTTGGTGCAGCCGCCGGTGCAGGTGTAGGTCTCCATGAAGCCGTCGGAGCCGCAATATTCGAGGACGTCGCCGTTGCAGGTCGGCGTCGTGTCGGTCTGGCTGCAGCCCTCCACGATCTCGACCTCCAGATCGAAGGTCTCACTGGTGCTGGGGTCGTCAGTGTCGGCGACCACATAGACCGTCTCGGGGCTGGTTGCCTGATGGAAGAGTTCGATGGGCTCGCCGAGAGTACGGTCGCCCTCCAGGCACGAGTCCAGGTCTCCACAGCTCGACAAGAAGTACATCGCCGGGTCGGACAGCGGCGCGGAGTCGTTGGTGATGAGCTTGGCGCGCAGCACCTCGTCGGTCTGCAGATCGACCTGAAAGATGGCGTCGTGCGCGTCATTATAATACGAGGTCACTCCGCCGCAGGTGTCGCCCTGGATGTGGTTGCTAAACTCGCCCCACACGATATCGCTGTAGGTGACGCCGCCGGCCTGGCCGGCCTCTGTGGTCAGGTCCAGGGCCAGCGAGCAGGTGTCGGGCCGCTGGCAGACCCCGCTGTCACACGCCCAGTCGCCGCATTGGTCGGCGACGTCCCAGCCGGTTCCGAAGTTATTGCACACCTCCACGTCGGTGCCGGCGCAGACCTCCTCGCCGGGCGTGCAGATGATGTCGGCGAAGTCGATCTCGACGGAGCCGGCCCCGAAGTTCTGGTCCGCGGCGGTGTCGACGATCAGGTACATGCTCTTGGCATCGTCGGTGTCGTTGGCCAACTGGAGCCTCTCGGTGGTGCCGCTCTGAGAGTCGACGGCGGCCTGCAGACAGGTCGAGCCGACCGACTCACAATCTTCGACCAGGTAGGCCGAGCCGTCGACGCCGTTTTGGAAGTGGACGGTCGCGGTGAGCAGCGTCTGAGCGGGCACCTCCAGCATATAGGTCTGGTCGGGGCCGTCGGTGCGCGAGCTCGGTCCGCTCACGCAGCCCTCCTGGTCGCCGTCATACTCGTCGTGGACCTGGCGAAGATCGAAGTTGTAGGCGCCCTCGGCGTCGAGGAGCTCGGCGTCCAGGCAGGTGTTGCCCCGGACCGGGAAGCAGCGTCCGCTGGTGGGGTTGCAGCCGAGCTCACAATCGACCGAGGAGTAGCCGCTGCCGGCCGCGTTACAGGCGTTGGAGTAGCGCGCGTCGACGCATTGATCGCTGGCGCAGTTGACCGAGGTGGCCTCGGCGCTCAGCTCGAAGGTTCCACCTTGCTCGCCGGGAGCGGCCTCGACGATGACGTCGTAAGTGCCGGTGTCGAGCACGGCGTTCAGCGTCGGCGCCTGCCCGCTGGCCACCTCGTCGGCGCACGCAATTTCACTGGAGGCCTCGGCGCACGACTCGCGCAGGCTCATCGTCAGGATGGACTCGCTGAGCAGCGGATCGGCGGTGAGGGTGACCTCCTGAGGCGAGTCGATGACCAGCGAGAAGACGACGTCGCGCGAGGGGTTATCCCAGTCGGTACAGCTCGAGTCCAGGGCCCGGCTGTCGGAGTCGTCGGTGTCGCCGACCACCGTCTGGCCGACGCTCAACGTCTCGGCGTCGGCGCAGACGTCCGCGGTCTCGGTGGGCAGGAAGTTGGCCCTCAGATCGTAGCGCACTCCGGCGTCGGTCAAGCCGTCGGCGGGGCGGACCTCGACGGTATATTCGCCGTGGTCGATGATGCTCAGATCGTCTCGGATGCGGGCGTGGCCGTCGGCGTCGGTGGTGTCGACCAGCTCGGTGCCATCCTCGGCGATGACGACCAGCTCCAGGCGGCCCAGGCCGCGGTCGCGGCGGGGCACCTCGAGGTCGACGAGCAGCGCGCCGCGCGAGATCTGCTCGACGAGGTCGTAGGTGTCGAAGCCGTAGACGTCGGTGTCGCCGTCGCACAGCGACGCGCTGATCGCGTGGTCGCTGGTGACCGTGGCGAGCTGCGTCGCCGAGGCGGCCGAGTCGTTGGGCTCGAAGACGTCGTCTCGGCAGCTCACGTGGTCCAGACAACTCAGACCGCCGCATTGGCGCCCGTCGTCGCAGTCCACGGAGGTCTCGCAGTCATCCGGCTCGACGCAGTCGGCGACGAGGGTATCGGTGTCGTGATCACAGATTCGATTGCCGGGACAGCCGCCGTCACCCGTGGCATCGCCGCAGGCGAGCTCTTCGAGGCGGCAGGTGCCCTCGATGCAGAGGTGGTCTTCGACGCAGTCGGCGTCCGACTCGCAGGTGGTCGCGTTTTCGCACTCGCCGGTGGCCGGCTGACACACGCCGTTGTCACCGCAGTCTTCCTCTCTGTCGAGGCATAGGTCCGGGCTGCACTGGTCCTCGCCGTCGCAGAACTCGCCGTCGAGGCACCTGTCGTCGTCGCCCTCACAATTGTCGGCGCTGACGCAGCCGCCTTCGGCGAAGCTGCACACGCCGCGCTCGCATTCGAACGCCTCGCAGTAGGTGTCCTGAGGCTTGCAGGTGCCGTCGGCGCATTTCTCACCCTCGACACAATCGGTCGCCTCGGTCTCGACGGTGCAGCTATCGGCGCTGACGCAATTGTCGGTGCCGCGCTCGCACACCCCGCGCGAGCAGCTAACCTCGTTGCAGGGGTCTGGCCGACAGGTATCGTCGAAGCCGCAATAGGTGCGCTCGAGACAATCGCCGTTGGACTCGCAGGTCTCCGGGTTGACGCAGGCGCCCCCGCTGCACACGCCCGCGGCGCAGTCGCCGTTAGAGCGGCAATCGTCGATCGCCACACAGACATATTCGGCG
This sequence comes from Persicimonas sp., assembly GCA_046545675.1. GTDB lineage: Bacteria > Myxococcota_A > Bradymonadia > Bradymonadales > Bradymonadaceae > CAYLTX01. The sequence continues at coordinate 3,898 of JBKGZI010000372.1, forward strand.
CCGCATTCGAAGCCGGGGACGCAGTCCTGGTCGACCTCGCAATTGTCCGGGTTGACGCACTGCCCGCTCGATCCGTCGCAGACCCCGAAGTCACAGTTAAGGTCTTCGCAAGGTTGGGCCTCGTCGCCGCCACCGCAGGCGCCGAGCAACAGCGCGGCGCTGGCGACACATACCAGCCATAGACGTACGCGAAACAGGTGGCGAGTCGGTCGGAGTGAGTTGATGCGCTCCATCATGGTCCTGGGTCCTTCTTGCAAGTGGCGCTCGGATCGACGAGCTCTATCGTCGAGCTCAGTCTCGACGATAGAGCTCGTCCTGACAGGGGTGACAGACATACTACTACACATTACTCGAAGGCGCGGGTTTTCAATAGCCATTCGAACAAAAAAGCCCCGCCCGGAGGAACCGGGCGGGGCTTTAGGTGCGGGTGGGCCGGGGGGACCCGGCGATCGACGCCTATTTAATCTCGACGTCGAGGTCGAACGTGTCACCGACGTTCGACGGCCAATCGTTGTCCACTGCCAGATAGACCGTCTCTGCGTCCGAAGCCGTGTAGCTCAGAGACGCCGCGGTCGTGCTCGGTGCATCACTGGCCTTACAAGAGCCGTCAGTATCCGAGCAACCCGACGTGATGGCCAACATCGGATAGACGATGCCAGTCGAGGTGATCGAGGCATCGAGGGTCTCTCCGGCGGCCAAATCGATCCGATAGAAGAAATCTTCGCCGTCGGAGCGCGCAGTGGAGATCGAGCATGCATTATAGCCCTCCTTGTCGTTGGCGAAGTCATTCCAGGTGCCGCTGACAGTGGTTCCACCGGACGCAGATGCGTCGGCGGTCAGGTCCTCGGATTCCAAGCATACTTCACCAGTGGGATTGTCGCAGGAGTCGTTCGCACAGCCGTTTGTGCAGGTGTACGTCGCGTACAGACCGGGCACCTCGCAGTACTGGAGGTCGTCGGCGTCCGCGCAGGTTGTGATATTCGCAGACGGGTCGCATTCAGAGGGAGTGATCTCCGCGTCGAGGGTGAAGTCCTCCGAAGGGCTATCCGTATCGCTGGTGGCGATCAGGTAGACGGTTTCGTCCGCAGAGGCCCGATAGGCGATCTCGGCGGAACCACTTGATTCCACGGCGCTCTCGCCACAGGCCAGGTCGGGAGCCGGGCAATTGGTGGTCGTCAGCAGCGCCGGCTCGGCCGAGGACGCCCCCTGATCGAGCGTCGCGCTCAGGATTTCTCCTTCGCTCAGGTCGAAGCGGAAGTAGGCATCGGCCCCCGAAACCTCGGAGCTCGACAGCCCACAAACGGCGTCGTCGAGGTCGCTGTCATACATTGACCAGTCGATCGTCTCGGTCGTTCCGCCGCTCTGCTGGGCTTCGGTGGTGAGGTCTTCGGCGTCGAAGCAAAACTCGCCGGTCTCGATGTCGCAGACGCCGCTGGTACATCCGCCGCCGGGGCAGGTATAGGTTTCATCCTGGCCGGGGGGCGCGCAATATTCGACGTCGTCTCCCTGACAGGTCGGCGTATGGCTGGCCAAGACACAACCCGGCTGGACGTCGACGTTCAGGTCGTAGGTCTCCGAGCTGCTCGAGTTGTCGTTGTCGAGCAACAGATAGACCGTCTCGTCGGTCGGGGCGTTATACCAGATCTCGGCGGACTCCGTGGAGGTCTCAGTGGCGTCGCCCGCCTCACACGTACCGGCCAGATTGGAGCAATCGGTCATGAGCGCCAAGGTGGTATTGGTATACCCGGTCGAGTCGGCGGTCGCATGCAATACATCACCCGCCTGGAGATCGACGGCAAAGAATAGATCATTGCCGGCCACGTCCCAAGACATGGGTATGCAAGCCGGTTCGTCGGTGAAGTCATTGGTGTAGTTGGCCCATTCATCGCTGAGCGTATATCCGCCCGATTGAGTCACCTCGGTGCTGATGTCGACGGCGTCCGCACAGGTATTGGGCCGCTGGCAGCTTCCGCTGTCGCAGGCCCACGGGGCGCAGTCGT
>JBKGZI010000373.1:0-5867 GCA_046545675.1 Persicimonas sp.
GCCCCGCCAAGGGCCGCCTTCTTTGCTGTATCTAACTCTCTTACTCTCTCACTCTCTCACTCTCTGCCTCACGCAGATTTCTTTTCGTAGACGAGCATCGGCTTCTCTTTGTTGGTGAGCACCTCTTCGGTGATCACGCACTCGCGTACGTTGCGCAGGCTGGGCAGCTCGTACATGACGTCGAGCATGACCTCCTCGAGGATCGAGCGCAGCCCGCGGGCGCCGGTCTTGCGTTTGATGGCCTCTCGGACGATGGCGACCATCGCCTCGTCCTGGAAGCGCAGCTTGACGCCCTCCATCTCGAAGAGCTTCTGGTATTGCTTGACCAGGCTGTTCTTGGGCTTCCACAAGATCTTGACCAGAATATCTTCGGTCAGCTCGTCGAAGGTCACGTTGACCGGGAACCGGCCGACGAATTCGGGGATCAGGCCGAATTTGACCAGGTCGTGGGGCCGGACGTATTTGAGGATCTCGGAGCTGGACTCGTCTTTTTGTTGCAGCTCGCTGCCAAAGCCCATCTGCTGCTCACCCATGCGTCTGCCGATGATGTCGGTCAGCCCGTCGAAGGAGCCGCAGCAGATGAAGAGGATATTGCTGGTGTTGACCTGAATGAACTCTTGCTGGGGGCGGTTTCGGCTGCCCTCGGGGGTGATCATCACCTCGGAGGACTCGACCATCTTGAGCAGGGCTTGCTGGACGCCCTCGCCGCCGACGTCGCGGGTGGCCGACGGCGATGAGCCGCCCTTGGCGATCTTGTCGATCTCGTCGATGCACACGATGCCGTGGCTGGCGCGTTCGACGTCGCGATCGGCGGCGAGCCACAAATTCTTGATGACGTTCTCGACGTCCTCGCCCACATAACCGGCCTCGGTGAGGCTGGTGGCGTCGGCGATGGTAAACGGCACGTCGAGCATCTTTGCCAGTGACTGGGCCATCATCGTCTTGCCGCTGCCCGTCGGCCCGATCATCAGGATATTGCCCTTGGTCAACTCGACCTCGTCGTCCTCCTCCTCGAACATCTCGGGCATCTCCTCGAGGATCTCGCCGGCCATAATCCGCTTGTAGTGGTTATAGACCGCCACGGAGATGACCCGTTTAGCGCGGTGCTGGCCGATCATATGCTCGTCCAAAAAGGCCTTGATTTGCTTGGGCCGCATCTCTTCGAGGCCCTTTTTCTTGTGGGGCTCGCGGTCTTGGTCTTCTTCGATGATTTCACGGCATAGCGAGACGCACTCGTCGCAGATGTGGACCTTGGGCCCGGCGATGAGTTTTCGAACGTCGCGCGCTTCCTTGCCGCAAAATGAGCATCGGACTTTGCTGTTGGAATCGGTCGGTTTCATCTCGGCTCGTCTAACGTGATAAATAAGGGAGTCTTGCCTCACTCGATCATTCAAACGTCCACGGTGGGTCATTTACTCCAAAGAGGCACTCGCCCCCATTTGAGTCGAAGCTGGGGCGCGATGCAAGGATACTCCCCCGATTTTGTGCCCTGATCGCGCCCGCGGATGCTCCGTATCGTCTGAAGCGTGGATTTACTCCCTGTCTTCGAGCATGCCCGGGCGGACCCTGGTGCGCGCCTCCTCTTGCTCCTGCTCCTCTTTGCAGTCGATGCACATCGAGGTCATCGGCCGCGCTCGCAGGCGTTTTTCGGCGATGTCCTCGCCGCAACTCTCACAATAGCCGTATTCGTCGTTGTCCATGCGCTCGAGAGCGTCGTTGATCTTCATGATCAGATTGCGATCTCGGTCGGCGAAGCGCAGCCGCGTGGACGTGGCCTGTTCGCCGGTCGATTCGTCGAGCGAGTCTTGGCCGCCCTGAAATTGGTCGGTGTCGCGGATATCTTTTTCAGTCACGCGGCTCTTGTTGATGAGCTCGGCGCGTCGGCGCTCGAGATCTTCGCGGATCTCTTGAAGTGTCTCTTCACTGACTGCGCTCATAGGATGACTCCTCGGGTATCAGAGTTGACAGCGTATACTCCGCACTGGGTACGGTGCATTCGAATCATAGGCACAGAACTCCCCATATAAAAGCTCAGGACTGCGTGATGACATCTTGCCCAGGCTGCCCCCTGCTGCAGACCCCTTATGAGGACCAGCTCGAGCAGAAATACCGTCGCCTCCATCGGGCGCTCAAAGCGTTCCCCCATTTGGCGGACGCCGAGGTCGGCGAGGTGCGCCGGTCTCCGGCCGAGCTCGGGTATCGAAATCGCGCGCGTATGGTCGTCCGCGCGGAGGCCAACGCCCCCTCTGAAATCCTCGGCTTCTACGAGGAAGAATCGCGCACAACCGTGCCGGTGCGGCATTGCTCGGCCCACCACGACAGCGTCGAGCGGGTGCTCGACGTGTTGCGCCCGCTGGTCTTCGAGGACGCTACCCTGCGCGGCTTCGCCCGCTTTGTCGACGTGCGCACCACCGCCGGCCACGCCGCCGGCCCGCAGGCGGCGATCGTGACCGTGGCCGGCGATCTGAGCGACGCCCCCGGGTTCACTGAGCTGGAGCAGCGCGCCCGAGATCTGCACGAAAAGCTGGCCTCGGCGCTCGAGCCGCTGGTCGTCTCGACACACCTCAACATCGCGCGCACCCGCAACCAGGCGGTGCTCTCCGGCGCCCAGGAAGTCGTCGCCGGCCAGCGCTGTCTGGAGTTCGAGGTCAGCGGCGAGCGATTTCGGGTCTCCCCTGGCGGCTTCTTTCAGGTCAACCTCGACCAGCTCGAGAAGATCCACGAGCGCATGGTCGAGCTGATGGCCGGTGACTCTGAGCAACCCGAGCGGCTCGTCGATCTGTATTGCGGCGTGGGCGTACATGGCATCAAGCTGGCCAGCGCCGCCGAAAAAGTCGCCAAGCTCTTCGGCACGGACGCCTCGGCGACGGCCATCGAGCTGGCCGCCGAAAACGCCGAGCTCGCCGGGGTCGACGCCGAATTCGAGGCGCTCCCGGACACCGAAGCCGCCGGCTGGCTCGAGGAAAAAGTCGACGCCGAGCCCCACGATATGATCACCAACCCGGCGCGGGCGGGCATGTCGGCCGAGACGGTCGCCCTCATCGGGCGCATGCGCCCCGAGCGCATTCTCTATCTCTCCTGCGAGCCGCGCACCCTGGCGCGCGACGCCGATCGCCTCTTCGAGTACGGCTACCGGGCGACCACCTTCGAGGCGTACGACTTTATGCCCCAGACCGACCAGGTCGAGACGCTGGCCGTGCTCGAGCTGGCCGACGAGCCCCGCGAGCCGACCCGCGAGCGCGCCTACTTCCCCGAAGATCCCGCCGAGCGCAACTTCTCACCGGGCGTCTCCGGCCCGCTCGCCCCCGAGCACGCCTCGCTCGCCCAGGCCACTCAGACCGTCTGGATCGCCGCGGTCAACGGCCACACCCCGGGCCACGGCTTCTTGCCGCACGCCAGCGCCCCGGGCGAGGATACCGGCCAACAAAAGCGCATCGAGATCGAGCGCATCCGCAAGGTCGAGTCGACCTCGATCGTCCGAATCCGGACCTCGGTCACCGACGACGTCGAGCTGCGCCGACGCCTGCGCGCCTGGGACCACCCGGCGCTGGGCGACCCGGACTTCGGCGACCGCGACGCCAACCACCTGGCCCGACGCCACGCCTTCCTCGACCGCATCGCGCTGCATTGCGTGGCCGCCGAGATCGACGGCCAGTGGCATAAAGCCGACGTGCCCGGCCAGTTTATGGGGTTGATGAGGTTGCCGAGGAAGTTGTTGGAGGAGTTGGGGGGGTGATGTTTTTGACTTTCAAGGCGCGCCTAGATCCGGGGGCAAGCACTCTCCCCTTTGGGTCAAGTGCAACCCCCGGCTAGAAAGGCGTCGCTGAACAACGCTCCGCGCGGCGCCTGGAAAGCGGCGCCTTAACGGCGAACTGCAACGGCCTGATCACTCCTGGGAACCCACCACTCCCTCCACCAGCGCATCCCTATAATACGCCGCGCGAAACACCGAGCCGGTCTTCCACAGCCGGGCGATCGCCTCGAGGGCGGCGTCGGTGCCGATGGCGGCGAGCCGACGGGTGCAGTCGAGGCCGAGCGGGCCTTCGAGGTGGGCGTGCTCCTCGAGGGCGGCGATGGCCCGGGCTTGGTCGCCGTTGCGGCCGAAGGCCAGCGCTGCCTCGATGTCGTCGGCCTGATCGAGGCGCGACGCCTCGCGGCGGGCTGCTTCGCGATCCAGCGGGACCATGAGCTGGCGGGCGGCCAGGCGCACCGCACGCGAGCTGCTGTCCATGAACGCATCGACCCACGCCTCGGCGTGCTCGCTGAAGGTATCGGCGTCGTGGTCGACCAACCCGCGCAGGTCGCTGAGCGTGCGCACCACGCCCAGCACGGAGGCCTCGGACAGCTCGTCGAGTCCGCTGACCGCCTCGAGCAGCGCCTTGGAGGCGTCCAGATCGAGCGCGTCGTCGTAGGTCGCCGACAGCGGCAGCCCGGGGATGCCCGGCGAATGGATATCGAAGGAGATCAGCCGCTCGTGGGCGGCGACCTGCGCGCCCAACAGCCCCAGATCATCATCGGGGGCCACGGCGACCGCAAAGCCCAGGTGCAGGCCGGTGGCCAGCGGCTCCCACTCGTCGGGATCTGCGTCGGGCTCGACGGTGAGCAGATCGATGAGCTGGCGCGCCTCTTGCTCATCGGGCTCCTCGAAGCCGATCCCGGCGGCCGCGCTGACCGCCAAGAAGCTGGCCAATTCGATCGCCGGATCTTCGACGGCCTCCAAGAAGCCCAGCACTTCGAGCCACTCGGTGGGCCCGTAGACCTGCAGGAAATCGGCGACGATCGGTAGATCGCGCAGCCAATCGGCCTCGGCGTCGCCGGCGAGCATCCGCCGAGCGTAGCCCTTCGGGTCGAGCACGGCGAACAACCCGTCGATGCGGGCGCGCTCGAAGTCGACATCTTCGACATCGGCGAGCTCGTCGTGCCAGTCGGTGAAACCGTCGCGCAGCTCGATGGCCACGTCGATGGCGGCGGCGCGCAGGACCTCGAGGGCGTCTTCGACCACCTCGCACTCCTCGAGCCAGTCGGCGACCTCCTCGGGGCGAGCGACCGCCAAGATCAGCGCGGCGGCGCGGCGCGAGGCGTCGTGGTCGAGCAGATCGATCAGCGCCGAGGAATCCCACACGATCCCGGCTCGCGCCAGCACCTCGGCGAGCGTGGCCGCCTCGCCGCCGGCCAACGCCGCGTCGACAAACGCTTCGACCTGCTCGGATTCGCTCGACACCCAGGCGATCTTGCCCAGCGCGTCGGCCATCTCGAAGTCGATCCCGCCCGCCCACTGCCCGCGCACCTGCTCGGAGGGCGCCAGCGCGAAGAGCGCGGCGACCAATTCGGAGGCGTCCTCGGCGATGATCGCCCCGAAATCGGCGGCCACCGGCTCGGCGGCGGCCACGTGGCGCTTTAGCTCGGCGATTAGCTCAGTTTTGGCGTCACTCATTTGGGTATGCTCCCTGTGACTGTTTTTGTTGGCCGGAAATCGACCGGGTTGCGACAGAAATGCCTCGCAAGAACACCTGCGTCATAGCGCATCCGCGCCGCGCATCCAAACCGCCCCGTGCGACCCGCTCAACCGATTCCAGACGTAATTTCTGATCAGAGTCCCGTTCTGGTATAATAGTCCCTCTGAATAATGCTCATCCTGAAGGCGACGCAAACTGCCACGACGCGGCGAATTGCGCTGCCAAGAGGTTAAAACTGTCCCAGCAGACTGGGGAGGCCGACCATGAGTCGACGATTGCCAATTCAAATGCTCTTCGCGGCTCTATTGTCGTTCGCGCTGGTCGGTTGCAGCGATGATACGCAGACGGATCCGGGCGATAACTCCCCCATCGACGAGGCCGATGGCGCGGCCGACGCAGACGGGCCCGATG
>JBKGZI010000374.1:0-5853 GCA_046545675.1 Persicimonas sp.
CTCTTCAACCAGCGGGTGGGACTCGTTGTCGACCACCAGATAAACGGTCTGGTCGCTCGGAGTAGTCCAATCAATCGACGACGCGCTGCTGTCATGGTCGCCGGCCAGGCAACGGCCGGCCATGGTGGGCTGGTCGAGGAAGCAATCGTCGAGCAGATATAGCGCCAGATCGCGGGATGAAGCGGTGCCCTGGGCGCCCAGACGCGCACGGACGCGCTGGCCGGCGAGCAGATCGAGCCGGTAGATCGCGTCGCCGCCGTTGAGGTCGCCGGGGTTTAGATAGGGGCCTCCACAGCTCATGAAATATCCGTCGAACGTATCTCGGAAGGTGTGCGGCTGGGTCGCATAGAGCCCGCCGCCGGTGGCGTCGATGGCGTCCACGCAGCTCTCGCCGCGCGGGCTGCCGCATACCGGCGTGCCGCTGGAATCGTCGCAGCCGCCGTCGCAATGATAGTCCTTCCACTCGGTGCCGGTCTGGTCGCAATACTCCATCACGCCGGGCGTGCCCGTGCAGCTGCGTTGGCCGGGCTGGCAGATACGCGGCTCGAGCTTCATATCGAGCTCGAGGGGATCCGGCAGAGGATCTCCGGCGGCGGAATCCAGGATAAACCAATACGTGCCGTCGGCGGGGATGATGTGGCGCAGTCCGTTGCCGGATGTGCGCACATCCCTCAGGCAATGCGATGCGGCCGAGCTACAATTGTCGACCAGCCATCCGGCCACACCGTCGGGGAACCAGCTCGCCGTAAAGATATCGCCCTGCTCGGCGTCGAGCTGAAAAACCGCGTCAGGCCCATCCAGCGTCAGAGAGCGGCACATCGCCGACGAGCCGGTCGCCAAGTCGTAGTCGTCGGAGTACTCGCTCAGATCGATCTCGTAGGAGTGCAACTCCCCGTCGCGCGCCACCGTGGTCGCCCCGCTGCATTGATCGTCTTGGACCGGATTGCACGCGCCGTTCGTACACCCGAAGCGGCACGTCTCGGTGCGAGTGACCCCCGCGTCGCAATATTCGCGCGTCGACCCGTCGACGCAATGACTCAGACCCGGCGAGCATGCGGGCGGTGGATCCCCGATGTCGATATCGATGGCGAAGTCGTCGGTTGGAAAGTAGGGCGCGGCCAGCACCAAGAAATAGGTGCCGGCCTCCGGGGCGGCATAATTTAGTCGGTTACCCGTGGAGGTCGCGACCCAGTCCCGGGCGGCCAGGCCGTGGCAAGACTCGAATAGGATCATCGACGCGGAGTCGTCCGCGGTGGCGAGTCGAGCGTCGAGGGTATCGCCGTCGGCCAGATCGACGGCATAGACGACATTTCGGCCGCCGCCATAGAAAAACCAGGGGCCCAGGGCCTGGGTCTCGAATTCGCTCGGAACATATTCGCCCAGATTGCCGGATACGGTCTGCGAGCCGTTGACCGGGATGGCGTCGGCGCAATGCTCACCGCTGGGGACGATGCAGCCCTGTTGGGCGCAGCCGGTCGTGCACGGCGCCTCCTCCAACAACCCGTGCTCGTTGCAGGATTGAACCGCGCCGCCGCCCGGCGAGCATCGCTTGGCTCCGGGCGTGCATGCGACGGGCACCGTCTCGATGGAGAGTTGGCCGTAGCGGCTGGCTCGATACCCGCCGTGGACCACGACCGTTGCGGTCGTGTCGGCATCCGGGGACCACCAGATATCCTGATTCACGAAATACGAAGGCGTATCCGTTCCGGCCACACAGCTCGAATCCGGCGAGCTGCAGTCGGTGAGCACGGTGACCGTGTGCTCGTTGCTGGTGCGCACGTGCAAGACCTCGTCGGCGTCCACGTCGATAGCATAAGCGGCGTCGGTCCCGTTGGCGTTGCGGTTGGTACACGGCGAATCCGGATCGGTGTCGTCGGTCAACGCGGTGAAGTCGATATAAGTCGAAAAGCCGCTCTCGACGATGGGCGCTCCCGCGCAGGTGTCGGCGTTGGCGACGTCGGGCTCACACGCACCGTCGGAGCAGCCTGCAGGGCAGACGCTGCTGCTCACCGACTGGCTGCCCGTCTCGTCGCAGCGCCCGAGAGTATTCGCGTCCTCGCAATAATAGTCTCCGGGCGCACAGGCCGCCGACGCGGTGAATTCGAACGAGAGTTGGTAGCGCCCCGGACTCGGCCGCCCCGCCTCGGAGTCGACCACCACATAGTACCTGCCGCCGCTGTCGGAGACGTGCCGGAGGGTGCGCGAGGTGGCTTCTCTTCGGGATGGAACGCACTCGGTCGAGCTCTCGCAGTCTTCGACCAAGTACAGCGTGGCGCTTTGCTCGGAGCTCAACAGCTCCGCCTCGACCAACTCGCCCGGTTGGAGCTCGACCCGGTAGAAGGTCTCCGGTCCGTTTACTTCGCCAATTTCAAGCGAACAAGCCGTGCCCGGGGTCGGCTCGAGCTCCAGCGCGTCGCTCCCCGAAAAGTCTCCGATGACCGTCTGGTCCGAGTTGATCGGCAGCGCGTCCCAGCAGATATCCCCGCGCGGGTTGGCGCAGCCCTCGGCCGTGCATCCCGCCGGGCAGGCATAGTCGTCCAGACGCCCCTCGACGCAGTGACGCAGGCGGCTGTCCCCGGATGTCGCGCAGAATACGTCGCCGGACTGACATTCGGCGGGTTGCACGGTCGTCTCGAGCAAAAACCGCGAGTCGCCCTGCGGATCGCCGCCCCCGTGGGCGACCAAATACAGCGTCTGGTCGATCGGCGATTGGTAGCGAAGCGCGGCCTCATCCGAGAAGCCGCCCTCGTGCATGAAGTGATCCTCGGCGGACTCCGAGCAGTCATCGGTCAGCGAAAGCGATGGCAACTCAGTGTCGGACGCGTAGATCCGCGCGTCGAGGACCTCGCCGGCCGACACGTCCACCGGGTAGACGATATGTACGCCGTCGATATTGCGCAGGTAATTCTCGAAGTCGTCGATCATGCGCGTGTCGCGAGGCAGAGGCTGGAGGTTCTGACATGCCTCGAAGAGCTCGTCGGGCTGGTCGCATAATTGGCCCTGGCAGCCGCCCTGGCAGTCGTATTCGACCCGCTCTTCGGTGCCGTCGTCGCTGCACTCGACGAGCCGATCGCTGAACGGATTACAGGTCGCGCCGCCGGGTTGGCAGACAGCCTGTCCGGAGGCGATATCAACCGAGACCTCGAAGGATTCATCGGTGGCCTCCGGGGCGTCGACGACCAGATAATAGATGCCCGTTTTGGGCGCGTAGAATTCGAGCTCGTCGGCGTTGTCCACACCCCACAGGCAGTGGTCGTCGGGCCGGCGGCAGGTGTCGGCGACATAGAGGCTCACGCCCTCGGCCGCGGTGTCGATCGTCGCATCGAGGACTTCGCCGGCTCGCATGGATACCTCGTAGAAGACGTCTGGGCCGGGATGGGGCGTCTGGGGGCCGGGAAGCTGGGCCGTGCACCTGCTGAGATCGCTGTCGATATTGGAGGTATATTCGCCGAAGTTGCCCGAATAGGTGTCTCCGTCGGCCAGGGGTTCGGCGATATCACATGTGTCGCCCGGAGGTGGGACGCAGTCCTTATCCACGCAGCCCCGAGTGCACGTCTCCTCGTGGGCCCAGTCGGTGCGAAGATCGTTGCAGATCTGGAGGTCGTCGCCCAGGCAGCGGTACTCCCACAGCCCGCAGGCGATCGGCTCGATGGTGATGTCCAGAGCTGCGGGCGCGGCGTCGAGCGGCTCGGAGCCGACGAGGTCACTGTCGGCGACCAAAAACAGCGTGCGAGGTGCGCTATCGTCGTTCCAATAGGTCAGCGACTCTGGCCCATCACTCTGCTGCTGGTCGCCCTGCTGCTGAACGCTGGCCACGCATCGCTCCTCGACGGCCATGCAATCGTCGACCAGATACAACGCCGAGCGCTCGCCATTTCCGTCGCTGAGTTCGGCGCGAAAGAGGTGGTTGGCCGGAAGCCCGATGCGCCAGACGGCGTCCGGGCCGTGGGTTTGCTCCGGAGCGCTCGGATCTGCGAGGCACTGCTCGTCGGGCATCGCATAATCATCGCCGAACTCGCTCCAATCGACGCTCAGGCTGGTGCTCTGGGTGACCAGAGGCGCGCTCGAGCAGACATCGCCCGGGTCGGCCCGGCAACTCCCGGTGTGCATCTCACAACCCCCCTCGCACGATTGCTCCGTGAACCCGTCGCCGGACGCATCGCAAAGGCGCGCCGTGGCGCTGTCGAGACAATGGTCGTCAGCTCCGGTGCATTGGGCCGGCTCCAAATCGAGATAAAGCGTAAACTCACCCTCGTCCTCGGGTGTCGGGCTCTGCACGATCACGAAGTACTCGCCGGGCTCGACGAGCTGGTCGTCCAGGCCGCCGCGCACGGCGGCGATATCCCCGCCCGAGACGACCCCGCAGGCGGTCTCGGTGTGCATGCGTGGGCATTGCTCGCGCAGCGCGACCAGGAAGCTGGTGTCCACCTCGGCCTCGAGCTCGACCGATAGGAGGCTCTTTTGCTCGACCGAAAACGAGTAGATCTCCGCGCCGCCGCCGATCTCGGTGGCGCAGCGTGAGCCCAGCGGTGTCGTCGACGCGCCCGTCGTGTCGCCTGCGGTCGCGCCGGCTTGGATCGTCGTCGCCTCGCCGCATTCACTCTCCATCTGGTCGGGCAGGAACTCCGTGACCGTCAATTGATAGTGGATGCCGCCTGCGCCGACACCCTCGGGGGCAGAGACAACCACGGACAGTGACTCCGGCTCGGGCACCGGCACGAGCTTCTCGAAGTGCAATTCGTCGCGCTCGTCGGTGGTCTCGGTGGCCAGCGTGGTGCCGTCACCGACGAGGTCGACCCGGACTGGGCCCAGGCCGATCTCGCGCCGCGGAAACTCCAGCGAAACCCGCAGGTGGCTGCGCACGGTAGCGTCGTCGAGCTCCACGGCGAATACGTCGCGGTCACCTTCGCATAATGTGGCGTCCAAGGTATCGAAATGGGAAAATAGCCCAAAGTCGCCGGCCGTCTCGACGGTGTCGTTGGGCTCGGCGACGTCGGCCTCGCAGGCCGGCGCGCCCAGGCAATGGCGCCCCGAACAGACGCGGCCCTCCAAACAATCGCGCGCATCGACGCACTCTTCGGGCTCGACGCATTCGGCCGCACCGGCCTGCTCATCGAAGTCACAGATAAGATCGCCCGAACAGCCGTCCTCACCGCACAGCTCGTCGTTGGCCGTGCACGCCTCCTCTAGGCAACTTCGTCCCTCAAAGCAGTCCAGCGACGACCCGCAAGGCTCGACCTCCACGCACTCGCCGCTCACACGCTCACATCTGCCGCGCGTACAAGCGTCCTGCCCTCCCGCGCACCGGTCGCGAACACAAGCGGCGTCGTCCCCACAAAAGTAGCCCTCCAAACACTGCGCCTCGCCGGTACAATTCGCCGCGTTGACGCAGTCGTCATCAGGCCCACAAACACCACGCGCACAATCCTCGGGCGCACACCCCCGCGGCTCACAACTCCCCGCATCCGTGCGCACAGAGCCGTCCGGACACGGCTCGGGCTCGACCGCCGGAGGCTCGCTTCCGCAGGCCGCAAATAGATACAGACATATAAGCCCCACACAGGCGGCGAGGCGTCGCGCGGCACCACTCATCATGCTCCCATACTCACAGAGGTAATCTCTTCTCCCAAAGCTATCGGGAGAGCAGATGAGCTACAAGTCGGCGAGATGTCGCGAGATGAAGACCCTCGCAAATCCGACCGCCCCAGAGAACCGAACCCAAATTGTAGTTTGGCCGCGCAAATAGGGGATGTTTCTGGCCATTGGGGCGTTGCGAGATGAGGTCCCAGCCACCCGACCGCCCCAGAGAACCGAACCCAAATTGTAGTTTGGCCGCGCAAATAGGGGATGTTT
>JBKGZI010000375.1:0-5812 GCA_046545675.1 Persicimonas sp.
GATCTCGGCCGGCCGCGCCGAGCAAGCCGCCAACCAAGGCTCTCTGACGCTCAACTCCTGCAAGTCATCCGATTGCCTGCAGAGCATCTCCAACCTCGACTGCATGAGCGCCCACCTAGCCATCGAGAGGGCCCGCCTCGACGATATTTCGTCCTGCTATGATGCGTGGGAGGGAACGCGAGCCGCCGATGAATCCTGCACGGTCGACGCCCAATGTGAGGGGGCGCAGGTCTGCTCGCGCGACCAGGACGCAGATTCGTGCACCGGCATCTGCGTCGACGCCGGCCAGGCCGGCTCGGGACAATGCGACGACGCCGTGTGCGACTTCGACCAATATTGCCAGGTCGACAATCAGATCTGCGTGACCCGCAAGGGTGCCGACGAGTCCTGTGAAGAAGACTACCAGTGCAGCCTCGACACACGCTGCGACGACGGCACATGCACCGCGATCAGCACCGGCCTCTCCGCCGGGCAGGCCTGCAATAACGACGACCAGGTCTGCAGCCTCGATCTCGGCTGCATCGGCGAAGAATGCTCGGCCTTCCTCACCGAGGGCCAATCCTGCCAATTCTATGGCTGCGAGGGGGATATGTACTGCCACGTCGAGACCACCGAGTGTACCAAGCGCCTCGGCGCCGGCGAGCCCTGTGCGGCCGACGAGCAATGCCAGTCGCGCGTCTGCGCCGGCGACACCTGCACCGACGTCGACTCGCTGTGTTCGGACAGTTGAATCTGAGGAAATCGCCTGGCATGGCGAGGTCTTTGCCGTTGCTCGGGCAGACTGAGTTTCGTAGTCTGAGTCGTCAGTATCTTTTCTCAGACGGTCTCGGCCATGCTCTCCCAAGTACTTAGAAATCCAGTCATGCTCGCTGCGTGCACCGTCGCTCTGGCGCTGTGCGTGACGACTCCGTGCTTCGCACAGGAGAGCGTCGAGGCCTCCGAGCAGCAAATCGAGCTCAACGACCAGGCGCTCGAGGCGATGAACGACGGCAATTACGTGCGCGCCGCCTCCCTGCTCGAAGAGGCCAATCACCTCGGCGAGCTCAACGTGAGCTATCTGAACCTGGGCCGCGCCTACCAGCATATGGGACGCTGCGACGACGCCCGCCAGGCCCTCCAGAGGGCGCTGGCTGCCCCGCAGGTCGGCTCTCCGCCGCCCGATCTCGTCCAAAAGAAGGCCCGCGAGTACCTCGCCGACGTCGACGACTCCTGCGAGCAAGATCAGGTCGCGGAGCCGGTCGAAGACGACGGTCTCGCCGCCGAGCCGACGGCGGTGGACAGCTCCGGGCGCACCTGGGGCTATGTGGCGCTGGGCACCGGCGCCGCGTTGATGGTCGGGGCTGGATTGCTCGAGTGGCAGGCCATCTCGCTTCGCGACGATATCCAGGGCGCCGACGCCGATGGTGACGGCTTCGCCGACGACCTGACCCGCCGACAAGCCCTCGACAAACAAGACGACGCCAACCTCTACGACACCCTCGCCCTCTCCGGCGCGGTCGCCGGAGGAGCTCTGGTGGGCACCGGTCTGTATCTGATTTTGCGCTCGGACACCTCGCAACAACTCAGCCTCGCTCCGGGCCCGAACTCCTTTTCCGTATCATGGACGCTAAGGTACTAAATGCGCCGCTCGATGATTGGCCGTTTTTTCCGTTGGGGATTGATCGTCTCGCTGCTGTTGATCGGGTGCGACCAGGACGCCGGCGTCGACCGGGTTCGCTACCTCTGCGGCAGTGACTCGGAATGCGGGGAGGGCTTTTATTGCCACGAGCCGGCCTCCGGCGACGGTTATTGCGTCGCAGACGGTGAGAGCGCAGACGCGGCCAACACAACCGATACCGCTGCCACAGATACCGGCGAGCCCCTCGACGAGGTCGTCAGCCTGGAGTTGATCGGCGACGGCCTGACCATCACGGAGGTCATCGCCTCACCCGACGGCGACTTTTTGGTCACCGGCGTCTATAAAGACTCTCTGACCGTGGGTGACACCAGCATCAACTCGCTGGGAGCGCGCGACGGCTTCGCGCTGCTGGTCGACGCCGCCGGTCAGGTCCAGTGGTTGCGGTCGCTGGGATCTGCCAGCGAATTTGGGGGCTACGGCGATTTTCTGGCCGCCGCAGCCTTCGATGGGGACGGCAACCTGCTTTTGGGCGGTAACTCCTTCGACGGGTTGACCTACGCAGGCAACGACATCGTAGCCAGAACCTCGCCCGAGCCCGCCAGCGTCCAATCCTATATTCTCTCCACCCAGCCCAACGAGCCCAACAGCCAGCCCAACTGGCGACATATCTTCGGCACCGCCGGGGATGATATCAACGCCGAGACTGATAGCGTCACCGGCATCGCCCCCTTGAGCAACGGCCATACCGTCATCGGCGGCAGCTTCGAGGGCTGCCTTTATCGCTTACCCCAAGATGACCTCGAGAAGGAATGTCCGGTGTATGCAGGCGGGCCGATCGACGGCTTCTTTATGGTGCTCGACGACAGCGGCGTCGAGCGACGACGCGCCATATTCTCCAGCGAAGGATTCGCTACCGTGTCCCACGTCGGCGCAGACGACGGCCCGCGCATCGGCTTCGCCGCCGAGTTTCAACAAGATGCCACCATCCGGGTCGGAGCCAGCCAAACGTCCTACGAGTCCCAAAGCACACGATCCGCCAAAAAGAACCGCCTGCTCGGTGAGCTCGACGCCGCCGGAGAACTCGCCTGGGCGTATGTGGCCGGCCTCTCCGACGATCTGGTCATCACCGAGTTGGCTTACACCCCCTCCGGCATGCTCGTCGCCGGTCAATTCGGCAACGACGTGAGCTTCGGTAACCAGACGCCGACCCCCTCCCAGATAAGCAAAGACGGCTTTCTGACCCAACTCGACGGCTCTGGCAACCCCAATTGGTTCGTCTCGCTCAAAGGCGAATGGGGCGGTGAAGCCGTCTACAGCGTGCAGGTCGACGGGGACAATCGCATCATCGCCGGCCTTCGCTACACCGGCGAAGCCCAGCTCAAGACGACCCAATTCGACGGCGAGGACGGCATCGACTCGGCGGTCGCCGCCCTCGACGAAAACGGCCAGCTTCTATGGTCCGAGAATTTCGCCTACGACGGCAAGTCCGCCATCTTCGGCGCAGCGGCGGCCGGCGGCCGCGTCGCGGCGGTCTTCGACTTTGAAAAGCAGGTCGAGTTTCGAGACACGCCCATCAGCGACGCCGACGGCGGCATGCACCTGGTGATCTTCGACGAGTCGTCGCCGTGATCCTGAGCTCCAGCGACCAAGGTGCAGGAGTCGCAGCATGGTCCACCGGCGTGGGAGCCGGCCTATTAACGCATCTATAGATTGATTCGTGAGTAAAAAGGCTTCACGGCTGGCGATGATCGCCGATTCGTGGCGTCGAGAATCGACCACATCGTCGATCGGGTGGACCTTAATCTTAATTGCCTTAATAGGCGGGGTGACGCCCCCGTGGGCCATGTGGATATTCCGGGCTGAAGGTCGGCTCAGCTCACCCGCCTTCAGGAGGCGTCTCCTCACGTCCGTCGACGTGGACTGCGAAGCGGCCCTTGTCGCGTGGGTGGACGGGGATGTCCTCGTCCCAGGGCCAGCCGCCGAAGCCGGTGCGTTGGTACTCCATCATCTTCTGGCGCACCTCGCCCTGCGTATTGGTCACGAACGGGCCGTGCTGGACGACCGGCTCGCCGATGGGGCGGCCCTGCAGCATCAACAGCTCACCGGGGGCCCCGCCGTTGACGATCGGGCAATCCGCGTCGGGGCGCACTGCGACCGCGTGGCCACGCTCGATGCGCCGGCCGCCGATCTCGCAGGTCTCGCCGGCGAAGAAGTAGAGCGTGCGGTTGGCCTCGGCGGAGGCCGCCGGCACCGTCCACTCCGCGCCCGGCTCCATCTTCAGCGTCCAGATGGCGATCTCGGCGTCGTCGCGCGCCGCCCAGGAGCTCGGCGGCGGCTCGGGCGGCTCGAGGTCTTCAAATCCGCCGGCGATAATCGCCAACTCGGTGGCGCGGCCGTCTTCGTCCTCGAAGGTGCGCCGCGGGATATTCTCGTGCCAGAACATCGTAAAATACGGGTCCTTTTGTTTGTCCTCGCGCGGCAGGTTCAACCAGATCTGAAAGAGCTCGGTGGGGTTGGGCTCGTCGCGGTTGACCAGCGGAAACGCCTCCGAGTGAACCACGCCTTTTCCGGCGGTCATCCACTGCACGTCACCGTCGCCAAAGCGCGCCGTGGCGCCCAGTGAATCGGAGTGATCGATGAACCCGTTTCGGGCGATCGTGACCGTCTCGAAGCCGCAATGCGGGTGGCGCGGGAAGCCCGGGACCGTCTGGCCGTGGTACATGCTCCAGCCGTCCTTGCCCGAAAAGTCGTTGCCCAGCGCGCGCCCCTCGAGCGAGGCGTCCGGCCCCATCTGCTCGTTGCCCGCCGGATAGCGGTCGTCGTGATGCACGCAGAACAGAAACGGGTCAGCGGTCTGCCAGGGCATGCCCAGCGGGGCGATATTTTTTACGATATCGTCGCTCATAAGGTCTCATCTCGTTGGCACAGAAACTGGGACTACGACTGTTCTTCTTCCCACTGGTGCAACAGCTCGTTGACGCGCTCGGGCATTTCGCGGATGACCAGCAAGAAGAGGCGCGTGGGCTTCTCGGGCCGGCGCACCCACTGCTCCCACTTGCGCAGGGTGTGCACCGAGAAGCCGAAGGCGCGGGCAAATTCGGTCTGCGACAGCCCCAGCTCCTGGCGAATGGCCTTGACGTCGACGGTGAAGTTGTCTGGGATGTCGAGCTCGTGGACGCGCACGGCGTCGTCACCGGCGCCCTCGATGATCGGCGCTTGTTCGCCTCCGCTTGGGTCGTCTCGGCGCGGGTTGTCTGCAGTGGTCATCGGCTCCTCCGTCTGGTCGGATTATGTGCATCACCCAGTGGGCCATGAGACTAACTCGCTGGACGATAAAAACAAGGGTTCCTGCGACCGTGCGAGAATCTTCGATGCCGCATTCTGCATCCAAACGTTGGACACATGGTTTTCCCGAAACTCAGAGATACCAGCAATGAAAATCGAGATCTGGTCGGATATCGTCTGCCCGTGGTGCTATATCGGCAAGCGGCGCCTCGAGAGCGCGCTCGCCGAGTTCGACGAGGACGTCGAGCTCGAGTGGAAGAGCTTCGAACTCGACCGCTCCGCCCCCAAGAAGGCCGACGGCCCGCTCGATGAGGCGCTGGCCAAAAAATACGGCATGAGCCTGGAGAAGGCGCGCCAGATGATGGCGCAGATGACCGACACGGCGGCCCAAGAAGGCCTCGAATTTGACTTCGCCAGCGCCCAGGGCGGCAACACCTTCGACGCCCACCGCCTCCTGCACCTGGCCAAGGCCAAGGGCCTGCAGGCCGAGCTCAAAGAGCGGCTGATGAGCGCCTATATGGTCGAAGGCCGCCCCATCTCCGAGCCCGACGAGCTCGTCGAGCTCGCCGCCGAGGTCGGCCTCGACGCCGACGAAGCCCGCCGAGTCCTCGACGGCGGCGCCTTCGAGGACGCCGTGCGCCGAGACGAGGCCGAAGCCCGCCAGGTCGGCGTGCGCGGGGTGCCGTTTTTCCTCATCGACGAGGAGATCGGCATCCCCGGCGCCCAACCCGCCGAGACGCTCCTAGACGTCCTCCAGCGCGTGCGCGCCAAGTCCGCCAACTCCACCCCGGCCGCCGAAGGCACCGGCGACGCCTGCGACGACGGCTCGTGTGAGGTGGGTTAGATCCGGCCCATCGATAGGGGTAGGGACACCCGATTCAACGGGCGCCCCTCCCTCCGAACCGTACG
>JBKGZI010000376.1:0-5778 GCA_046545675.1 Persicimonas sp.
CGGATGGTGCGCGCCTGGTCGGCGATCGCGCGGGTGATCGCCTGGCGGATCCACCAGGTGGCGTAGGTCGAGAATTTATAGCCACGCTGGTATTCGAATTTGTCGACCGCCTTCATCAGCCCGATATTGCCCTCCTGGATGAGATCCAGGAATTGAAGGCCGCGGTTAGTGTACTTTTTGGCGATGGAGACCACCAGCCGCAGGTTGGCCTCGACCAGCTCGCTTTTGGCGAGCTCGGCGATCTTCTCGCCGGCGATCACCGCTTGATGGGTGATCCGCAGGGTGTCGATGGACTGGCCGGCCTCGATCTCGACGGCGCGGCAGCGACGTTGGATGGAGCGCATCTCCTTCCAGATCGCCTTCATGCGCAGCCTGGATAGGCCGAGGCCCTTTCGCAGGGCATCGCCCTCTTTTTCGTAGCCCTTGCGGTATAGCCGGGCGCCCTCTTTGACCTCGCTGAAGCGCACCCGGTACAGCCGCTGGAGCTTGTCGAGGTCGGCCTCGGCGCGATCGACGCGGTGGATGAGGGCCTTGAACTTGGCGACGATCTTGTCGGTGTGCTTTTTGGTGATCCGCACACCCTTCATGATCTGGAACATCTCGCGACGATTGGACTTGATCTTCTCGCGCAGTTTTTTGCGCTCGGCGTCGCTCAGCCCGGCGCGGGTGATGAGCTTCTCGCCCATCGTGCGGTTGTCCTCATAGCGGCGCTTGACCTTGGCGATTTGCTCGCAGAACCACTTTCGACGCTCGTCGGTGGTCAACTCGATGACGTTGCCGTCTTCGTCCCGAGGCAGGTCGTCGGGGTTGGGCGCCTGGAGCACGTCGGTCAGCTTGACCTTGCCCTTGCCCACCCGCTCGCCGAGCAGGATCATCTCGCGCACGCCGACCTGGGTGCTCAACACGACCGTCAAGATGGTGCGCTCACCCTCTTCGATGCGCTTGGCAATGGCGACCTCGCCCTCGCGAGTCAGCAGGGGGACCTGACCCATCTTGCGCAGGTACATGCGCACCGGGTCGTTGCCCTTGACGAAGCCGTCGCCCTTCTTCTTCTTTTTCTCACCGCCCTTATTCTCGGCGCGCAGCTTTTTGCCGGCGTTGGGGTCTTCTTTGGGTGGCTCGTAGTGGTCGGGCTTTTCGACGACTTGGATGTCCAGCTCTTCGAAGAGCATCATCATGTCGTCGATCTGTTCGCTCGACAACACCCCACCGGGCAGGGCGTTGTTGACCTCTTTATAGGTCAAGTAGCCCTTCTCTTTACCCATGGCGATGAGCTTCCGAACCTCCAAGCTGGTTGTTCGGACTTCTGCTCGGGCTTTTTGCATCAAGGTGTACTCCTTCTAGCTTGCTTGCGAGCCACTTATTGACGGCAGACTCGGAAAATTCATACCGGCTTCTTCTGCCGATAAAGACGGCCAGCCGTCAAACTTTTGGCTTGGGGGCCTTATTCCACACCGCAGCGGTTGGTCTCACTGCGCGGGGCGGCTCGGTGGCCTGTGTGGCAGCCGGCCGACGTCTAATCAATCGTTGTTACATTTTGTCTCGAGGCCGGAGTAAACCGGCCTTGAAGTCTTCAATTTGCTTGAGCTGTCGGTAGACCCGTTCGTATTCGTCTCGTTGGGAGGCGAAGTCCAGCCGGTCCAACTCGCTGGTCAGCTCTTCGATGGTGCGCGTGCTCCATCGAATCTTCAGGCTGCGCACCAAATTATGATATTCATCGTCGATGCGTGTGGCCTCGGAGAGTTGCTCTCGGTCCATCAGCGCGTCGGCCACTGTATTGCGAAAAGCTCGGTTGTCGATTTTTTGGAGAAGCGACGCGCTTTCAAAGTCGTCTCCCTGAGCCTCGTGCTGCCGGTGAGCCAGTTCCAACAAATCGACCAGCTCCTCTGAAGAAAGCATATTGTGCAGCTCGTCGGCCAAAAAGCTGTCGATCCAGCCGGGGTTGTCGAGCAACAGCACCAAAAGTCCATATTCGATGGCGTCCAGACGTAACGGCTCGTGGGTCTGGACGACTTGGCGGCGCACCTGTTGGCGCGCCTTCTCGGGCCGCTTCAAATACTCGGTCAGCAGCCGCTCCTCGATGGACAGCTTGTTGGCGATATGCTGGGCGTAATGTTCCCAGGCGACTCTGTCGGAGACGTGGGCGAGCAACTCGCCGGCCTCCTCGAGTGTGTTGAGCTTTCGCTCGACGCTCTTTCCCTGTGCGGGAATGAGCACTCGGTCCAGAGCCCATCCGACCAGTGGTTGGGCGGCCTCGATCTTCTCAGAGAGCGCCCCTTCGCCATAACGGCGGACAAACGTATCAGGATCTTCGAGTTCGTCAAATCGTATTACCAGCGCCTCTAGGCTGGTGTCCGAAAACGAGCTCAGGCAGCGCACCGTGGCTTCTTCTCCGGCGGTGTCACCATCGAAGGCGATGACGACCCGGTCGCAATAACGCGACAATAGCTCGGCTTGTTCCGCGGTCACCGCCGTTCCCATCGGTGCAATCGCGGTCTCGAGGCCCTGGGCGTGCAGGCTGATGACGTCGAAATTCCCCTCCACGAGCAGCGCATAGCCGCTTTTTTGGATGGCCTGCTTGGCATTATTGAGCCCGTATAATTGCTTGCCCTTGGTATAAAACCGCGTCTCCGGTGAGTTGATATATTTGGGTGAGTCGTCGTTGGCCGCGATCGTACGGCCACCAAAGGCCAGCGTATGATCCCAAATATCGACCACCGGAAAGACGACTCGGTGGCGGAATCGGTCGTAATGGCCGGTGGAGTTCTTTCGGGCCATCGCCAGTCCGGCGCGTTCGGCCAACTTGCCCTCGACGCCGTTTTCGGCGAGGTGGTCGAGCAGGTTCTGCCAGCCGGCGGGCGCGTAGCCCAGCCCGAAGGCGCGGGCAGTCTGCTCGTCGATGTCGCGCTCCTTCAAATAATGGCGAGCGGCCGCGCCGGCCTCGCTCCACAGGTTCTGCTCGTAGAAGCTGCGCGCCAGATCCATGATCTGATAGTACAGCTTCTTGCCCTTGCGCTTTTTGCGTGCCCGCTCGGCGGCCTCGGGATCCTCGTCGGGGATCTCCACGCCGTTGCGCTCGGCGAGCTGGCGCACCGCCGCCGGGAAGCTCAACCCCTCGATCTCCATCAAGAAGCTGATCACGTTGCCGCCGACCCCGCACCCAAAGCATTTGAAGATGCGCTTGCCGGGGTGGACGAAAAAGCTGGGGGTATTCTCGTCGTGGAACGGACACAATCCCTTATAATTCGCCCCGGCCTTCTTCAACGAGACGTAGTCCTGGACGGTCCTCACTATGTCTGCTCGGCCGACGACTTCGTCGATGACCGGCTCCGGAATCAGACCCATTGCTTCTCAACTATTGTGGCGGTGGTCGGTCTTGTGAGGCGGTGCGGTTTCGCGTGTTTTTGCTAGAAAAACCAGTGCGTTGCTCGGCTTGTCGTATAAAGCGGCCCGGGTTGCTCAGTCTAGCGGCGCGATTTCGTAAGTCAAATTCGGTACGGCAGGGATCCAGACCCCTGGACCCCTGAACCCCTGTGCTTAATATGGTAGCCGCCCATTGATCCTGGTAATAAGAGGTAGAGCATTATGAAAATTCTCATCGGAACCGACCTTTCGCAGGAATCGCTGGCGGCGTTGCGCCAGGGGTTCGAGATGGCCGCGCGTGTGCGCGACGTGGACCAGCCCGGCCAGGTCTATGTGGCCTATGTGGAGGGGCAGGGCACCTGGTACCCGCAGGTGGGCACCGGCACGATCCTCGACGACCCCGACAATCGTCGGCGCATGGAGGGCCAGGTCCGTGAGTTCATCACCGAGTATCTGGGCGAAGATCTCGACTATGACTTGCTGCTCGAGGAGGGCCGGGCCGAAAAGAAGCTCGACGAACTCGCCGAGCGCATCAGCGCCGATTGGCTGCTGGTGGGGATGTCCGGCCAGGGCGCCCTGGCCAAGCTGGTGACCGGCTCGACCGCCGAGAAGCTCGCCCATCGACCCCCGTGCAACTTGGCGATCGCCCACCCGAACGGCATCGATTGGGAGGGGCCGGCGGAATTGATGGTCGGCATCGACTTCTCCGACAGCAGCCACAAGGCCCTGGAGATGGCCCTCGACCTGGCCGAGCGGACCCACGCCCACCTGCATATCGTCCATGTGGTCTACCCGCCCGGCCCCATCGTCTTGCCCGACGGCTTGGTCGGCTACGCCGGCGGTGAGTATCAAGAGGTGACCCAGGTGCGCGAGCGCGCCAAGGGCGAGATGAGTGCGGTCATCGACGAGCGTGAGGGCCGACTCGGCGAGATTAGCTGGACGTCGGAGGTGCTCACGGGCTATCCCACTCGGGAGTTGGTCGGCTACGCCGAGGACAACGAGATCGACGCGATCCTTTTGGGGACCGTCGGCCGTTCGGCGCTCGACGACTTTCTGCTCGGAAGCGTCGCCAGCGGCGTCGTCAAACATATGCCCTGTTCGGTGTTTATGACTCCGCCGGCGAAATGACCGGAAGCTCTTTGTCGAGCGACCAGGACACTAGTAGCTCGGGACAATGATTCTGAACGTTTGAAACCGGCTCAGGAAGACGAGCTCTTTGGCGTTTTCGCTCGACGATTCGACTGAATCGCCTCACTGCAACGCCTTCGACCTCGTCACCCTGAGCCACTTTCAAACTGTCACTACCACTGTCCCGAACTACTAGGGCGCCAAGATGTAGGAGTGCCCATTGGAAAATAGCTTCAGGAAGGATTGGGGCAGCGCGCTGCTTCTGACCCATAAGCAGTTGATCGACGAGCGGCTCATCGACGAGCAGGTCAGCGATCAACTGTGGCGCTTGCGGCTGAGAAACCCGCGAAAGTCGCTCATCGTCAACACCTTCGTGTATCGCAGCGAAGACGTCGTCGCCGTCATCGACCCGGGCTGGCCGTTTACCCTCGACGTCCTCGACCGGGCCCTGCGCGATCTCGACGTCGGCGGCCTCGCCGGCGTCGACCGCTGGATCTATACCCACTCCCATATCGATCATATGGGCGCCGCGGCGCTCATCGAGCAGCGAAGCGACGCGCCGCACCTGGCCTGGAGCGGCCTCGAGCCGCACCTGGGCCGCTGGCACGCCTTCCAGGACGAGGTCCACGTGCTCGGCCCGTGGGTCGAGCAGGCCTTCGACGAGCCGCACCGCTCCCGGCTGCTCTCCCGGCTCGACGAGGAGTACTCGCTCGTCGACCACCACGGCCCGGCCGGCCTCGAGCGCGTCGAGCTCTTCGATTTCGGCGAGCGCGTCGAGGTCGGCGACTTGACCCTCGAGTGGGTCGACGCGCGCGGCCACGACCCCTACCACGCCGCGCTCTGGGAGCCCGAGCGCGGCTGGCTGTTCTCCGGCGACGTCGCGCTGCCGGTCCCCACACCCCTTTGCCGGGCGATGGACGACGACGTGGCCGCCTACCGCGCCTCGCTCGACCGCCTCGCCGCCCTCGAGCCGACGCTGCTCTTGCCCGGCCACGGCCTGCACCGCCGCGGGGACGATGTCGGCACGGCGTTCGAGCGGGCGCGCGGCTTTTTTGAGGAGTACGAAGCCAGAGTTCGCCAGGCGCTCGAGGGGCGCGACGGGCCGGTCGATCTCTACGAGCTAGCGCTGGAATTGACGCCCGAGGGGCGGCCGCTCAGGCCGTTTGGGCGTTGGTGGGTGCATCTGGCGTTGGTGGATTCTCATGTGTGGGCGTTGCGGGCCGGTTAGCGTTACCGGCCATGGTGCAGGATAACCACGTGGCCCACGGGGGCGTCACCCCGCCGATT
>JBKGZI010000377.1:0-5773 GCA_046545675.1 Persicimonas sp.
CAAACGCGTCATTTGGCGTTTACACCACCGGTCGAACCTCTATACTCCCGACGGGCACACCTTTTGTTGCGCGCACTGGCCCTCTGTTGCAAGGCCCTGTGTTGCAAGTGGCCCGTACCATCCTCTGGCAATTATCCAGCCTAGATGTTTGAAAGTCGCCGAAATCAAGCGGCTCACACCGGCTACCGAGCACTGCTTTGGGCGCTGGTGGCGATTGTAGCCACCGCCTATTACCTGAACAGCGCCCCGTATGTACTCGAGGCCGATGTCGAGACCTCCGACGGGATCGAGATTACCCGCCAGGCCGAATCCGACGTGCTCATCGTGCTCGACTACGAGGCGATTGGCAACAGCGGACCCAGCTTCGCCGAGCGCGACTTCAGCGTGGCCTGGATCAACCTCTTCGAGCAGGAGATCGGGCCGGTGTCCATCGCCACGCCGTCCTCGCTGTCCATGGAGGTGCTCGAGGAATCCCGGGTGGTCGTGCTCACCTCGAGCGTGTCGGACCAGGTGCCCGAGGCGCTGCTCGAGAGGCTCCGGCAACACGCCCTGGACGGCAACACCATGGTCGTCGAGCGCCCCGAGGGCACGCTGCGGGAGACCTTCTCGGCCAACGGTCGCGCCGGCAGCCGCGACGGCCAGCAACTGACCTTTGCGCGCGGCCTGGCCGACGCTTATGCCGACGAGCTGCTCGAGATGCCGCTGTCGACCCAATTTATCGGCTCGACCGCCCCGCGAGACGGCGCCACCACGCACCTATCCGTCGACGGCGCTCCGGCAATCTACGCCACTCCCATCGGCGAGGGCACCGCGATCACGGTCGACTTCGATCTCGGCGAGCAGCTCGTCGCGCTCCAACAGGGCCGGCCCGACGACAACTTCGGGGTCGCCTCCAGCAGCCATCAGATCACCCCGCGCACCTCTGATTTGATCATGGACCCGGCGCTGCGCACCAACCCGGTGCCCTACGCCGACCTGCTCGAGCGCTTCATCGTCTTCGGGGTCATCGGCGAGTACGCCCCACTGGCCGGTTTCTGGCCATTCCCGGGCGGCGCCGACGGCGCGCTGGTCGCGGTCCACGAAGACCACAGCCTGGGCGACGGCGGCGGCTGGATGCTCGACTACGAGACCGACCACCGCGCGGTCTCCACTCTGTTGTCGACGGTCGACGCCGGCCTGTCGGCCTCGGGCGCCGCGGTCATCCACCGCATGGGCGGTGAGGTCGGCCTCGCCTGGAAGAAGGCCGGCACGCCGCTCGAGCTCACCGAGCGCATCGGTGTCGGCGAGCTCCAGCCGCTGGCCCGCCCGGTGGGCCTATCGGCGCAGATCGACGAGATCAACGGCACGCTTCCCTCCGGGTCGGTCCGCAGCACTCGCATCGCCGGCAGTTGGTGGGACACCCGCTGGGCCGAGCCCTTCGAGGCCATGGCCGCCGAGGACCTGCGCATCGACACCAGCTACAGCCCGGCGCCCGGCTCGGGCTATGCGTTCGGCACGGGCTTTCCCTTCCTGGTCGTCAATGACCAGGGCCAGCCACTCGGCGTCCGCGAGATGCCGGTGGTCTATCCCTCGGGGGTCACGGAAGGCCCGGAGTTGGCCGAGCTTATCGAGGCCAGCCAAGAAGGCCACCACCAGGCGATCACCTGGTCGGTCGACTCGTCGGTCTTCGCCGACTTCCCCGATATGGAGCGCTTCGAGAAGTGGCTGGGCGTCTTCGAGGTCGCCGACCAGCACAACCACATCATCACCAACGCGAACCGCTTCGACAATTATCTACGCTCGCGACGCGCCGGTCGTATCCAGAGCCGCGTGGTGCGGGATGCCAAATTGCCGCAGTCCAAATCACTCGAGGACGCCGCGCTCGACGAGATGGCCACAACCTCGGGCGAAGATGACGAAGATGCCAAGCCCCGCTCCAAGAGCGCGACGCTGTTTCGGCTCAACGTCGAGGCCAAGCGCCGCGGCATGTCACTGACCGTGCCGGCGAGCCTGTACGGCGGCACCTTCAGGCTGGCGCGCAAGGGCGGCAGCCGGGTCGGCGGCGAGATGGTCTCCGGCGATATCGACACGGTCCCCGCCGAGATGGTCGGCTACAAATTTCGACGCATTCCGCTCGACGCCGGGTTCAACTCTATCGACGTCTACTACCGATGAGGATGAGACGACTTCGCCATGGCTCGTAAGCAATCCATCCTGGGGGCGCTCAAGTGGGACTTCGCGCTGATCGCGCTGATCGCGGCCGGCCTCGGGCTGACCGCCGCACTCGACCACCCCCACTTCCAGCCCAGCGAGTCGGAGACGACCACCGGCGGCCGACCGCCCGATCGAACCGAGGGCGACGTCTTGCTGCTCCTGCCCGATTCACCGGCGGTGGCGGCCTCCGAATTCTCCGAGATGGACTGCAGCTACGGCTGGTTCAACGGCCTTTGGCAGCATATGGGCTCGTTCGCCACCGCGCTCAACCGCAACTTGAGCCCCGAGATGCTCGCCGGTCGCAGCGTGGTCATCGTGCCGCGGCGGGTCGCAGAAGTGATGCCCTCCAACGGCATCAGCGCCCTGGCCGGCTTCGCCCGCGACGGCGGACAGGTCATCGTCGAGCAGCCCAAGGAGGGCTGGGAGCTTCTGACCGGCGTGACCACCTCCGGCGAGGTGCGCCAGGCGCGCTCGATCACCTCCACCGAGGGGCTCGGCGTGCACGGACCAATGCGAAGGCACCTGCCCAACACGCCGCTTTCGGGCCGCTTGCTTCCGGCCGCGACGATGGAGACCTATCCGGCCGGCCCGATGCTGATCGAGGTCGACGGCCAGCCCGGCCTGACGGTCAACGACCTGGGCAAGGGCAAGGTCTACACCTTTTTATTCGACTTCGGGTGCAGCGTCACCGGCATGCAGCAGGGGCTGCCTCAGGAAGGCATGAGCTTCGGGCTCGACCCGTCGGCGCCGACGGTGGCCGTCGACGATCGCGTCGCCAACAAGCGCATGCTCGAATCGCACGTCCCCTACGCCGACTTGCTCGAGCAGGCGCTGCTGAACCAGGTCTCCGAGGAGCGCCCGCTGCCCAGACTGTGGCCGTTTCCCGGCCAACACGCCGGCGCGCTGATGCTCACCCACCCGACCCCGCTCAACCCGCGCGCGGCCATCGGATATGCCGACTGGGCCCGAAAACAAGAGGCATCGTCGACGATCTTTATGGCCTCGGATCTGATCCACCGCACCGAGGCGGCGCTGGTCGAGCAGGCCGGCGCCGAGGTCGGTCTCCTGTGGGTGCTCGGCGACGAGCGCCCGGCGGTGACCGAGCCGATCGGCGTGGGCGCCATCCGGCCCATCGAGCGCGAATTGTCACTGACCGAGCAGCGCCAGCAATTGTCGACGGTGCTCGGCGGCCAAGAGATTGTCTTTGGGCGGGTGGAGGGCTCGAGGTGGACCAACGACTGGGATACGACGTTTCGACAGCTTCGCGCCGCCGGCCTGCAGGTCGACAATAGCTTCGGGCCGACCCGCGCCGAGCATTTCGGCTACCTCTTCGGCACCGGCTATCCCTATTATCCGGTCGACGAGAAAGGCCTGCCGCTGCCGCTGTTGGAGGCGCCTTTTGTACTCCAGGGAGCCAACGCCAGCGAAGAGCGCCTATCGCGCTTGCTCGGAAACTCCGAGGCGTACTTCCACCAGAGCTTGGTGGTCAGTCTTCCTTCGGAGGCGATGCGCACCGAACCCTCGCCGGGTATTTTGTTGACCTTTCGAAGCGCCTTTGACAAGGCGCGCGAGAAGAATCATTGGGTGAGCACGCTCGGGGAGTTCTACGATTTCCTCTCTGCCCGACGCCAGTCGGTGCTGACCAGCCAGTGGTCGGCCCACGACCGCCGGCTGACCATCTCGGTCAACCTGCTCGGGGCGCGGGCGGACTCCATCGAGGGCGGCGCCATCCCGGGTATCGCGTTCCCGCGCACCTGGGACGGCCAGGAGATCGAGCAGGTCGTCGTCGACGGCGAAGAGATCTCCCCTCGCCGACTGGTCACCACCGGCAACAGCTTCGAGCAGCTCCTGGAGGTCGGCCCCGGCCGCCACACCATCTCGGTCTTCTACGCCCAGCCGCCCATCGAGGCCGACGACAGCGAAGATGCTGAATAAAGTAGGGTGCCCCGGTTCCAGCACCATCCTCTATTTAAGGCGCCTGAACTGCGGCGCGAACTACGATTTGGGTTCGGCCCTAGAAACTTTTCGGATGGTTGAGGCGCCTGGTCCGAACCTTCGTCGGCCGTGGCGGTCCTAACGCCCAACGCAAATTGTAGTTTGCGACGTCGCCGTTCAACGTCGCCCCAAATAGAAGATGTTCGGTTCCTGTGAGGTCCTCTTTTTGAGGCGCCTGAACTGCGGCGCGAACTACGATTTGGGTTCGGCCCTAGAGGCGTCTCGGGCTGTTGCGTCTCCCAATTACTCAAGCCGGCATCCTGCCGGTCTCCTTCGTCTCGATGGTCGAGAAGATCGCCGTCTGGACCACGAACGCCCCAAAGAGGCCCAACTGCCAGCCCAACCACACGACGATTACGATAAACGGCGAGTGGAACGGACGTAGGATAGAAGTCAGCCAACTGAGGATGCCCGTGCCGACTCCATAGACACAGCCACCCGCCGTGCTCACCACGAAAACGCCGATAATCAACGCAAAGATGACCATCCAATAGGTCTTATTCAACTCGAAGGAACGCTTGAGCGACTCGAACGGGTCCAGCCCCTGGGTTGCCGCGAGATACGGCGCCTGGTTGAACAAAAATAGAATAAGTAGCCCGGGGATCAAGCAGCATGCCGCGCCCAGGCCCGACCCGAAGGACATGATCAGCACGACCGCGAAGACGTATAGAAACACGCCTTTGGCGTCGCGGATCGCATCCATCGGGCCGGTGATGACCCCTTCGCCCTCGAAGATCTGGCGGTGGAGCGGCCGAAAGAGCGCGAACTGAAATGCACCCAGGACATAGAGGATCGGCTGAAACCCAATTTCGAAGATGGTATGCATCAGCCCGAGCATACCGCTCACGCCGGGTGAAGTGACGAAATAGTTGACGATATCAAATAGCGAGCCGATCAGGGCGACCAGCAGTGAAATTGCCCCGAGCCCCAGCCAGGCCATCAGCACCGGGCCGGTGGCGCGCCGAAACACCAGCTTGAGCCGCTCGATGATCTCGTCGAAGGTGATTTCGGGCCCTCCGCCCCAGCCCTCGGTGATCAGGTCGGTCGACGGTCCTGAGCCGCCGGGAGGCTGACCGCCGCCTCCACCAGCAGGAGGCTGGCCGCCGCCTCCGCCACGAGGAGGCTGGCCGCCACCACCACCGGGAGTATTCGGGCCAAACTGACCGCCCCCGCCAGGGGTCTGGCCTCCGCCTCCGCCTCGAGCGGGGCCCTGGCCCCAATCATTGCCGCCGCTACCCTGCTCCCAGTCGTTTCCATTACTCACGGTCATCTCCCTTATGCGTCATCACCAACTAGACATCACAATTTGCCCCATCGAGGAGGTTGCGCCCTTAACGTGGGCGCATCTTCATCTCGGACAACCTGCTCAGCGCATGTATTCACCAATAACGGACTGCACTGGCCTCGGCAATCCCCCGCTGATTTCAAACGGCACTTGCACTTCGAGCCGAGCCGTAGAAATAATGGCCGGCGCGCGCCGGTTACCGCCGTGTTTCGCGCCGTCGAATCAAGCCCCCATAGCCCAACCGGCAGAGGCAGCGGACTTAAAATCCGTCCAGTCTGGGTTCGAATCCCAGTGGGGGTA
>JBKGZI010000378.1:0-5762 GCA_046545675.1 Persicimonas sp.
GTGCCAGACCTTCTAGGTCTGGACCAGGGCAGGATGCCCTGGCACCGGTAATTGGGGGGCTAGAACGAACCGATCTCCTCGATCACCATCTCCACCGCGTCCGGCCGAAACCGCACGATATCGAGCACCTCGACCACAAATTTCATCGCCTGCCGGGGGTTCTCGACATACCCGTGGCGCGCCAGCCGAGCCGTCGCGTCGCCGAGCGCGGCTTCGTGGTGATCGGTGATGGCGGTGTCGGGTTTGGCGCGCCGGTAGTGGGCGCAGACGCGGCCGGCGAGCGTGCGGTAGTCCGCGCCGGTGAGCGTGTCGATCTCGTCGATGGTATGGGCGGGCACGGCCTGCGAGAGGGCATCGACGCCCGCGGAGTTGGGCGTCATCGCAAATACGGTGTAGAGGCCGGCGTCGGGCGCATATTGCGGCGGGAGTTCCTTTAAGATCCCGAGTCCACCGCGATCGAGCGCTGTGCGTTCGAAGGGCAACTGACCGCTATCGGCGCCCAGCGACGCCCAGGCCAGCGCCTTGAAGAGCGTGCGGGCGTAGTCGCGGTTTTGGGTGCCGAGCAGCGAGTAGAACTCGGCCTCGTCGACCAACACGACCAGCCCGCGATAGCCCGCACGCCGCACCAGCGCCGACAAGCCGCTCAATAGATAGCCGTAGATGCGCGCCCAGGGCCGGTAGTCCATCATGCTGTAGATGCGCCCCTTTCGGCCGACCAGACGCGGCAGCGCGCGGTCGATCTCGGTGTTGGAGATCGTCGGGTGGCCCTCGAGCCAGTCGAAGAGCAGGCCGAGCGCGCGGCGCCGTTCTTCGGGGCCAAGCGAAGGGTCCGCAGACAACGCTCGGAAGTAGCGAAGCGCCGGCGTCAGATAAAGGTGCGCGCCGTCGTCGAGGGTGTCTCTGGAGCGCGTCGACCCATCAACCAGAAAGCCGTCGCGGGCCTCTTTGCTACCGAGCGCGCGCTCGAATAGCGGCCTGAGTCCCCGGCCCCGGCCGCCGGGGCAATCGGGGTATTCGACCGAGCGCACCAGCTCGCGATAGACGCGTTTCGGGTGGCTCGGCGCGGTCTCCTCGGGGTCGAGCACCGCGCGGGAGACCACGAAGCCGCGCTCGATCGCGCGGTTTGCAATGCACTCCAGCAGGTGGGTCTTCCCGGTGCCGTAGCCGCCCAAGAAAGTGCGCGTCGCACCGCCCAGAAGCTGTGTGCGGTGCAGGTCGTCGTCGACCAGACGCATCTGGGCGTCGCGGCCGACGGTGAACGCGCTCAGGTCGATGCGCGGCACCACGCCCAGGCGCATCGCCTCGAGGATCGCCTCCGGCGAGAAGTCGCGAGATCGGACCGTTTGGGAATCGGCAGTCGAATCTGCAATCTGTATGAGTGCGTTCATCTCAAAAGTCCTCGAATTGAAAGACCTCAGCGGATTTGGCCTGCGACAGCGCCCCGTGCCCCTCGACGACCAGATCGATGGCCGCGTCGAGGTCGAGCTCGACCTCGCCGTCGACGGCCTGCAGGTTGAGCAGGTCGACGAAGGTTTTGACGAATAGCCGGCGGTGGTTGACCTCGAATTGCGTGTTCACGCAGGCCGCGGCGAGGATGCGCGCGTTATTCTTCTGGCGGTCGGGGTCGAGTCGGACGTGATGGGCGGCCCTGAAGATGGGCACCAGCCGCTCGCCGATCTTCGCGAGCAGCTTTTCGGCGGGCAGATCGAGCTTTTCGAGGTCGACGAGCACCGCC
This sequence comes from Persicimonas sp., assembly GCA_046545675.1. Taxonomy (GTDB): domain Bacteria; phylum Myxococcota_A; class Bradymonadia; order Bradymonadales; family Bradymonadaceae; genus CAYLTX01. The sequence goes on from JBKGZI010000378.1 coordinate 1,736, forward strand.
TGGGGGCTCTTGACGCTCAGCGGCACGGGCGTCTTGAGGCGTTGGTAGAGCGCCGGATAATCGGGCACCACCGTGCGCATGAACTCCGGGGGCACGGCGTACATAAAGAGGGTGTTGGGGAGTTGGTGGCGCCCGCACAGATCGATGACCTGGCGCAGGTTATCGCCGATGGACTGGCTGCGCTTGGCGCTGACCGACAGGTTTCGGTCGACCTCGTCGAAGAGCAGCGCGGTGCCCGCAAAGCCCAGCCCGCGCATCATCTGGGTGAGGCTCCGAAGCATCAAAAAGCCGTTCGACCGGCTCATGCGCTCGTAGACGCCCCATTCGCGCACCTCGCCGCGGGGGACCGGCTCGGCGCGAAGCCACGCCTCGAGTTTGTCGACGCGCCCGTAATCCTCGCCGAGCCAGCCGAGCGCAAATTCGACGATCGCTTTTCGGAACGACACGCTCTCGCAGGGCGTGCACCCCACCTCGCGGCGCAACCAACGCTCGACCTGGCGCCGGGCGGCCTGCTCGGGCCGGTCGGCGCCGCCGTCCCGGAAGCGCGCCTCGGCCTGGGCGAGGCGCCGGTCGACGACGTCGCGCAGCAACTCGGTGATGCCATAACCAGCGGCGCGATCTCCTCCCGCCAGGCGCCTCGCGACCGTCGCGTAGACCTTGAGCGTGTCGTCGTACGGGCATTCGGTGGGTGAGAGCTCGACGACCGCCACCGCGAATCCGTGGCGCCAGGCCATGTCGCGCACGCAATGGAGGAAGTGAGTCTTTCCGCCCCCGAAGTAGCCCTGCACCAGCTTGAAGCTCGCCCCGCCGTCGAGCAGGCCGCCGAAATATTCTTCGTCGAGAACCTCGAGGTAGCTCTCGTTGCCGACATTGATCAGCTCCACGCCGTATTCGGGAGGCTGGCCGCTCTCGCCGAGGCGCTGCAAGATATGCGCGCAGATTTGGGGATCGAGGGTGTCGGGCGGTTGTAGGGTCGTGCTGGTCATGGCGGCCTCCGGGCTTGTGGCGCAAGTCAGTGAGATTCATCGCTCTCACTCTGGTTATCGGCAAAACCGCCGAATTGTTGCGCCGATCGCCGCCCCAAGGCCGCCAAGGGCCGATTTCTCTATTCAGGCTCTAACGACCCACCATATTGACCGTCGCACGTAGAGCCTCTGGTCGCCGCGCCGAATTCGAGCCGCACGCCTTACCTCCTACACGACCTACTCCACAGCGATAAGACCGTCGTCACATAGTTCGTAGCGCGCTTGGCAACGCGTGCATTCGGTCTCGGGCGCCGGCTCCGGAAGCCGTTCGCCACATTGACACGCCCAGCCAATCGGCCGCGCCGGATTGCCAACAACCAGCCGATACGCCGGCACATCGCGGGTGACCACGCTGCCGGCGCCGATGAAGGCGTAGTCGCCGATGGAGGTGCCGCAGACGATGGTCGCGTTGGCGCCGATGGTCGCGCCGCGTGCGACGCGGGTGGGCTGGAATTCGTCCTTTCTGGAGACGTGCGCGCGGGGGTGGCGCACGTTGGTGAACACGGCGCTGGGGCCGACGAAGACCTCCTCGCCGAGCTCGACGCCGTCGTAGACCGACACGTTATTCTGGATCTTGGCGCCCGCGCCGACGACGCCAAAGCCGCCCACATAGACGTTCTGGCCGAGCGTGGCGCCCGCGCCGATCTGGGCGCCCGAGCAGACGTGGCAAAAATGCCAGATCTTGGTGTCCGCGCCGATCTCGGCGCCGTCGTCGATGATGGCGGTGGGATGTTGGTAGTGGGTCATATGATCGTCTCGCGCCAATAATCTCCTCCCCGCGCGTATTTCAGCGTGGGGAGGCTGGGTGGGGGCTTCTTCCGTGGAGCGCGCGGGGAGGACAAACGCCCCACCTTGATCCTCCCCTCGCTAAACAGCGCGCGGGGAGGAGAGGCATCGCGCAACTATAGTGGCAGCTCCACCGTACGGCCTTCATTTGCCGATTGATAAGCCGCGCAGATCACCTCCAGCGATTTGAGGCCTTCGTAGCCGTCGGTGTCGACGTCGGCGCCGTCTTGGAGGACGTCGAGGACGTTGGCGTAGTAGCGCAGGTGGCCGTCGCCGTAAAACTCGCGGGTCTGGGCGTTGAGCTCGGCGATGTGCTCTGCGTCCTCCTGGCCGCCCTCGAAGCGCCACACCTCGATCTGGTCGCAGGCTTTGCCGCCCAGCACGGCGGTGCCGCGGCTGCCGCTGATGGTCATCGAGGCGCGCAGATTCTCCGGCCAGGTCAGCATGGTCACGCTCATCGAGCCCAGCGCGCCGGATTTCCAGCGCAGCGACAGCACGCCGGAGTCCTCGACCTCGATGTCGCGGCCCAGCGTCCCGGTCAGCGCCTGCACGCTGTCGACGGGGCCGAAGAGCCAGGTCAGCAGGTCGACGTAGTGGCTGGTCTGATTCAGGAACGCGCCGCCGTCGAGCCGGCGGGTGCCTCGCCAGTCGTCGCCGTCATAGTAGGCCTGCGGGCGCGTCCAGAATACGTCGACGTCGACCAGCGCGATGCGCCCGAAGCGGTCTTCTTCGAGGGCGCGACGCAGAAGCTGCAGGGTGGGATTGTAGCGAAGCTGTTTGACCACGAATAGCCGCACGCCGGCCTCCTCGCAGGCCTCGACCATCTCGACGCCTTCGGCGAAGGCGGTGGCGATGGGCTTCTCACACATGACGTGGCAGCCGGCGCGCGCGGCCATGATCGCCTGGCCCGGGTGCAGACCGCTGGGCGAGGCGAGCACGACGACGTCGGGGACGACCTCGGCCAGGAGCGCCTCGAGCGACGCGAAACCCGGCGCGCCCGTGGCCTCAGCCGTCTCGGCGAGGCGCTCGGCGTCGGTGTCGCAGACCGCTACCAGCTCGGCGCGCGCGCCGTGGTGGTCCAGCGCGCGCAGATGCTGGGCGGCCACCCGGCCGCAACCGACAAGTGCGAATCTCGTTTTCACTTTTTCCTCTATTCGTACAGTCATGTAGAGCGTTCGCTTGTTGCTAGACTTCTGCTGTCACACGAATCGTCGGGCTGATGCCGGAGTTCTTGGTTCTTGGTTCTTGGTACCTGCCGGTTGAGAATTCTCGTTCGACCGACCGGTAGCGGCCTCCGAGCGACAAAGACAACTGCGCAAATTAACTCGTCTCGGCAGCCCGTCAGCCAAAACCCAAAACCCCAAACCCAAAACCCCAAACCCAAAACCAAGCCGTAAACCAACCAATCTCCATCGCAGCGATGATTACTCGTAAGGCAGCAAAACGCGCGTCATAGCAAACTCACCGACTAAATCGCCGCCACACGCGCTCCAGCTTATCCGGATCGACGCCGGCCATGTGCGCAGCGCGTATGCCATACATCAACAGGATGGTGCGAAACAGCCCGTTTTTTTCCCAGCGGCGCCCGGAGATGCGCAGCTCGGGGCCCAGGATAGCCACCGATCCGCGCCGGCGAAGGGCGCGGGCGAAGAGGTTGCCCTCCATCAGCGAGACCTCGGGCAGCCCGCCGATGGCCTCGAAGATATCCCGGCGGCAGAAGATGCCCTGGTCGGAGGTGGCCGTCTGAAAGAGGCGCGTGCGCAGGTTGATGCCCCTGGCGACGCAGCCCAGCGCCGAGCTGGCCGCGGTGGTCTGCAGCTCGGGGAGGATCTCGATCTGAAACCAACCGCCGATGTGGCCGGCCTCGATAGCCTCGACGATCGCCTCGATCGCGCCGGGGCCGACCAGCGAGTCGGCGTGGAGCATCACCAGCACGTCGCCGCCGGCCTGGCGGGCACCGGCGTTGATCTGTCGGGCACGGCCGGCCGCGGCGCAGACCACGCGATCGGCGCCGTGCAGACGAGCCTGCTCGATGGTCCCGTCGTTGCTCCCGCCGTCGCAGACGATGATTTCGGCGGAGAAACCGCCATCTCGGTGGCCGATGTCTCTCATCCCCGCACGCAGCGCTCGCAGCGACGGGCCGATCCAGGCCTCCTCGTCGAGCGTGGGTATCAGAAAGCTGATCTTCATGTGCTGAACTCACCGGCAGAATTTGC
>JBKGZI010000379.1:0-5698 GCA_046545675.1 Persicimonas sp.
CGAGTGTCTCGAGCTTCTCGTTATCCACAAGACTTACGCGCTTGTACTTAGAAGCGTACGGATCTTTGAGAAAGAGTTGGGGGCTATTGCGCCAAAAAGTACAAAAAACCCAGCAAGATCAACGCCCCAATCACCACGCCGAGTACCACCTCTTTCCAGACACTGGGGCTGCTGGGTCGGCGGTCGGCCGACGAGCTGGGCCGCTGCATGTCGAGCGGGTCGTCGGGCGCAAAGGCCGGCTCTTGGGGGCCTCGAGCTTCGTAGCCGCTGGCGTCGGAGGAAAACCCTACCGCTCGAGCGTGGTCGTCGCGTGAAAACTCGGTGGTCGTGTCGGCGTCCATGGTCACCGGGGCCGGGCCTGGGTCCGGTACGGCGGTGTTGTCCGAGCCGAGCGGGGCGGTCTCGTAGCCCGAGCGCTTGCTGGTGGTCGCCGAGTCGTTGGTCGCCGAGTCGGTCGGGGAGACCTCGTAATTCGAGCGCTTGCTGGTGGTCGCCGTGGGATCGGCGGGATCGTCGTCGGCGGTGGGAAAGTCGGCGAAGGGATCGATGGAGCGGCGCGGGCTGGGGCCCCGGTCCTGATTCTGAGCCCAGCCGCCGTCGGCCAGCTTCTGGTCGACCTGCTGCATCGACGGCAGCCCCAACGAGTGCGGCGTGGTCATCGCCTCTTCGTCGGCCTGGCCGAATTCGCTGGGCACGGCCACCGAGTCGGTGGGCGTGGCCGAGCGGGCCGCCGGCTCGAGATCGAGCGCCTCGAGGTCCAGGATCATATCGGTGGCGTTGGCGTAGCGCCGGTCGACTTCTTTTTCGACGGCGCGCTCGATGATATCCCTAAAGATCGAATCGCGCACTACCGGAGGCATCTTGATCGGCTTGTCGGAGGCCTGAAATAAGATCGTGTCGTAGACCGATTCGATCTGCACGATCTTGTCGCCGGTGAGCATCTCGGCCATGATCAATCCCACGGCGTAGAGATCGCTGACCGGGCCGACGTTTTTTTTGTGGACGAGCTCCGGGGCCATATAAGCGGGCGTGCCGACCAGCGTCTTGGCGGCGGTCAGATCCTCGCTATTGTCGTCCTCGAGGGCTTTGGCGAAGCCGAAGTCGAGCACTTTGACGTGGCCTTTGCCGCCGTCGTTGACCAAAAAGATATTGGCCGGCTTGAGGTCGCGGTGGACGATCCCTAGCTCGTGGGCAGCTTCAAGAGCAGACAATGTCTCCAGGGTGATACGCTGGACCAGACGGCGGTTCAGGGCGCCGTGGTGGCGCAAAAGAGTCTTCAGGTCGGTGCCCTCGAGAAACTCCATGGCCATATACGGCAGGCCCGAGGCCGTCTGGCCGTAATAATAGACGCGCAGCACATGCGGATGGCGCAGGCTATAGATGAGCCGGGCCTCGCGCTCGAAGCGCTGGCGCAGCTCCTGCTCGTCGTGGGGGCCGGGTTTGAGCACTTTGAGCGCAAGAGTGCGGTCTTCGAGCACGTCATGGGCTCGGTAGACCGCCCCAAAATTTCCATGGTCGAGCTCAGATTCGATGCGAAAGACATCATCGACAACTTCGCCGACCTCGGGCATCCGAGACATCTCGGCGACTCCCTGGCACAAAAGAACTGACGGCAGCGTCGGCGCCATTGTGCAACAGAAGGGGCTCAGGGTCTAGGTTGCAGGGAATGAATTGCCTAACTCAGTGCGTTGACCGCACGGAGAGACACAGCGGCTCGCCGGAGATTCTTCGGTGGGCGGACTTGCCGTAGGCGACGTCCTGCGCAAGGATAGGGGCCATATCGAGTAGATCGAGCGGCTGTCTTTTGTTCCAAACAATACGAAGCAGGCATGAAAAAACTGATGGACAAGCTCAAGCAGCACGGGCGTTTTCTCGTCGCATTTTTGGCGTTGACCGTTGCGTTCGTGCTGAGCGTTCAGTTCAGCGACCGCGGGGTTCAATTCGACCTTCGTAACGCCTCTGTGGCGGCCTCTGAGGCCGAAGACGGCGAGTACGACCTGTCGGCGCTCAAGGTCTTCAATCGCGTGTTGTTGCGCATCAAGGACAACTACGTCGAGCCCGAGCGCATCGACCCCAACAAGATGCTGGTCGCCTCGCTCGACGAGGTCCAAAACTCCATCGCCGAGGTGGTCGTCGACTTTGTCGACGGCAAAGAAGATCCGTCGGCCATCGAGGTCACCGTCAACGGGGCCTCGAAGAGCTTCGAGGTCAAGAAACTCGAGAGCCTCTGGGAGATGAGCTTTCGGCTCCAGAAGACCTTCCGGTTCATCGAGGAGAACGTCGAGCCCGATCCGGACCTGGATTTCCGCGAGATCGAATACGCCGCGATCAACGGCATGCTGCACACCCTCGACCCGCACAGCACGCTGCTGCCGCCGCGTCACTACGAGGAGATGCAGACCCAGACCGGCGGGGAATTCGGTGGCCTGGGCATCGTGATCTCGATTCGCGACGGCGAGCTGACCGTCATCAGTCCCATCGACGGCACGCCGGCGGCCAAAAAAGGCATCAAGGCCCGCGACAAGATCGTGCGCATCGGCGACGAATCCACCGTCAATATGAACCTGCAGGAGGCCGTCGGCATGCTGCGCGGCGAGCCGGGCAGCGATATCGACATCTGGGTGTCCAGAAAGCCCTGGCCCGAGCCCAGAAAATACACGGTCACCCGCGCGATCATTAATATCGAGTCGGTCGACAGCGAGGCGCTGGGCGACAAGATCGGTTATCTGCGCGTCAAGAACTTCCAGTCCAATACCCACACCGACATGGTCAAGCACCTCGAGGAGCTCAAAGAGAAGATGGGCGGCATGCAGGGCCTGGTGCTGGACATGCGCGACAACCCCGGCGGGCTGCTCGACCAGGCGATCAAGATCAGCGACACCTTCGTCAACGACGGCACCATCGTGAGCACCGTCGGGGCGGGCAATAAGATGCGCGACACCAAGGTGGCCACCAAAGCGGCCACCGAGCCCGACTACCCGATCATCGTGCTGGTCAACGCCGGCAGCGCGTCGGCCTCCGAGATTGTCGCCGGCGCGCTCCAAAACCATGACCGCGCCATCGTCGTCGGTGACACCACCTTCGGCAAAGGCTCGGTTCAGGTCCTCTACGAGTTCAACGACAACTCGGCGCTGAAGTTGACCGTGGCTCAATACCTGACCCCCGGCGACGTCTCCATTCAGGGCCAGGGCATCAGCCCGGACCTGAGGCTCATTCCGGTGTCCGTCGCCGACGGTGACGTCGACATGTTCATGAGCGACAACGTGCTGCGCGAGCAGGACCTCAAGAGCCACCTGTCCAACGCCGCGGCGCGCGCCGCCGGCAAAGACGGCGTCGGGTTTGTGCGCTTTTTGCGCGAGCTCGACGAAGACGGTGAAGACGAAGAGGACTTCAAGGACCCCAATAAATTCCAGGAAGACTTCCAGATCAAATTCGCCCAGCAGCTCGTCGCCGCCACCGGGGGCGAATACAAGCGCACCGAGTTGCTCGAGAAGCTCCAGCCCGATCTGGCTGAGATCTCCGAGCGTGAGTTGGAAGAGATCCAGAAAAAGCTGGTCGAGTACGACGTCGATTGGGGCGAGGGTGATAACCCCGACGACGCCCCGGTCGACCTCGAGGTGACCACCTCCTCTGAGGACGACACCATCAAGGCCGGCGACGAGATCAAGCTCACCGCCCGGGCGACCAACAAGGGCGACAAGCCGCTGTACCGCCTCAAGGCCATCGCCAGCAGCGAAAACTCGCTGCTCGACGACCACGAGTTCATCTTCGGCAAGATCGAGCCCGGCCAGAGCAAAGAGTGGAGCGTCGACGTCGAGGTCCCCAAAGACAGCGCCAGCCGCCACGACCGCGTCGACTTCGAGCTGAGCGGCCCGACGTCCTCGTTTGGCGATCCCGTGCATAAGCCGCTGCGCATCGTCGGCCTGGATCGGCCTCAATTCGCCTTCGCCTACGAGATCCTCGACGGCAACGGCGACGGACTGCTCCAGAAGGGCGAAGAGGTCACGCTGCGCACGCTGGTCAAGAACCTCGGCCCCGCCGACAGCAACGAGACGATGGTCTATCTCAAGAATAAAGCCGGCGAAGCCGTCTACCTCGAGAAGGGCCGGGTCTCGATCGACACCATCGAGGCCGGCGGGGAGAAAGTCGCCGAGTTCACTTTCAAGATCAAAGAGACCCCCGACTCCGACTATATCGACCTCGAGGTCGACGTCTTCGACAACGTCTTCCGCGACTTCGTCCACAAGAAGATCCGCATCCCCCACGCCGCCAGTGACCAGAAGCTCGGAGAGGCCAAGGGCCTGGCCACCGTCAAGAAAGGGCCGACCGAGCTATACCTGGCCGCCTCCGAGCGCGCCGACGTCGCCGCCGTCGCCCAGAGCGGCGCCAAGCTGCCCGTCCTCGGCCAGATGGGCGATTGGCTCAAGGTCGACCTCGACCGGCGCAAGGCGTGGATCAAGAAGTCTGACGTCGACCACGACAGCACATCTAGCGGTGAGCTCAGCGGTGTCGAACGCCGCAACCACTTCCAGTCGCCGCAGGTCGAGCTCGACCCCGACACGATGATGACCTCGGAGAATAGCGTACCCCTCAATGCCATCGTCACCGACGACTCGTCCATCAAGGACTACTATATCTTCGTGTTCAACCGGGTCGATCGCACCAACGTCAACACCCGCAAGCTCGACTACACCAAGGTCGGCGACGACCGTGCCGAGATCGCCTCCAATATCCCGCTCTTCGAGGGGATGAACCGCATCTCGATTGTGGTGCGCGACGAGGACGGCATGCAGACGACGCAGGATGCGTACGTGTACCGTAATTGAGGTTGGTGGAGTGATCGCCGAGCCATCGCTTTGAGATGGCTCGGCGCTTGATTGCGGATGTTCTTGGTTCTTGGTTCTTGGTTCTTGGTTCTTGGTAAAGCTGATTACGGCTCGATATTGCCTTTCCCCAAGCCCCAAGCCTCGAGCCTCGAGCCTATATGTTGTCGCGCAGCAGCCGCTCGACGTGGCCCGTGGCGCGCACGTTGTCCTGAATCTCGGTGATCGTTCCTTCCTCATCGATCAGAAAGGTCGAGCGCACGATCCCCGTGTAGGTGCGCCCGTAATTTTGCTTCTCACGCCACACCCCGTAGGCTTCCGCGACCGCCTGGTCCGGATCTGCCAGAAGCGTAAAATTGAGGTCGTGCTTGTCGCGAAACTTCGCGTGGCTCTCGACCGGATCGGGCGAGACGCCCAGCACCTTCCAGCCCTTGTCGACGAAGGTGTCGAGATTGTCGCGAAAATCGCACGCCTGCTTGGTGCAGCCCGGGGTCATATCCTTCGGATAAAAATACAAGACGACCTTCTGGCCGCGCAGATCGCTCAGCGAGACCTCGCCCTCGTTGTCCGACTCGAGGGTGAAATCGGGGGCCTTGTCGCCTTCATTCAAGATTGGATTGGTGCCCATGGTTTACCTCTTTGGGGTGGGTGGAGTTTGGGTTGATTCGCAGGCCATGAGATAGGCAAAGGCGTGCGATTCGGCAAGGGGGAAGGTGCAGATAGCGAGGGTATCCAGATTCGCAACATCTTCTATTTAGGGCGCCTGAACTGCGGCGGGAACTACAATTTGAGTTAGGTCCTATCACCGAATACGCTTCTCGATGCCAACCAAATCGTCCCTCAACAACCCAAAACGTCTCTACGGCCAACCCTAA
>JBKGZI010000380.1:0-5684 GCA_046545675.1 Persicimonas sp.
GTGGGGGCCTCTCCCTCCCCGCGCGCTTTTCTGCGTGGGGAGGATCAAGGTGGGGCACCCGGTTCCACGTTACGATTTACGGGCTGCTCCGACAAATAGCTCAACCAGTCGTAAAAAGCTGCTCTATCGAGACGCCGCCTGTACCGTCCGTGGCATCTTCGGCCGAATAGAAAAGGACCGCGTCTTTCCCGAACTTCTCTTCCAAGAGAGCCTTCATCATGAACCTCGCACCCATGAGGGCTTGCCACCCATCAGCCCCCCAAGCAGATCTCTCCACGACCGGAGCTTCATGGGGCTTCACACCGAAGCTGACCTCGAACTTTCCGTCGCTAAGCCGTTCTGGGTGGGAAAGAGAAAGCAGAACTGGCGATGGATCGCTAGTTGGCTCCACAATATACATCGCTCTATCGACTAATTGGCTGGCCATCTGACCTCCGTCTTTGCCTCTCCCTGGATCCCTCTCCTTGATCCTCTCCTTCCCTTCGCTTTCGCTACGGGTGGAGAGGGTTTTACTCGGACTCACCCGCCTCTTTATCCCGCACCCAGCCATCGATGTTGCGCTGCCTTCCACGCGCCACGGCGAGCGACTCGTCGGGGACGTCGTCGGTGACGACGCTGCCGGCGCCGACGTAGACCTTTTTGCCGAGTTTGACGGGCGCGACCAGGGAGGTGTTCGAGCCGATGAACGTGCCCTCACCGATCTCGGTGAGGTGCTTGTTTTTGCCGTCGTAATTGCAGGTGATGGTGCCGGCGCCGACGTTGGTGCCTTTGCCGATATGGGCGTCGCCCAGATAGGTCAGGTGGCCGGCTTTGACGCCGTCTTCGAGGCGAGCCTTTTTGACCTCGACGAAGTTGCCGACTTTGCAGTCCTTGCCGACGTCGGCGCCGGGGCGCAGGTGGGCGAAGGGGCCGATCGCCGTGCCTCTGTCGACGCGGGCGAGCGTGAGGTAGCAGTTGGCTTTGACGTGGACGTTCGGGGCGATCTCGCTGTCGGTGATCACCGAGCCGTTCTCGACGGTGGTGCCCTCGCCGATGCGCGTCTTGCCGCGCAGGTGGACGCCCGGGAAGAGCTCGACGTCCGGGGCGAGCCGGACCTCGGGCTCGATATAGGTGGTGTTAGGATCGATGAAGGTGACGCCCTCGTCCATCCAGCGGCGGTTGATGCGCATCTGGGCAAATTCGGTGGCCGCGGCCAGATCTTGGCGGGTGTTGACGCCCTGGATGAGGCCGATCTCGTCGACGATGTCGCCGAGCACGCCGGCCTTGTCGGCGGCGATGGCGATGAGGTCGGTCAGATAATATTCGCCCTGGGCGTTGTCGGCCGGGCCCTCGCAGATCTCGGAGAGATAGCGCGACAAAAACTCGGTCTCCACCGCGTAAAAGCCAGCGTTGATCTCGCTGACCTCACGCTGCTCTTCGGTGGCGTCTTTATATTCGATGACGCCGGTGACGTCGCCGGCGGAGTCGCGCAGCACGCGGCCGTATTGAGCGGGGTCATCGAGCACCGCGGTCATCATCCCCAGCGGGTACGATGAGTGGGCGGTCTTGGTAACGAAGTCGCCGAGAGTCTGCGCGTCCATATTGGGCACGTCGCCCGAGATGATCGCGGTATATTCGGGCGCCTGTTCGTCAGAGGCATCGTCAAAATACTCCCGCGCCGCCCATACCGCGTGCGCGGTGCCGAGCTGCTCTTCCTGGATGACGTAGCGGATGCGCTCGCGGTCCATATGCTCGTCGAGCCAGCCGCGGACCTCGTCGCGGCCGTGGCCGAGCACGACGACCACGCGCTCGGCGCCGGCGTCCAGCGACGCGCCCACCGCGTAGGCGATCATCGGCTTGCCGAGCACCTCGTGGAGCACCTTGGGCCGGTCGGATTTGAGGCGCGTGCCCTTGCCGGCGGCCATGACGACAGCTTGAAAGTTGGTCTTGTCAGTCATTTTCCTGCCCAGTCGAAGTGGTAGCCATTTCGAAAGAAAACCCGCCCGTCGTTAAGAAGCTTTTTCGTCTTCTTCGGCCGTCTCGACGGCCTCTTCGGCGACGCTAGAGGCTGCCGCGAGGTCGTATTCGGCGTGCTCGGGGCGCAGTCCGCTGCGGCCCGAGTACGGGTCGAGGCCGACATGCGGGGTGGTGGCGTCGGCCGAGGCCTTCTGGACGGCGACTTCTTGGGCCACGCGCGGGTTGTGGATGGCCTTGGCGCCCTGGCGCTCCTCGAACTCGGCGACGAGCCGGTCGAATTCGGCGCAGGTGCGCGCGGTGACCGTGCGCTTCTTGCGGTACGGCATGAAGCTCGACTTGAAGCCGTTGATCATCAGCTTGCGCAGGTCGCCGATGTTCAAGTCGTAATGCTCGACGCAGCGCCAGAACTCCTCGCTCATCGTGGTGTCGGTCACGAGACGGTTGTCAGTATTGATAGTCACGCGCAGCCCGTAGGAGAGGTAAAACGGCAGCGGGTGGCTCTCGAAGCTGTCGCAGGCTCGCGTCTGGACGTTGGAGGTCGGGCACATCTCCAGCGGGATGCGGTGGTCGTTGACGTAATTGAGAAGATCGCCGTCCTCGCGAAGCCGCACGCCGTGGCCGACGCGATGCGCGCCGCACATATGGATGGCCTGGTGGACGCTCTCCGGCCCGTACGCCTCGCCGGCGTGAATGGTCAGATTCACGTTGTTGTTGCGAATCAGATAAAACGCGTCGCGGTGGTCTTTGGGCGGGTTATTGGCCTCGGCGCCGGCCAGGTCGAAGCCGACGACGCCTTTATTCTTGAAGGCCACGCACAGCTCGGCGAGCCGCAGCGACGACTCGGGGGTGATGTGGCGGATGCCGCAGATGATCTGGCCGCTCATCAGCCCGTAGCGACGCTTGGCCTCGCGAAGGCCCTCGCCGACCGCCTCGACGATCACCGGGAAGGACAGGCCCTGCTGGGTGTGCAAAAGAGGCGAGTAACGCACCTCCATATATTTGACGTTTTCCTTGGCGGCGTCCTCGCCCAGCTCGAAGGCGGCGCGGTAGATCGCCTCTTCGGTCTGAAGCACGCTCAGGGTGACGTCGAAGGCCTTGAGATAATCGGTCAGGTCCTTGCAGACCTCGCCCATATGAATCTCTTTGGCGAGCTTCTCGGGGGTGTCGGCGCCGTTGGGGAGCTTGACGCCCTGCTCTTCGGCCAGCTCGAGGATCGTCTCCAGACGGAGGCTTCCGTCCAGGTGCACGTGCAGATCGGTCTTGGGCATCCGATCAATAAATTCGCGGGTAATCTCCATCTTCTTGTCTGTCATCTCTAGCTTCCGCCGCTTGGTTATTAGTGTCGTTCACAGGATATTTGGCGCAGTGTAGGAACGGGAGGCGGTGCAATCAAGCGCAGTAGGTCGTTTAGTTGATCCACTTGCCGTTGCGCTTGCGGTCGACCTCACGCGATGCGTCGCGGAATTTCTTCTTCATCGAGCGCCTGCGCCACCACTGCTTGATCCGGCGGGGCCGCCAGAAGTCGGTCACCAACAGCAGGCCGGTGGCCATGCCGCCGAGGTGGCCGGCGATGCTGATCGGCTCGCGGGCGACGACCACGAAAAAGATGTCGAGCACCACGAAGAAGAGTAGCAGCGTCTTGCCGGTCATCGGGACGAAAAAGAAATTAAGCCTGCGGTCCCAATGGTACCAACAATACGCGCCGACCAGGCCCATGACCGCGCCCGAATAACCCAGCGTGGGCACGCTCCCGCCGAAGACGAGCTGGCTGAGCACGACTGCGACGCCACCGCCAAGCGCGCTCGAGAGGCTGACCGTCCAGAAGGTCTTGGTCGACCAGCGCTGGTCGAGGTAGCCGCCGAAGATCCACAACGCCAGCCCGTTGAAGAGCATGTGGTTGAAGTCGGCGTGGAACAACGCGTAGCTCAACAACGTCCACACATAGCCCTGCTCGAAGATGTGGTCTTTGGACAACCACATATACTCGGCGGCAAACTCGTTGACGGGCACCGCGAAGACGGTGAGCAAAAAGAGCGCCACGAGGCCTAAGATCGTGATCTTGATATTCTTGGTGAACGGCGGCCAGGCCATCTGATATTGCATAGCTTTCTCTTGGTTCAACGAGCACGGTTGACGGTGGATCACCTACCACAATCATAAAAACGTGTCGGGGGGGTGTCGAATATTGCAGCCTCGCCACATCCAGCCGATCGGAGGTCTGCTTCGACGTCCCTGTAGGTGGGCTCCGGCTTCGCGAGTCTCAAAAAAGCTGCTCGGGCACCGCCGGGTCCAGCCCGCCGGGCATCTGCGGGGGCCGGAATCCCGACAGCGACAACAGCGGGATGATGCGCCTCAGATCCATGACCGTGCCCAGCCGCAGTAGCTCGTCGGGCCGTATCCACCGCGCATCGATGCACTCGCGCGGCCGCAAGGTCATCGACGATCGCTCGCCATTTAGGGAGCACAAAAAATACCAGGCCGACTCGAACTTCGCGAGCGGCTGCTCGACGGTGACCCGCAGGCCCGTCTCCTCGAACGCCTCGCGTACGCAGGCGACCTCCGGCCATTCGTCCTGCCACATCGTGCCGCCGGGGGGGCACCACTGGCCGCCGCGCCCCACGTCGAGCGCGCGTCTGACAAATAAGAGATGTCCGTCATCCTCGATTAACGCCCATGCCGACGCCATGGTTCAGCCTCCTGATCGGTCTGGGCCCGGGCGGGCGAAGCTATGTGCTCCGACCACCATTGGTTGCGACCCCTGACCTCGTCTCGCTTCAATTTTTGAGATCGCCCGTTTTTATAGCAGGCGTTCATCTTAAGTATAGTCAGATCTATAACGGGGTTCAGGTCACACAGATTCCCGGGAGGTTCGTACGCCTTGCTGTCGACGGCAGGGACGCCGTAGCTCCTGGTGGCTTGCTGACCTGCGCACCCGCTCTTTGATCGTCGTGACTTAACCAGGTGCGATCTCGGTGCTACGATGGCCCCATGAACCGGTCGAGCCAAACCAGCGCCGAGCCGCCCGACGCCACCGAGATGATCAAGGGCGAGCTGAGCCGCATCCGCTTCGAGAGCGACAACGGCGAATTCGCCGTCTGTGAGCTCGAGATGACCTCGGGGCGCAAGGTCACCATCGTGGGCAACATCCTGTCGGCGCGGCCCGGCGAGACCGTCGAGGTCGACGGCCGCTGGCAGCACGACCGGCGCTACGGGCGCCAATTCGCCATCGAGGCCATCCGACCGGTGCCGCCGACGACCCGCGAGGGCATCGAAAAATACCTGTCCAGCGGCTTCGTCGAGGGGATCGGCCCGGTGCTCGCCGAGCGCATCGTCGACCACTTCGGCGAGGATACCCTCGATTTGCTCGACGAGGACCCCGAGCGGATCACCGAGGTCGAGGGTATCGGCAACGTGCGCGGCGGGCGGATCATGAGCGCGTGGACCGAGCAGCGCCAGGTGCGCTCGATCATGGTCTTTTTGCAATCGCAGGGGGTCTCGCCGACCTTTGCCGTCAAGATCTGGAAGCACTACGGGGACCGCTCGGTCCAGATCGTGCGCGACAACCCGTACCGGCTCGCCGAGGATATCTACGGCATCGGGTTCCGCACCGCCGACGCCATTGCGCTGGAGGCCGGTCTCGAGCGCGATTCGCTGGCCCGGCTGCGCGCCGGGCTGCTATATTGCCTGCGCCAGGCCCACTCCGAGGGGCATATGTACGTGCCGCTCGA
>JBKGZI010000381.1:0-5677 GCA_046545675.1 Persicimonas sp.
CACCGGTGCTGTCGAGGACTCGATCGCGCTCATCGTGGTCAGAGATGTGGAACAAACGGACCACGCGCACCTCGATGTCGGCGTCACCGCGGTACTCGACGAAGTGAATACGATATGGATGCTTCTGGCGCCCAAGGCACGCACAGTCACTCTTCTCGGTGCGGTAGCGACCGTGTTGGCTGCTCGAGCGCAAGTCAGGTGAGCGCAGCCGAAGAAGACCTTGGAGCAAATCGCCGCGTTTGTCGGGGTCGAGGCTGTCGAGGTCTTGGCGAGCTTTGCTCGATAGATATACCGGGTCGGTACGCTCGGCGGAACGTTGGCGTAAAATCTCGCCGAGCCCCGAAACGATGTAGTCTTCGCCGTCGATGCGTGTCCACAGCGATGCAAAACGGCTACGGTAGAGCGGCTCGCTGAGGTCGAGTTCTTGTTCGATGAACCGTCGTTCGGCGCTGCCGTTTGCTACGGTCGCATCGAGTACCGGCAATGCGCGCTCGATAAGCGACTCATCGAAGCTGATCGGAAGGGGCCGAAGCTCGAGTAGATCTTCGGAGCGCTCGTAGATGTAGCGTGTCTCGGCACCTTCGAGCATCGCGATCAATGTGAGGTAGGGGACCACACTCTTGAAGCCGCCGGTGGGGTTGAAGATGCGCCGGAAGGACGCAGGTGGGGAGCGACGAAGCCACTTATAAATTTCCTCAACGTAGGTGGGTAATCCGAATCGGGTAAACGTCGAGCCGTCGTCTACCTGCAGTCCTCCCACCCGATGTACAGAAATGGAGGAGGTAGTGAATGTGGCTTCGAGGACTGTGCGTACAGCGCGGGCAGAGACCATTCCATCGACGGTGTCAGTGGCGAATAGATGGATGATTACGGGCTTTTCGTTGGTGCCCAGGTCATCGACGATCTTCAACGTACTGTTCAATTCGGCTGAAGCCGATGAGCCCTCTTTGCGCGCCCACTCGACCAGTGGGTCCACCAACACCGCGCCGGGCGTGTCATGGCCGCTGGCCTCGAGTTCGTGAGCGTCCGTGATCTGGTCGTTCACGTCATCCAGGTTCGCCGATAACTCGTCGACCTCGTCGGAGGGCGCACGTCGAATGAAGTTGCCGATGATGCTGGTTCCGACATTGGCGAAAATGACTGCTTGGCGTGCCATATTTGCTTGGGGGCGGAGGTCGCTCGATACGCGAGTGAATTTTTGCGGGTACGGGTGATGGTCTTCGATGCCACAGCTTATCCAGAAGCAGTCGAGAGGGTCAATATTGTCCTCGAACCTCGAGATTCGGCTGCCGTCGGACGCTCGAATCTGCGGTCTCCGCGTATGAGTAGACCTTGGCGTGGACCCCGTGCTATGCACCCATATCGCCGGATCATGCATCCAAAGGGTGACCGACTTAGCTTCGACCTTGATTTCGGGACCAGAAAATAATGAGCGAATTGACCGCAGACTTCGGCCGCCTCCGCAACGTCCACCTCGACCAGATTCACGAACTCATCGATAGGGTGTGCGTCGAGGAGGCGCCCGAGGGCTCGTCTTTGGTGGAGATGTGCCGCTACCATATGCGCACCGGCGGCAAGCGGCTGCGCGCGATGTTGCCGCTTGCGGTGGCCGAGGCCTTCGGGGAGCCGGCCGAGGATCTGGTGGCGTTCGGGGCGGCCTGCGAGATGTTGCACAACGCGACCCTGGTGCACGACGACCTGCAGGACGGCGATCGGGTGCGCCGCGGCGAGGAGACCGTCTGGGTGCGTTATGGACGTGAGCGGGCGATCAACTTGGGCGACGCGATGTTGTATTGGACGCCGCTGTTGCTGTCGCGGCTCGACTGCAGCCCGGCCAAGCGCCAGCGCGCCACCGAGCGGTTGCTGCGCGAGGCGCTGCGGGTCATCGACGGCCAGGAGCGCGAGTTCTTACTCAAGGACTTCGAGGCGCCCACGCCCGACGATTATTTTCGGATGGTCGAGGGCAAGACCAGCGGCCTCTTTGCGCTGCCGGTGGCCGGGGCCGCCGAGTTTTGCGACGCCCCGCAGGATGTGGTCGACGAGCTCGAGATCGCCGCCGAGCACCTGGGCGTGCTCTTCCAGATTCAGGATGACGTGCTCGATCTCTACGCGGAGAAGGGCCGCGAGCACCGCGGCACGGACATCTGCGAGGGGAAGATCTCGGCGCTGGTCATCCACTTCCTCTCCCACGCGCCCGCTGACGAGGCCGCATGGCTGCGCGGGCTGCTCGACGCCCCCCGAGACCAGGTCAGCGCCGACGACATCGACCGGGTCGCCGAGCTCTTCGGCGAGCACGGCTCGCTGGACTTCGCCCTCGGCGAGATCGACCGCCGACGCAGGCTCGCCTGCGACACCAAATTCTTCGGCGACTACCCGGCCCTCGAGGCCCTCCTGGCCGGCATGGCCGACCTCTTTTTGAAGCCTATTCAAGAAGTGCTCGACGCCTGATGTGTCGGCCAGGGACCGCGCGACGCGCCAAGCTGTACCAAGAACCAAGAACCAAGAACCAAGAACATTAGCGATCCTGCTGGACCCCCGGCGGCCTGACTAGTCACAAACTAGCGGCGTGTCTCATCACGCAGAAATTGCGTGTGTCCTCACGCACTTATAGCTTGCGCTCGGGGAGCGGTGCGACTACAAAATGCGTAGCAAATCACCATCCTCGCTCCCCCTAAATGCGCTATGTCTGACTCCAACGAAGGCGGCTGCCCGGTCTTTCACACGCCCAAGCTCGGCGATGGTGGAGACGAACAACAGCTCCTCAGTTACGGCTCGTATTTGAAGGTGCCCGAGCTGCTCGAGCTACAGCAGCTCGAGAGCGACCCGCCGGCCCACGACGAGCTATTATTCATCATCATCCACCAGGCCTACGAGCTGTGGTTCAAGCTCATCTTGAGCGAGCTCGACAGCGCACGTGACGCGATGCGCGCTGACGACCCGTATGAGGCGGCCAGGCTGTTGAGCCGGGTGCTCAAGATCGAGGACCTGCTGGTCCAGCAGATCCATATCTTGGAGACGATGACGCCGCGCGATTTCCTGAGCTTTCGCGCCGCGCTCATGCCGGCCAGCGGCTTCCAGTCGGCGCAATTTCGCGAGGTCGAATTCGTCAGCGGCATGAAGGCCGGCGGCGAGGTGATGAAGAATATGCAGATGCTCGAGGAGGAGCGCGAGCGCCTGGAGAGACGCCTCGAGGAGCCGAGCCTGCGCACCGAGTTCTACGAGTTGCTCGAGCGTATGGGCTACGATGTGGCCGTGCCGACCGAGGGCGAAGAGCCCGACGAAGAGCTCAACGAGCAGATCCTCGACGGCCTGCACCCGATTTACGAGTCGCCCGAGAAGCACCATCATATCTATAACCTGGCCGAGGCGCTGGTCTCCCACGACCAGAATATCCTGTTGTGGCGCTTCCACCACGTGCGCGTGGTCGAGCGGCTCATCGGCACCAAGCCGGGCACGGGCGGCTCGGCGGGCGTCGATTACCTGAGCTCGACGCTCAGCAAGCGCGCGTTCCCACTGTTATGGGAGGTGCGCGGCCACCTCAGCGACGAGGCGCTTTACGGCACTCGCCGCGGGCCGACCGAGCCGCCGGCGGAGTGACTGCGGGCTTGGGGCTTGGGGGACTGCGGGGTTGGGTCAGGGTTTGATGCGGGCGCGGAGTTGGTAGTTGAATTGGACGTCGCGGCCGTCAGTGAGTTCGGATGCCTCGACGTTGAGCGTGTGCCAATCGCTGCTCTGGAATCGCTCGCTGTCGACGATATAGGCGAGCTTTTTGCCCCCGCCTTCGAGCGCCTGGCATTGCCAAGTCTGGGTGCCATCGAGTTCCGGATCGACGCAGCGAGCTTTCACTTCGCTGCCGATACGCCATTCCAATGCATAACTTCGGGGATCGCATGCTTTGTCGGGTGTGACGTAGGCTTCGACGATGAACGAGCGCGTGCGGCATGTTCGCAGCTCATATTTATACCAGTCGCGGTCGCCGGGGCATAGGGATGCCTGGGTGTTGGTGTCGAAGCTGATCAACTCATCGTCACCATGATCGCAGCCGATGTATTCGGAGCTCAGTGAGGTGGCGGCGCTTCTCAGATCGTTGAGCTCGTGCTGGTCCTCTTGGCATGTGGTCGAGCTGGAGTCGACCAGACACGCACCGCTGAGCGGCTCGCCTTCTTGTGGCTGGGAGGTGTCCTGGTCGCTCGGCGGGGCGTCGAATCGATAGCGCGAGTCGGCGCCGGCGTCGGTGCTGGGAGTGTCCGGGGGCGATGCGGCGTCTGGGTGATGGGCGTCTTCTGCGTGGGAGGCATCGTCCGACAGCGGCTCGCAGATGCCGGTGGCCGAGTCACAGATATGGTCCGAGGGGCACGGGCTGTCGAGCGTGCAGTCGCGGGCGTCGAATGAGCAGCCCGCGAGGCCGCCACCCATCCACAGCAGCGCGCAGAACAACGCAGCCAGGTGCTGCGTGCCGATGCTGCATGCTCGAAGATGTGTTGGCCGCCTCATCGCCCGGGGGACTCCTCATTTAGGGGGTTTCTGCTTCCAGGGTGTAATCGAATTGGGAGTCTATGTCCTCGTCCTGGCTGCCGACTGCGCTGAAGTAAAGCGACCAGATCGAGTCGCCGGGTTTGATCAAGATGGTCCAACTGTGGACGTTGCCCTCACGCTGACAATTCGCCGAGAAGAAATCTGTTTCGTGCTCACAGTCGATCGGGCTTCCGCCGTTGAAGCTGGCGTCGAGCGCGAACTCCGACTCGGTGCACATCTCGGGGACGGTCAGCGTGACCTTCAGGCGAAATTGGGTCTCGCATGGCGCGACCTGTAACCGGTAAAAGTCGCCGGCCTCGTCGTAGCAAACCTTGCCTTCGATCTGCGTGGACCAGTCATCGGGCCGCTCGGCCCCAGCGGTACAACCGATAGAGCTACCTTCTCGTAAGGGATCAGCGTCGATCCACTCGTCGTTGTCGTAGTCATCGTCGTTGTCGCAAGAGACGGTGAACGGATCGACCGCGCAGGTGTCGGTGTGGCCGGCGTCGCTGCCGGCGCCCCCGTCGGTCGCGTCGTCGCCGTTATTCGAATCGGCTTCCGGCGGGTCGGCATCATTCGAGTCATGATTGGGGCCGGTGTCACTCGAATCGTTATTCGAGTCGACGTTATTGGAGGAGCTCTGCGACTGGCAGACTCCCGCCACACAGGCCTCGCCGCCAAAGCAATCGTCGTCGATCTCGCAGGATCGAGCGTTGTCCGAGCAGCCCATCCCCAAGCTCGACATGATCGAGAGACTCGAGACAGCAAAAATGGCGTAGAATAACTTCATTGCGGTTCGGCTCAGTCAGCAACGGTGGTTCATTTGACGAGTGGGCACTGTAGCGCGCAGCGGCTGTCGTTTCCAGCGTGTCGTGGCGTAGATGGGCGCCGCGAAATGGACGCCCATGCCACATTATGGTACTTGCTGGAGCGTTCGAATGAGCTATTGGATGGTCTTTGGGAGTGAGCTGTCATGATGTCTTCTAATGCACGTTTGTGGGCGTTGTTGTTGAGCTTGGTTGTCGCGTTTGCCTCTCCGTCGGTCTTCGCACAAGACGGCGCGGAGGCTGAGGAAGTTGAAGAGGCCGATGAAGCCGAGGGCGACGGAGACGAAGAAGACGAAGAAGACGAAGAAGACGAAGAAGACGAAGAAGACGAAGAA
>JBKGZI010000382.1:0-5621 GCA_046545675.1 Persicimonas sp.
GGTGCCAGGGGTGATGTTGCAGCCTCAACATGGTGCCAGGGGTGATGTTGAAACGGATATTATGTGACCAGCTTGCGGACGATCTCGGTGACTTCGCGGGTCATGGTGTGGGTCGTCGAGCCCGCCTTACGCACGATCTTCTCGACCTTGTCGTTCAGGATGGCGTAGTCCTGGTCGGTCAGGTTCTTGGCGGTCAGCACGACGATGGGGATTGACTCGCAGTCGTCGCGCTCCCGAAACCGGCTCAAGAACTCGAAGCCGTCGACCTCGGGCATCATCAGGTCGAGGATGATGAGGTCGGGGGTGCACTCGTCGAGCGCCTCGAGTCCCTCGCGGCCGTTGGTCGCTTCGAGGACACCAAAACCCTCGCGTCGCAGCAGCCGTGAGACCAGCTCACGGGAGGCCTCGTCGTCCTCGACGATCAAAACCTCTCCTTGCGTGGCCGGTTGGCGGTAGCGTTGCATCAGCGCGAGTAGCTCTTTTCGATCGATGGGCTTGGATAGATAGTGGTCTGCGCCGATCGCCATGCCTCGTTCGCGTTCGTCGACCATCGTGACCAAGATCACCGGGATGTCGGCAAGCTGCGGGTTCTGTCTGAGGCGTTCGAGCATCGTCCAGCCGTCCATCAGCGGCATCATGATGTCGAGGGTGATGACATCGGGCTCGAGCTGCTCGGCCAAGAAGAGTCCTTCGTTTCCGTTGGAGGCGCAGGAGACTTGGTAGCCATCGCGCAGCAGCGCGCGCTCGAGCAGTTGCTGTGCGTTGGGGTCGTCGTCGACGATCAACACGAGCTGGCCGTCGCCTCGGGGCCGAGTCGATTCGACCGAGTCCGCCTCGTCTGCCTGCTCATGGACGTCCAAATTGCGCGGCAGTCGCATCTTGAATTCGGTGCCTTCGCCGGGCGTCGAGGAGACATCCAACGTCCCTCCGAGAAGCGAGCAGAAATGGCGAGTGATCGTCAGCCCCAGCCCGGTGCCGCCGTACTCTCTGGTGGTCGACGAGTCGGCCTGAGCGAACGCTTCGAAGACACGCTCGAGTTGCTCTTCGGTCATGCCGATGCCGGTGTCCGAGAGGGTGAAGCATAAGTGCTCACGGTCGTCGACCTCGACGGCCTCGACCTCCACGCGCACGGTGCCCTCGGAGGTGAATTTTGCAGCGTTGCTCAATAGATTGAAGAGGATCTGGCGCAGCTTGGTCACGTCGGTGGTGATCATGCCCACGGCGTCGGCGCACTCGACGACAAGCTCGTTTTGATTCTTGACCATCAGCGGCGCCACGGTCGTGCTGATGTCGTCGATGAGGCCGGCCAGGTCGACCGTCTGCAGGTGAATCTGGACACGGCCGGCCTCGACCTTGGACAGGTCGAGCACGTCCTGAATCAGCGCCAACAGGTGCCTGCCGGCGCTGAGGACACGATCGAGGTCGGCGACATAATCGTCGAGGCCGTCGTCTTGCAGGTCCTCGATGAGCATCTCCGAGTAGCCAATGACGGCGTTGAGCGGCGTGCGAAGCTCGTGGCTCATATTCGCCAGAAACGTGCTCTTGGCCTTGCTCGCCTCGAGCGCCTCGTCTCGAGTCTTGCGCAGCTCCTGGTTGAGCTGCTGGAGGCGTTCCTCGGACTCGCGTCGTTGGGTGATGTCGCGGCCGGCCGCATAGATGAGCTCGTCCTCATAGGAGGCGGCCATATTCCACTGCACCCAGCGGGTGCGGCCATCTTTGGCCCGAAAGCGCGCCTCGAAGGTCACCGAGGCGTGCTCGTCGATGACGCGCGCGAGTTGTTCTTCGGTGAGCTCGGCGTCGGCGGCCTCGACCAATTCGATGAACGGGACTCCCTCGAGTTCACTGGGGCGGAAGCCGAGCTGGCTCTGGACCGCCGGGTTGATCTGGCGAATCGTCCCTTCGAAGTCGATGATACCCATCAGGTCGCGAGAGACGCTGAAGAATTGATCTCGGACCGAGCGCTGGAAGGCGCGAAGCTTCATCTCCCGAAGATCTCGGGCGACCAGCGCCTGGGTGGCCAGCAGGCTAAAACGCCGGGCGAGTTTGATATGTTTTGGCGAGAAGAAGCCCGGCTGCGAATGCGTGCATACAAGAAGCGAGGGGGAGGGTTCGGCGCGAAGGCCGATGTGGATCGCCGAGACGACCTCGGTCTCGGCGTCGCTCTCTTCGAGCAGTTGCTGCCACTCGGGGATCAGCGAGGCGTTAAACACCGCTACCGGCTGCCCGTCGAGCACCCGGTCGGTCATCGCCTGGCCTCGCCAGACCAACTCATCGAAGTCCGGGGTGGTCGCCGCCACGCTGGTTAATTCCTGGACCGACGAGCCGGTCAGCACGACCGCCTCTTCAAATTCGAGCAGGTCGCGCAGCAGATCGAGCAGTTGGGTGAACGTCTCCTGGTTGTCCTGGGTGGAGCCGAGAAGCTCTAGCCCCCGAAGAAGACCTTCGGTCTGGACCCTCAACTCCCGTTCGGCGAGGCGAGCGCGTTCGAGGTCGAGCAGCGCTTCACGCAAAGTTTCTGCAGACTCAGTCATAGACTACCGGCGATGCACAAGTGTGGGAGAGCCGAGGGGCGATGCCCAGTCGCGGCCTCGACTCTCGTAGTGGAAGAAACGCCCCATATGGATACAAGATGTTATTGATAGAAGGTCACCACCGAGATCATCAGGTTGCCGTGGCGGTTTTCGCCACCGATGAAGCACCCTTGCTCGCCGAATGTGAACGTGCCCAGATAGGGCTTGCCGCCCAATGCCTCGTTGAGCCCGTCGGCGACATCATTGATCCGATCCTGGACGGTGAGCATGCAGCCGGCGCAGTAGATGATCAGCGCGCCGGCGACCTCTTCCTTCTCGCGAAACGTCGTCTCCAGGGCTGCTTGAGCCACCCGCCCCGCCCGCGAGGTCAACGAATCGACGGTGCCCGTCATGCACACCAGCTCGTCGCCCTCTTCGACGCGTGAGAAGAGGGTGAGCGCTCCATCCTCGCGAACACCATCGGGGTGAGATAATTGGAAGTAGGACGTCCCTTCGAGCTGGCCGACCTCCCGGCCCAGTGGGTGCAAAGAGGTCTTGGCGAGCACGTTGCCCCCGGCTTCGCGTTCTTCGCTGATCGTGCCGCCGGTCCACTCGTCGTAGACCTGAGCCGCCGGGCGACCGTCGATTTCGTAGAGGATCCGGTCGTCGGCGCGGGTGATCTTGCCCCTGTGGCTGGTGGGCTCATAGCCGCTGTGAAACGAGAAGCCGACCTCGCCGGAGGGAAACATCGCGGTCACCACGATCGCGCCCGAGCGCACCTCGCCGTTGGCGAATTGATACCATTTCCCCGAGACGTCGTTGTCCGCGGCGCTTCCACCCAGGATGGGTACGTTCGGCCCGAGCACCGCCTCGATGCCGGAGATGAGGTCTTCCTCGGCGCCCGGCTCGGCGGTCACCCAGATGAGCTGGGGCATTTCGCCGACCCGGCCCGAGTCGGCCAGCGCGGCACGAACCGCCGCGCTCGCGGCGCTCTTCGGGTCGCCGTCGATGCTCTCGATGCCCACACCATAGCTGCCCTTGGGATCGCGCATGCCCATCAACGCCAACCCGCGACCCTCCTCACCAAACATGCCCTGCTGGGTCATCGCACCCTGACACGACGTTCCTCCGTGGATGCTGGCGTCGCCCACGAGTTCGGCGAGCGTGGCGTTGATCTCGGCGACGTCGTAGTCGACCGTCGCATAGAAGAAAACGATGTCGGGCGGGGCTCCGAGTTCGTCGACGAGGGAGGAAAAGGCCTCGTTGACGGCCTGTTGACCATCACTATCGATCGAGCCGGCGGTCGCGCACTGCATGATCTACTCCTTCGGTTGAGGAAGAGCAGGGCAGCGCCGGGTTCGGCCACGCTGCGCTGCTCGATGGTGAAGTCTCTAAAAAGCTCCGCCTCCCCCAACGGTTGAGCGCCCACCACCACCTTACTAATAAGAGCGCAAATTGTCACTCAAAGTCTACTTGCCGAGGCTGTGCCCCAAAGACCGATTGACAGTCGGTTCTTTGCGGCCGTAGGCTCTCGGTGTTGGAACGACCGAACCGAGAGAGGCTCGATGAGCGCTGATATATCCAACCTGGGTGAGCTCGAGATGGCCGTGCTCGAGTACGTATGGGAGCAAGACGCCAGCGACGTCAAGACGGCTCACCGCGCCATCGGCGTCGCGCGGGGCATCACCCACAATACCGTGCAGTCGACGTTCAAGCGCCTGTGGGAGAAGGGCCTATTGTCGCGCCACAAGGCCGGCCACGCCTATATTTATTCGGCGCGTGTCGACCGGCGAGAGCTGACCGAAATGATGGTCGGCGACCTGGTCGACCAAGTCGCCGGAGACGAGATGCAGGTCGCCCTCGAGGCGTTCGTCAGCCTCGCCGACCGCGCGGGTCGAGATACCCTCGAGGCGCTCGAAAAGCTGGTCGCCGCGCGGCGCAAGCCCGAGGACGAGTGACCATGGAAGTATGGATGGGTTGGCTACAACTCGCGCTGGTCATCGTCGTCGCGGGCATGCTCGGCGGGGCGTTAGCGTCTGCGTTGGCGTCTGGGCGCTGGATGGATCGCCTGAAGACGGTGGCGCCGCGGCCTCGCTTCGTATTGCTGGGTGCGCTGGTTTTGCTGCCGGTGGCGACGGCCGTCGTCGCCGTGGCGGTCGCGTTCGCGCCGTCGACGCTCGACGCCCTCGGCCTGGTCCGGGACCACTGTGCCCACCACGGCGGCCACGCCTTTCACCTCTGCTTCGTCCACGGTCATCCTCCGGAGCTGTCTCCGCTGGTCCTCGGCGGGGCCATCGCGATGTTCATTTGGCTGGCGGCCGTTTGGAGCGACGAATTCGGCCGCCTACGGCAGGTGCGGGATTGGTCGCGCCGGCTGGGGCCACTGGCTCGCTTCGACGCGGAGATCGACTGCTGGACGTTGGCGACCGACCGCCCCTTGGCAGTGACGGTGGGGCTGGTGGACCCGAAGGTCTACGTCTCTGGGGCCATGCGCGAGTTTCTGTCGGAGCCGCAGCTCCGGGCTGTCGTCGCTCACGAGGAGGCTCACGCGCGCCGCTTCGATTCACTGGTGAAGTTCCTGCTCGGGCTCTGCGCTCCATTTCATCTGCCCCCGGTGCGTGAGCGCCTGGTCGAAGAGCTGGACCTCGCTTGCGAGCAAGCCTGCGATGAGGCCGCCGCCGAAGCCGTCGGCGACCGACTCGCCGTCGCCGAGGCTCTCCTGGCTGTGGAGCGGGCTTATGCGTCAGATGGAGCCGGTGGCTCAGATGAGGTGCCGTCTTCGGCGCTCAGCTTCGGGACAGGTGCGCTCGACAGACGCGTGCGAGGCATGCTCGACGAGGGTTGGAGCTCGCCGAACTGGCTGCTGATCGGGGGCTCGGCCGTCGTCGCGCTCTCTGCCATCGGCGTCTCCTATGAGGTGTTGCACCACACCGCCGAAACGCTGCTCTCCAAGTTGTTTTAATCTCTCAAACTGCCGTGATGTTCATGATGTGGTCCTTGTGCGTTCATTTTTTGCTGCGACTTTCGGAAAGACCGATGGCCAATCGGTTTTTTCGTAATCGGTGCCAGACCTTCCCAGGTCTGGAGTCCAGGGCAAGGATGCCCTGGCAC
>JBKGZI010000383.1:0-5602 GCA_046545675.1 Persicimonas sp.
TCAGGGTGGTCTTTCCATGGTCGACGTGACCGATGGTCCCGACGTTCAAGTGCGGCTTCGTTCGCTCGAATTTTTCCTTCGCCATCTCGTCTCTCCTCTCATTGTCTAACCCGAGCGCTCGAAACGACCGACCGCTCGCTATTGATAAATTGTCTGGTATCGGGCACGAGCGGCGTTCGGCTCGCGTACGCCGCGCCGGTTCTTGCATCTAGGCGCAGAAATTTCAACTGCACAATGCAGGAAAACGCCTGATCGATGCGGATCAGACGTTTTCCTGCCGGTTTTGAGGCGTTCAGCGCTGGCTCATCATTGCGAGTCAGTGATTTCAGACGCCGCCGGTGGCCTTATTGATGATCTCTTCGGAGATGCTCTTGGGGATATCGCTGTAGTGGGAGAACTGCATCGTGTAGTTCGCCCGGCCCTGAGTCCGGCTTCGCAGGTCGGTCGAATAACCGAACATCTCCGAGAGCGGAACCTCCGCATCGATGACCTGGGCGCCGCTGCGCGGGTTCATCCCCAGCACATTGCCGCGGCGGCCGTTGAGGTCGCCGATGACATCACCCATGAACTCTTCGGGGGTGACGATCTCGACGCTCATGATCGGCTCGAGGATCTTGGCGCCGGCCTTCTTGGCGGCGCGCTTGAACGCGATCGAGGCGCAGATTTTGAACGCCATCTCGCTGGAGTCAACCTCGTGGTACGACCCGTCGTACAAGGTGATCTTGGCGTCGACCAGCGGATAACCGGCCAGCACGCCGCCTTCGGCAGCTTCGCGCACGCCTTTCTCGACGGCGTTGAAGAATTCCTTGGGCACCGAGCCACCTTTGATGGTCTCTTCGAATTCGATGCCGCTGCCCGGCTCGAGAGGCTCGAGCTCGAAGTAGACTTCGGCGAACATACCCTTACCGCCGGACTGCTTCTTATAGCGCTCGCGGTGGTCGACGGGCTTGCCGATCGTCTCGCGATACGAGACCTGCGGCTTGCCGACGTTGGCCTCGACTTTAAACTCGCGAAGCAGGCGGTCGACGATGATCTCCAAGTGGAGCTCTCCCTGGCCGGCAATGATCGTCTGGCCGGTCTCGTCGTCGACGTGCACGCGGAAGCTTGGATCCTCGGCGGCCAGCTTCTGGAGCGATTCGCTCAGCTTGCTCTGGTCGGCCTTGGTATTGGGCTCGACGGCGATCTCGATGACCGGGTCCGGGAAGTCCATCGCCTCGAGGACGACCGGCTCGTTCTCGTCACACAGCGTATCGCCGGTGGTCGAGTGGCGCAGGCCGACAGCCGCGGCGATGTCACCGGCGAGCACGTCGTCGACCTCTTCGCGCTTGTTGGCGTGCATCCGGAGGATACGGCCGATGCGCTCGCGCTGACCCTTGGTCGAGTTGAATACGTAGCTGCCCGATTCGAGCGTGCCCGAGTAGACCCGGAAGTAAGTCAACTGGCCGACGTACGGGTCGGTCATGATCTTGAAGGCCAGCGCCGAGAACGGCTCGTCGTCGGAGGCCTCGCGGTAGAGCTTGTCCTCGTCGTCGGGCTCGGCGTGCTGCTCGGTGATCCGGCGGAACGCATCCGGTGTCACACCTTCGACCGGCGGAATGTCGATCGGGGCCGGCAGGTAGCGCACCACGGCGTCCAAGACCGGCTGGACACCCTTATTCTTGAGAGCCGTGCCGCAGAAGACCGGCACGATCTCCAGGTCCAGCGTTCCCTTACGCACCGCCGCGTACAGCTCGTCCTCGGTGATCTCCTCACCCTCGAGGTACTTGATCATGATGTCTTCGCTGAAGTCGGCCGCCGCCTCGATGAGCTTCTCGCGGGCCGCTTCGGCCGCTTCCTGAAGCTCGTCGGGGATATCGACATATTCGAATTCGGCGCCGAGGCTCTCGTCGTTCCAGACGATGCCCTGCATCTTGATCAGGTCGACAGCTCCCTCGTAATAATCTTCTTTTCCGATGGGAATCTGCATGCGCACCGGACGCGCCTTGAGGCGCTCGCGCATCTGCTCGACGACGGCGTCGTAGTCGGCGCCCACGCGGTCCATCTTATTGACGAACGCCATGCGCGGAACTTTGTAGCGGTTGGCCTGGCGCCAGACCGTCTCCGACTGCGGCTCGACGCCGCCGACCGCACAGAAGACTGCGACCGCACCGTCGAGGACCCGAAGCGAACGCTCCACCTCCATGGTGAAGTCGACGTGGCCCGGGGTGTCGATGATGTTGACCCGAAAGCGATCGTTGTTCAGAGGCCAGTAGCAGGTCGTGGCAGCACTCGTAATGGTGATGCCGCGCTCGCGCTCCTGGTCCATCCAATCCATCTCCGACGCACCCTCGTGCGTCTCGCCGATTTTGTGGGAGACTCCCGTATAGTAGAGCACACGCTCGGTCATGGTCGTCTTACCGGCATCAATATGAGCCATGATGCCGATGTTCCGAACTCTCTTAAGAGGTATACTGCGTGCCACCTTTGATCCCTGCTCTAAAGAATGATTCGTGGGGTTGAAAAACTTGTCTTTTGATCTGCCTCGAGAGGCCAACAAGCTCCAGGTCAAATGCCCGAGTGCTGAACTAACGTCGAGGGTATCTGTCGAATTCCTGCGACGCTGGTATAGCAAAACCGCCACGTGGGCGGAATGCGCAGACGATGGTCGCATCATCTAGGTTCCACCCTAAATGTCAAGGGAACCTAGGCACTTGTCGGAGGGAGAGACATGATCTGACCCGGGGACCGGGGCGTGGGGCGACCCGGCGGGCCGCCCCTGTCATGGTCAGTCCGACCCGGTTACCACCGGTAATGAGCGAACGCCCTGTTGGCGTCGGCCATCCGGTGCATGTCTTCCTTTTTGCGCACGGCGCTGCCGCGGCTGTTGGAAGCATCGAGCAGCTCGTTGGTCAGCCGCTCGACCATGGTGTACTCATTGCGGTTTCGGGCCGCGCTGACCACCCAGCGCATCGCCAGCGCGTGTTGGCGCTGAGGACGAACCTCCATGGGGACCTGGTAGGTCGATCCGCCCACACGACGAGAGCGCACTTCCACCGAGGGACGCACGTTCTCGATGGCCTCTTTGAAGATCTCGACGGGCTCGCCGCCGGTCTTCTCGGCCATCTTATCGAGGGCATCGTAGAGGATCCGCTCGGCGGTGTTCTTCTTGCCGTCGCGCATCATCACGTTGATGAACATCGTGATATGCTTCTCGCCGAACTTCGGGTCCGGCAAGACCTCACGCTTGATAACTTGTCTTTTTCTCGACATATTTTCGCCTTAATGATCGTCGGTAGGGGCTGGTCGCGCACGGCCCAGCGGCCGGCATCTTGCGTCGCCCATACGATAGGTTACCGCGGCTTCTTGGTGCCGTACTTGCTGCGGCCCTGACGGCGCTCCTGGACGCCGATGGCGTCGAGGGTGCCTCGGATGATGTGATAGCGCACACCGGGCAAGTCTTTGACACGGCCGCCGCGAATCAGAACGACGCTGTGCTCCTGGAGGTTATGACCCTCACCGGGGATGTAGCTGGTGACCTCGATTCCGTTGGTCAACCTGACACGCGCCACTTTCCGAAGCGCCGAGTTCGGCTTCTTGGGAGTCGTGGTATAAACACGCGTGCACACCCCACGTTTTTGCGGGCTGCCCTGGAGGGCCGGAGCGTCGGTCTTCTTTTTGACCTTCTTGCGTCCTTTACGGACGAGCTGGTTAATCGTCGGCATCTTCTCTGTACCTGACTGAATGTGCGATCCGTACGGACGGACCGAATTATCTGGTGCGTAAATCTCTCTGTCCGCTCGCCGAAACACACCTGCACGAGTCGATATTTCGCGCAAGCGGGCCGAGCGAACTTTAGGAGGCGGGATAATAGGACTTTGGGGACGCATGTCAAGGGGCAAGGCCAAACGCTGAATCCAGCCGTATTTCACGCCCAAATACGGCCCACATAAAGATCGTCGCGATCCACCGCGCCGAGGCGCTCCAGGCTCGAAAACACCGCCCGGCCGAGCCGATGGGGCCCGAGGATCACCGGCTTGATCGCGGTGGTCGCTTTTCGGTGCCATCCGTCGGCCACGGTCATACTCAGGCCCTGGGCGATCGAGGTCAGCAACTTCGCCCCGAAGCTCTGTTCGTCGAGGAATCGGCCGACCGCGCCGGTGGGCCGAAGCTCGACGAACTCCCGCTCGAGCTTGGCGCTCGAATAGGCCGCCCAACTGCGCACGCACATATCCACATCGTGGCGCATCAGCCGGCTGCGATACCCGGCAAAGTGCGCCAGCGTATGCAGCGGCCACTGCAGCACACCGCCCACGCCGAGGCGATCGGCGATCTGGGCGATCTCCTCGAGATCGGCCGAATCCTCGAAGCGATCAAGCCAGCCGGTGATGTCCAGCAGACCTTTGAGGAAGCCGCGATGCTGGTGGAAATGATAGCACAGGTGCAAGAAGAGCAGCTCGGGCCGAAGCGTCCGGTAGGTATTGGAGTCGACGGCCACCGGCGTGGTCTCGGCGAGGAGCTGCTTGGCGGGCGGGCTGGGCAGGTGGGGGAAGGCGATCCGCCAGTGCAGCTCGACGACCGTGCCGTATTGCCGGTGGATCAGCGCCAGTTGATTATAGGTCCAGGGCTTCGCCCGAGCGTCGTGCATCGGCAAATAACCCAGCGGCTCGAGCACCCGGACCGCCTCGCCGACCCGATCGGGAGTGATCAGCAGATCCATGTCGGTGGTGTTGCGCATCAACGCGTCGCCAAAGAGCAGCCTCGCCAGCGGCTCGCCTTTGAGCACCACGACCGGCCCCAATTTTCCCAGCACCGCCACGGTGCGCGACAGCTCGCGCCGATACAGCGCCAGACGCGCCACATGCCGGCGCCACTGCTCCTTGGCACTCTCCGGCGGAGACTCCCCCCTCCAACTCGCGTAACGATACAGGATGGGCAAGACACCCCGCTCGGCCGCACGATCGTATAGAGCTGCCTGCTGACCCGGGGCAGCGCCCATCCGGCTGCCCTCCACCACGCGATCGAGGACCAGCCGCGTCATACCAAACCCATCTGGAAAGCCCCCGTCGCTCTGACCCCGCTCAGTCACCATCCAAGCCCCACCCAAGAAACCCTCAACCAAGAAACCCTCAACCTACGCCGCCTCACGAAAAGACTCCCGATAATCGTCACCGTCCGATTTGAACATCGTCCGCGATCCACCCGGCGTCACGATCTCCAACCACGCATGCCCCTCGAGGGCGCCGCGCTTGCGGAAACCGACCACGATCGTCGCGTCGATCCCGCGGCGAGCCAGCCACACCCGACACGCCAGCGCCCGGTGCAGACACCGCGCGCCAGGGACCAGCCTCGAGGCGCGATGCGCCAGCAGCTCGGCGATCTCCTGCCACTCATCGTCCGCGCGCTGCTCGCGCACCGGATGCCGCGCAGCCCGACGCGACCAATTCCCCACCGTTTGCAATAACTTCTCGATGCTAAACAGCTCGCTGGCCGCCCGCGCGGCGATGAGCTCGATGAGCATCTCGGTTTGTGCGATCGGGTGTAGGGGTTTCATGGTGGCTCGTTTTCTAAAGAAGATGCTCGGTTGCTGTGAGATCCTCTATTTGAGGCGCCTCAATAACCATTG
>JBKGZI010000384.1:0-5582 GCA_046545675.1 Persicimonas sp.
TAGGCCATCAAACCGGAGGTGTCCTTTTTTGTCTATAGCTGTAACTGGTTCTTGGAGCCGCGGAAGCTGATGGGCGGCAGTTCTCACTAAATTGTCGGAGAGACAACAAAGTATTGGAAAGAATTGATGGAAGAGCAGCCACAGCCGGTCGAAGAGGCCACCGATGAAAGCGGGGAGCAGGCCGAGCTATTGGACGATCCACAGGCCGTCGAGAAGGCCGATGATGAGGTCGTCGACGAGCATCGCGGGTTTGTGCGTGAAATGAATAGCGCCTTCTCCTCTGTTTACGGCTACGGCGGAGGTGCCGTGCTCGCAGCACTCGCTGCGGTGGTCGTCGCCGGGTGGCAATTTGGCCGGCTCGGCTCGCCGCTGTTGTGGATAGCAGCAGTGGTTATTTTCTTAGGCAGCCTGTTCGTGTTGAAGATCTTCGTCAGGCGGCGCGCCGAGCGCTTGCTCGAGCGCATCCGTCAGTACAGCGAAGTCAATGACATCTCCCCGGAGATCTTGCGCGAGCGTTACGGCCAAGAGGGGCTGTATCCGTATTTCGACTCGATCTTCGAGGTCGTCGAGCGGGCTCAGCACATACGCGACGAGCGCGGCGACTGAGCGCCGATTCGAATCACCCACGAACCATTCCCATCACGGGATACCCGATGAACGAAGTCTACGAATTTTTGGCTAAGGGCGGCTGGTTGATGATCCCCATTCTGGGGTCGTCGGTCATCGGACTGGCTTTTTTCCTCGAGCGGCTCTGGGCGCTGCAGCGCGCCAAGATCGTGCCGCCTCGCTTTGTCGAGGTGGTCCAGAATATGCTCCGAGAGGAGCGCTTCGACGAGGCCGAGGGCCTGTGCCAGACCAATGAATCGCCGATCGCCGCCATGCTCGAAGCGGGCGTCCAACACGCCGGCTGCGAGCGCGACATCATCAAAGAGGTGATGCTCGAGAAGGGTGAGCGCGAGATGTTCTTCATGGAGCGCTTCACCAACGCGCTGGGCGCGATCGCCACGGTCGCCCCGCTGATGGGCCTTCTGGGCACGGTCATCGGCATGATCTCGGTGTTCCAGGGCGTGGTCAACCAGGCCGGCGCGGGCGGGGTCGTCGACGCCGGCGCGCTGGCCGCGGGCATCTGGGAGGCGCTGATCACCACCGCCGCCGGGCTGACCGTGGCAATCCCGGTCTTCTTGGGCTACCGATACGTGATGAGCCTCATCGATCGCTACGCGGTCGAAATGGAAGATATCAGCCTACAGTCGCTCGATTATCTGGCCCCGAGCCACCAGTCGGCTCGCAAGACGGCCTCCGAGCCGGCTCAGCCGGCCGCCGAAGAGGCCGACGAGTTGGCCGCCAGCGGCGGGCAATTGGCACCCCAGGAGGCCGAATGAGCCTGCGTGACTCGCGAAGAAAGCGCCGCGAGGAGGCCAGCCTGGAGATGACCCCGCTCATCGACGTCGTCTTCTTGCTGCTGATCTTCTTTTTGATCACCACCACCTTCTCGAAGAGCCACGAAGCCGAGATCCCCATCAACCTGCCCACGGCGGTAAGCGGGGAGACGGCCACCGAGGGTGAAAAGGTCGTGCTATTCATCACCGACGACGGCACGGTCGATATCAAGGGCGACGAGGAGCTCGTCGGTGAGACCCTCAATGAAAAGCTCACCGACTTGCACGAGCGCCGGCCCGACTCCAACGTGGTCCTCAAGGGCGACGAGGGCGCCAGCCACGGCAAGGTCATCGAGGTGCTCGACCAGATCAAGCAGACCGGCTTCAAGAAGGTCAATCTGGTGATTTCGGAGCCGGATGGGCAGTGAGGTTGCAATTTATTGCCTAAACAGTACCACCTGCTAATATCGAGCTCAGAAACACTCTGAAGCACTGCGGTTAAATGAAGCGTCTCGGGCTGACATTGTTGGCGCTGGCCGTGATCTCGGGCATTGCGTATTCCGTCTTTACGCATCCGAATCTCGACAGGGCGGAGCGGCTCCAGGGAGAAGTCGACAAACTTCGCGAGGAAAATCGCGAGCTGGCCGACAATAACGAGCGGCTCGAAGAGCGGGTCGTGGCGCTTCGCGATGATCCGCGGCTGGCCGAGCGCAAGGCCCGCGAGTCGAGCGGGCTGGCCCGGCCCAACGAGGTCGTCTTTCAATTCGACCAGCCCGACGAGCAGGTCGAGGTCAACGTGACCCTGGAAGTACTGCCCGGCGAGCTGCACCTGGCCGGCAACGATCTCGAGCTCGACGGCCTCTCCGAGGCGCTGGCGGCCCTGGAGGGCGACGTGCCCAACGCCCAGCTCAGCGTGAGCTTCGACGAGGACGTCGACGCGCTCAGGCGCCAGCAGGTGCGCGATATCGTCGCTGAATCGCCGTTTGCTTCGGCCGAGTATTTGAAGTGATGGATGTGTTTTCGGCGCAAGGACGCGCCGATTTTGTGGCCAAGGATGGACCTCATGAGCGCGACCACCCGAAGTCTAATGCGTCGGCCTCGCCCCATCGAAGCCAGTTGGCCCACCGGCCTGGCGATGCTGGGCGCGGTGTTGTATCTGGCCGGCCTGATCGCCAATCCCGACTTTCCCATCTGGCTCAACGCCGCCCCGGCGTCCATGTTGCTGGCCGGCTGCGCCTGGCTTGTCTGGCGGTCCCAAAACGCCGAGGAGGCCGAGGGCTTCCAGCTCGAACGCTCGGTGCTCTTCGTGACCACCGGCTTTGTGCTGGTGCGGACTCTGGGCGTCCTCGGCGTCGACCTCTACGCGCTCATCTACCTTCTGCTCGCATTTTTGGTGACCTTCCAGGCCCCCCGGGCGGCCATCGTGGCCGTGGTCGGCGCGCTGACCCTCGAGTGGGGCTCTCATTGGCTGGGGACGCCGGCGGGGGCGGCCGAAATCAGCACGGGCATCTCGCTGCAGGACACCGTCGATTGGTCGATGCTGGGAACGCGCACCGTCTTTATCGGGCTCTTCGGGTGCTTGTCGTATCTGGTCCACGGCACCGAGGTGCTCGAGCGCAGGAGGCGTCACCAGCGCGAGGTCGAGCAGGAGCGCGAGAAGATGCTTCGCGAGGCCCGTGAGTTTCGCCTGCTCAACTCCGGACGCGTCGAGTCGGCCGCCGCCGATCGGGCGCAGGCCGAGCAGATGGCCGTCTTCGACGCCGTCGAGGCCGTCCAGCACACCACCTATGTGAGCCTGTCGCTTCTGAAGACCGCGCTTGGCTGCCACACCTGTGTATTGCTGTGGTTCGACGTCTCCGGGGAGAACCTGCATATCAAGGAACTCGTCAGCGATAGCGACGCGATCATCGAAGGGTCGATCAAGCCGGCCAAGGGTGTCATCGGCGGGATCAGCCGCCGGCGCGAGCCGGTCAACCTGGAGAATTTGCGCAGCGGCTTTCGCGGCATCCCGTATTATCGCAAGCCCCAGCCGATCGAGCATTTTCTGGGCGTGCCGGTCATCGAGGACGGCCACCTGCGCGGGGTGCTATGCGCCGACCGTGTCGGCGGCGAGCCGTTCTCGGCGGGCGATCTGAACGTGGCCGAGGAGGCCGCTGCCTATATTATGCGGGCGCTCGAAAACGAGCGCATGTTCACCAGCATCGAGAAGACCAAATTCGAGCTGGGCCGCTTCTTCGACGCCAGCCGCAAGCTCAACAGCGTGCTCACCCCCGATGACGTCTACGAGGTCGCCCTCGAAACCATCGCCGGCATCGTCGAGTACGACTTCGCCGCCATCACCGTGCTCGACGACGAGGCCGAATCCCACCAGATCGTGGCGGTCGACAAATCCGCCGACGTCGGCCCCGACGTCGACCAGTGGGTCGGGCGAAGCTTCGGCCACAATAAGGGCCTGGTCTCGATGGTCGTCAAAAACGGCCATTACCTGCCCTATGGCGGTCAGGTGCGCGAGCGCCAGCCGCAGATCTTCACCCCCGACGAGACACTCTCGGGCATCCGCAGCATGCTCGTCTTGCCGCTGATCGCCCACGACGAGGCCATCGGCACGCTGGTCATCTGCCACCGCGAGGCCTCCCGATTCAGCGCCGAGCGCCGCGAGATGCTCGAGGTGGTCGGCAACCAGGTGGCCATCAGCCTGCAAAACGCCCGGCTGTACGCCAAGATGGAGGAGATGGCGACCACCGACGGGCTGACCGGATTGGACAACCACAGAAGCTTCCAGTCCAAGCTCGAAGAGGTCATCGCTCGCCATCGCAGAAGCGAGCAGCCGTTCGGGCTGGTGCTGACCGATATCGACCACTTCAAGTCGGTCAACGACACCTACGGTCACCCGGTGGGCGACGAGGTGCTCCGCCAGGTCTCGCGCGTCTTTACCGAGTCGCTTCGCGAGGTCGACGTGCCGTGCCGCTACGGCGGCGAGGAGTTCGCGATCATCCTCGAGGACGCCGACCGCCAGACGGCCATGCGCGTGGCCAACCGGCTGCGTGTGGCGATCTCGGAGCTGGAATTTAACACCGATCAGGGAACGTTTAACTGTACGATCAGCATGGGGGTGACCATCTGGCCCGAGGACCACACCGACAAGCAACCGCTGATCGATTTGACCGACCAGGCGCTGTATTACTCCAAGGAGAACGGCAGAGATCGGGTCACCTCGGCAGATCAGCTCTGAGATTCCATTTCTCATTGAACCACCTCCCTCGCGCTGATATGTCATGACGCTCACACAACTCATATCCCCACACGCCACGGCCGTTGCAAGGAGCCCCGGTATCAGACCACCAGCTCCTCATCACGATCGGCCGGAGACTCTATGCGCAAAAACTTCATCTTCGACACCAACGTTCTGCTGCACGATCCCCGTGCGATCTTCAAATTTGAAGACAATAACGTCATCATCCCGATCTACGTCATCGAGGAGATCGATACCTTCAAAAAAGAGATGACCGAGCTGGGCAGAAACGCCCGTGAGGCCAGCCGAATCATCGACCGTTATCGGCTCCAAGGCCGGCTTGGCGAGGGCGTCGAGCTCGACTCCGGCGGCACGCTGCTGGTCCCGGCGACGAGTCGCTCGTTGGATAAGGAGTTTTTGCACTCGGATAAAAAGGACAACCTGATCCTGGCGGTCGCCCTCGACATGCAGGACAGCGAGCCGCAGACCCCGTGCATTTTGCTCACCAAGGACGTCAACCTGCGCATTCGGGCCAACGCGCTGGGGCTGAAGTCGGAGAATTACGAGGAGCAAGACGTCTCCATCTCCGAGCTCTACCCGGGCGCCTGTGAGCTGGAGGTGCCCGTCGACCTCATGGACGAGCTGCACACCAATGGCGAGATCAACCTCGACTTGACCCAATACCAGCCGACGATCACCGAGGCCTCCGACCAAGATCCTGGCGCGGTGATGGCTAAATACTACACCAACGAGTACGTGCTGCTCAAAAACGAGGCCGGCGGCAACCAGAACTCGCTGGGCCGCATCACCCTCGAGGACCCCAACGATGCCACCAACGCGCGCATCGAGCCGCTCTTCAACCTGCGCGACAACGTCTGGGGGCTCAAGCCGCGCAATAAAGAGCAATATTTCGCGCTCGACGCGCTCCTCGATAACGACATCAAGCTGGTCACGCTCATCGGTAAAGCCGG
>JBKGZI010000385.1:0-5577 GCA_046545675.1 Persicimonas sp.
GAGAGCTGGGGGTAAGGACGGCGCCTTTTGCCGTCCGCACCCCCAGAGAGGGTCGACGATCGACCATCCTCTATTCGATCAAAAGTGACGCCACATTCATAATCTTGCGATTAATATCCCGCCCCATAAACGAGCCCCTCAACTCCGGGTCGTCGATACGCTCCCGGCGCTCGATGACGCACCGGCGCGCCCGCTCGATGGCGTCGAGGCGCTCCTCGCGGCATTCGTCGGCATCGCTGAGCAATTGGGTGTGGTGGTATAGGATGGAGTCGGTGGCGAAAATCTCGCCATCGTCGAGGATGGCGATGGCGCGCCGAGAGTGCTCGATGGCCTCGTCGCGACGCCCCAGAAGTTTGAGGGCGCGGGCCATCAGCGCGTTGGCGTAGGCGATGCCCCAGCTCATCTCGGCCGCGCGGCTTCGCTCGAGGCCGTCTTCGGCCTGCATCAGCGCCACGCGGGCGTCGTCGCCGGTGCCGGCGGCCAAGCGCACCTCGGCGAGCGCCAGGGTCGCGTGGATGCTCAAATAGACATTGGGGATCGAGTCGGCGATGCGCAGCCCCTCGTGGAGCGCCTGATCGGCCGCCGTGAGGTCGCCGCGCTCCAGATAGCACACGCCCAGTGAAATCTGACCGTCGGCGATGACGGCGTTGGCGCCGGTCTTGCGGGCTAGATAGATGCCGCGCTGGATCTGGGAGGTCGCGCGGTCGAGTTCTCCGCACAGCACGTAGGCGTGGCCCATATTGACCAGCACGCTGGCCTCGTCGCGGCGATGGCCGAGCCTGCGGCATTGTTCGAGGGCCGATTCGTAGCGCTCGAGGGCCTCGCTAAGTTGGCCGTTGTAGACCAGCGCCACGCCGGTGTTGATGAGCAGCAGCCGCACTTGCTTGCCGATGTCGCCGCGTCGGGCGTGGACCAGCGCTTCCTCGTAGGCATCCAGGGCCTCCAGATGGCGGCCGGATTGGCGCAACACGATGCCCCGCAGGTTGTGACAATGCGCCAGACCCTCGGTCACCGCCTCGGCCTCACAGCCCCGGCCACCCTCGCCATCACCGTCGTACCTGCTGTAGGTGTCGATCGCCTTCTCGAGCAGCTCGTAGGCCCGCTCGCGCTTGCCCTCGTTGAGCAAGATGAGCACCTCGTTGCGCCAGATATCGGCCAAGCGGCGCTGATCGTCGATGCGCTCGGCGATCGCGCGCGCCTGGTCGAGGTGCTCCCTGGCGACCGAAAAATCAGCCTCATCGAAGAAAAAGCGCGCCTCGCGCAACATCACGTCGATCTGCTCGCAGGGCTCGCCGATGCGCATGACGATGTCGTGGAGCTCGTCGAGGGTCTCCCGGCGCGGCTCGACCTGGCCGAGTTCGTAGAGCGCCACCTCGCGCAGCAGAAGCGCCTGGTAATAGTCCTCGCTGTCGGGATCGGCGCGCTCGATCACCCGGCCGCATAGCCGCAGGCATTCAGCCGCGCCGAAGTCGCGCAGCGCCTCCTCGGCGGCGAGCTTATAATAGATGATCGCCTCGTCGATGCGGCCGGCGCCGTCGAAATGCTTGGCGATCAGGGCGTTGTCGGCCAAGCCATGGGCGTTGAAGCGCGCGACGAGGTGCTCGGCAATGTCCAGGTGCAGCGCCTCGGCCTCCTCGGGCAGCAAGCTGCGCGAGGCGACCTCCTGGGTGAGCGCGTTGGCGAAGCGGTAGCTGCGCTCCTCGGCCGGCACCGCCGAGGGGTCGTAGGTCTCCGCCGTCGAGCCATCTTTGCGGTCGGCGCGCTCCAATAAATCCAGGTGCACCAATTTCTCGAGCTCGGAGACCGGCGCCTCGCCGACGACCAACTCGGCGTCGGCCACCGAAAACGGCGTCCAGAGCAACGAGACCTTCTGGACGACGACCTTCAGCGCGAGGTCGAGCCGGTCGATGCGCGCCCCGATGAGCCCTTCGACGCTGGCCGGCAGCCAACTGGGGTTATCCTCGGCGACCTCGAGTTGCTTGAGCTCTTCGGGATCACCGAGCAATCCGCGGTCGCGGAGCACCTCGACGACCTCCTTGATAAACAGCGGGTTGCCGCCCGAGCGAAGCCTGACCTCCTCGATGAGGCCCTCGTCGAAGACGCCGTGGACGCGCAGCAGATCCCGAATGAGTTCGCGGGATTCTTCGGGGTTGAGCTCGCCGAGTTCCTCGACGGTGAGCCGACGCGCCTCGGTGAACGCCTGCCAGGCGCTCTGCTCGTCGGTGACCCGCGCCGGGTTGGCCGTGGCCACGAAGAAGGCCGGCACATCCTGGCGCAGGGTCAGAAATTGGGTGGCAAATTCCAGGGTCGACTCGTCGAGGTTATGGGCGTCCTCGACGGCCAGGATGAACGGCTTTTTCTCGGCGAAGCGGCGCAATAACTTGCTGACCGACAGGTATTTGCGGCTTCGCCGCTCCTCGCCGTCGAGATCGCGAACGCTGCTGCCGGGGTATTTGACGTTGAAGATCGAGCCCAACGAGTGCAGCAAGAGCTCCAGCTCGGCGTCGTCCTCCTCGGGGAATAGCGCCTCGACGCGCATCCTGAGCGTGTCTCGAAGTTGGCGCAGGTCGTCGCGCGGCCCCAGACGCATCATCTCGGTCAGGAAATTGGCCATCGCGCCCAGCGGGACATCGCGCTCGAAGGGGGTGATGACCCCGCGAACGATGCGCACATTTCGCCGGGTGAGCCCACTCAAAAACTCCTCGACCAGGGTCGACTTGCCGATGCCCTGCTCGCCTGTGACGAGCACGCAGGCCGACTCATCTCGCAGCAGCGCCTCGCTATAGACGTTTCTGAGCACTCGCAATGAGAGCTCCCGGCCGCGAAAGGTGCGGTAGCTGTCCCGGAGCTCGGCGAGTTGAGCGCGCTGGCTCTTGCGAGCGATGAGCCGGTGAGGCTGCAGCCGTTGCGTCGCACCGCTCTTATCCTCGAACTCCACCGGCTCGACCGTCTCACATTGGTAGTCCCGACGAACCCGCCGATAGACCTGGCCGCCGAGGAGGACCTCCTTGGCCATCGCCGACTGCGCCAAGCGCAGCGCGACCTCTTGAGATGTGCCGAAAAACGACCACTGATAATCGCCCCTATTCTGGTCTCCGGTGCGCTCGATGAGCACCTCGGCGACGCCCGCGCCGATCGCCAACTGCAGCGCGCTGTCCAGGCTAAAGCTCATACCGGCGACGGCCTCGTGCAGGTCCATGGCCACACGAACGGCGCGCTCGGCGTCGTTCTCGCTGCTCACCGGGATGCCCAACACGATGACGAAGTCGTTCTCGTTGACGCGGTGGACGACGCCCTCGTTCTTGAAGGCGATGGAGTCGACGATGCGGGTGTATTCGTGCAGGACCTGCAGCCAACGCGACTGGTCGGATGCCGCCGAGCGCAGCTCCATCAGGCCAAGGACCTCGCCGGCGATGACGACGACCTCCTTGCGCTCACGAGACAGAATCCGGACCGCGTCGGCGTCGGGCTGGTCGAAGTGGCCGCTATCGGCGATCGGGGTAGGCTCTCGGACGAGCTCGGTGCCCACATTGGCGGTGGTCGGACCGCCCGGAGTCAGCACATTGGTCAGCGCGGTGTGGCCGGCCCCGTCCGGCTCGCCCGTCGAATCCGCCCCGGCATGCTCCTCGACGTGGGTGATATGGGCGGACAAGGTCATCGCGTCGTGGATATCACCCAGCGAATAGAGCACGCGGGTCAGCTCGACCTGCAGCTCACGCGCCGAGGCGTGGCGCTCGCCGGGCTCGCGGGCGAGCACCTTGTAGAGCAAGTGCTCGAGCTGGGCGGGCACGTCCGGGTTGAGGTTGGTGATATCCGGCACGACCGCCGACTTTACCAGGCTGAGCGTCTCGTCGCGCGTGGTCTGGCGAAAGAGTGACCGCCCACAGACCAGCTCGAAGAGGACCACCCCGAGGCTGAACAGGTCGCTTCGATGGTCGACCGGCTGGCCGCTGGCCTGCTCGGGACTCATATAACGAAATTTACCTTTGACCACATGAGGCTTGTCTTCGGCGACGCTGGTCGCCTTGGCGATGCCAAAATCGACGATCTTGACGGTGCCATCCTGCGAGATCAGGATATTCTGCGGGCTGATGTCCCGATGGACGATGGCCATATCTTCGCCATATTCGTCCTTGCGCTGGTGGGCGTAGTGCAGGCCCTTGGCGACCTCGATGGCGATATAGACGGCCTCGCCGATGGACAGCGGCTTGCCGGCCTTGCGGCATGCCTCGATGATCTGGCTGAGGTCGTGGCCCTCGACGTACTCCATGGCCAGATAGAAGTCGTCGTTGGCTTTGCCGAAATCGTAGATCTGCACGATATTCGGGTGGTTCAGCTGCAC
The DNA here is from genome assembly GCA_046545675.1 of Persicimonas sp. Taxonomy (GTDB): domain Bacteria; phylum Myxococcota_A; class Bradymonadia; order Bradymonadales; family Bradymonadaceae; genus CAYLTX01. The sequence goes on from JBKGZI010000385.1 coordinate 4,343, forward strand.
CGCGATGGTCGCCTCGGAGATGAACATCTCGACGAAGCGCTCATTTTCGATGAGCTCGGGCAGGATACGCTTGATGACCAGCGTCTTTTGGAGACCCTCGGCTCCATAGCTCTTCGCCAGGTACACCTCGGCCATACCGCCGGTCCCGATCTTTTCGATCAGCTCGTACTTGCCGAAATGAGTCTTCACGATTGCGTCTGACCTGTGTCTGATGCCATGGAGTCATCTGTGCGGGCTATCCGCCCGACAGCGGCGCCCAATTCAACTGTCGAAGCGCCTCGTAAACGACGACGGAGCAGGCGTTGGAGAGATTCAAGCTGCGTACCTTGTCGGTATTCGGAATGCGCAACAGCCGCTCCTCGTGGCGGCGCATGATGTCGTCGTCGAGCCCGGTGGTCTCGCGTCCGAACACGAAGACACTGCCCGGCTCGAAGTCGACGTCGGCGTAGACCTGTGAGGCCGTCTTGGTCAAAAACCACATGCGCTCGCGCGGAAAAATCCTCTCTACGGCCTCGAAGTTCGGGTGCACGCACAAATTGACGTGCGGCCAATAGTCGAGCCCAGCGCGGCGCAGGTGCTTATTATCGAGCTCGAAAGCCAGCGGCTCGACCAGGTGCAGCCAGATATTAGCCCCGGCACATAATCGGCCGATATTTCCGGTATTTCCCGGTATTTGCGGCTCGAAAAGGACGATATGCAATCCATCGTCGCGCTCAGTGCCCCACCAATCCTGGGGGGCGCTTATGACAAACCCTTCTTTTTTCATTCGTTGCGTAGTCAGAACTTAGTGTATGTCTGGGCGGTTTCCAAGCGTCTCATGTAGGTTAACCCATTCAGGCACGTTGTTCATCCATCGAGGCACTAACGGAACCGGACACGGCTCCCGGCTCCCGGCTCCCGGCTCCCGGCTACCGGCTAACGGCTACCGGCTAACGGCTCCCGGCCCCGGATGACGACACCCCGCCAACCGTGCCATATTAATCTCGACGAGCCGTGACACGACCCCTAATTCCGGCTGCAAAGCATGTTCGGACTTTTTCGAAATTGGCGCCGTAAAAAGCTCTACGCCCGCGAACTCCCGGCCGCCCTCGACGAGATGCTCCACGAGCACTTCTCGATGGTCGCCGAGCTCCCCGACGACGAGCGTGACTGCTTCTATCGCCACCTCAAGATTTTCTTATGGGAAAAGGATTGGTTCGGCGCCCACGGCCTCGAGGTCACCGACGAGATGAAGC
>JBKGZI010000386.1:0-5574 GCA_046545675.1 Persicimonas sp.
CCCCTGGACCCCTGGACCCCTGACCAACCCCCCTTGAAAACGGCCACACCGCGTCGAGAATTTCGAGCGCCTTCGTACGGCGTCGCGCCCCTTCGCAACGATTGCGAATAAGCCGGCTGCAGGTTACACTTATCAAAGAACATTTTCCTATCTGACACGTGGTAGCGCATCGCGCGCATTCGCGTCGATGCCGGCCGGAAAATCGGCTTGCATCGGGACGGGGATTCGTGTGAATAGGCTAGGGACTGGCAGCGGCACGGCGCCGAGCGCAGCCACTTATGGAGAGTCACATCAGGAGCACAGATGGCCGTCGAGCAGATCACGGATCGCGATGAATTGAGAGATTTTCTCACCGTCGACAAGCTCGCCAACGCGTACCTCCTTGGCAATCTTGACCCCGCCTTCTTTCCCTTTTGTAGCTGGTGGGGGGCGCGACGCAGGGATGGATCGCTGGGAAGTCTGTTGCTCATCTATCAGGGACTGAGCCTTCCGGTGACCTTCATGGTCGGCTCGAAGCCGAATTTCGAGGAGTTCTTGGTCGAGGCCAAGCAGCAACTCCCCGAGCGCTTCCACTTCCACGTGCTCGAGAATCATATCGACACGGTGCGCCACGTCTTCGACTGCTCGGACACGATGCGCATGCACCGTATGGGCCTGGAGAAGGACGACTACCAGCCGCTGGAGGCGACCGACGACGTCGAGCGGCTCGGCCACCGCGACACCGCGGCGATCATGGAGCTATACAGCCACTATCCGGATAATTTCTTCGAGCCCTCACAGCTCGAGACCGGCCTGTACTTCGGCATCCGCGACGGTGACGGCGGCTTGTCGAGCATCGCCGGAGTCCACGTGGTCAGCGAAGAATACGACGTCGCCGTCATCGGCAACCTGGTCACCCACCCCGACGCCCGCGGCCGGGGCCTGGCCACCCGCTGCACCGGCCAGCTGCTCGACGCCCTCTTCGAGCGGGTCTCACTGGTCGCCCTCAACGTCCAGGACGACAACGAGCCGGCCATCAAGATGTACGAGAACTTCGGCTTCGAGGAGAATAACGTCTTCTGGGAAGGCCGCTGCTCGGCGGGTGCCGCCTAACCACAAAACATTTTTATGTGCATGAAAGCCCCGACCGTTTGAGACGGCCGGGGCTTTTTTGATCGAGTTGCCACCTCTCGATGTCATGCGTCGTTGGGCCACGGCCAGCAGGGCCGATCGGGGCGACCGGCTTCGAGCTGCTCTTGCTCCGAGTAGGGGCAGTGACGGCAGCCGCTTCCACAGCACTCGCCCTGCTCGCGCAGATAGACCGAGGTCAACACGAACAGCCCGCTGTCGGGGTCGGTGTAGCCGGCCGCGCCGGACTCGCATGTCTTTCGGTGGCGACGAAGGGCTTGCTTCGATGGAGCTAATTTGGACGGTTTATCGGACATCACGGGGAGTATAATCGGGCTGGATTTGCCCGCAAGTTCCTGCCGGCTCGGAGGGTGATTGGAAACACGGGTCGGGCAAGCCAACAGGGGCAACGGCGTCGCTCACGTGCAGGTGAACGTGAACCGCCGTACCCCCTTCGGGCCGTTCCAACGACAACCGCTCGAATCGGGCTGGACTGCTCAACCGAAACTGCCTCGAGATGTCGAGCACTCTGCTGATTTAACGGCGGTTCAGCCGCCTTCGCCCAACAGAGAGGGCCCAGCAACCCTCTCACGAGAACCCGTGCATCTTCAGATGGTTAGCCGCCCCCACCCAAAAAAAGCCCAGAAAATACGCAACGATTGAGCCCATTTTGCCGAAAACCAATATGAGGGGGGCGAGGTGTGACTCCCGAGATTTCAACTGCTCGAGCTAAAAGGAGAGAATATGTTTGGTGCGATAGGAGATGCCATCGGGAGCGCGGCCAACGCCGTTGCCGATACAGTATCTGACGTAGCCGGGGGTGCCGCCGACGTGGTGTCCGACGTTGCCAGCGGCGTGGGACACGCCGTCGATGATGTTATTGAGACAGTGGACAACAACCTCGGGCCCATCGGTGATGTCGTCGACGGGGCGATGGATGTTTTGTCGTCGGGCAGTCTGGGCTCGATGCTCAATACCGGACTCGACAAACTCGGCCTGCCCGACTGGGTCGGGGACGTCGGCGGTGGCGTGCTCGACTTCTGCACCGGCAATATGGTCGGCGCCGCCGCCAACGGCCTCGACGCCCTCGAGGACGTCGCCAAAGCCTGCGGCGGCGATGAACTCGCCGGCTATCTCAAGGCCGGCTCGAATATCACCGGCATGTTCGCCGGCGGCCCGGGAGCTATCGGTGGCAAGGCGGGTCAGTTCATCGACACCGCTCAGGACTCATTGGGGATGGTCAACGATGGGCTGGACGTCGCTCAGAAGTTTGGCGACGGCGATATCCTCGGCGCCGGAAAGGGCCTGCTCGACCTGACGGGCACCGACCTCGGTTCGCTCGAAGCGGTCTTCGACAGCGATATCGTCGACGGAGCCAAAGCGGCGCTCGATCAGGTAGCCCCACACGCCGGCCTGGTGATGGACACCGTCGGCGGGGCGTTGGCCGACGGCAAGCTGGACTCTAATGATCTCCAGCGTCTGCCCATGGCCGAGATCGCCACCAAATGCGGCGTCGACCCTGGGATGCTCGCTGGCTTTGAGGAAGCGGCCGGGCCGGTCGTCGACTTCCTCGCAGAGGCCAACGACCGCGCCGGCCAACTCGACCCCGCGGATTTCCAGAGCGGCATGCTCGAACCGGCGATCGGCCTCAACAGCGGAATCATGGACGCTGTCCAACAGGCGGTGCAGGCTGTCGCTGACGGCGCCCAAACAGGCGCCGATCCGATCGGCAGTGACGGCCTGTCCTCAGTGGCGGACGCAATCGCAGACGCAGTGGCCGACAAGCCAACCGGTCTCTTCGAGAATATCTCGGACGCGCTCGGCGCTCATCAGGAAAATGTCGAAGGGACCCTGTCAGTATGCCTGGGCAATCCCGACGCCGGCGGTATTCTTAGCGATCTGCTCGAGGAGACCACGTCGCTGCAGGCCGATATCGACATCACCCACCACCATACGGCAGCGCTTCGCGGATAAGTCTCGACCCGTCCCATTGAATCGTGGCAAATCTCGCTGACTTTAAGGAGAGCAACTATGACGCAACAACACGAAGACATTGCACTCGCCACCACGCTGGATACCCTCGAGGCGACTCCGGATATCATCGTCGACCAACTCTGGGCGTCGGCCACGGAGTACTACAAGCGCGACGATCTCGACCGAGCACGTGATTACCTCGACAAGTTGATCAAGATGCGGCCCGACAACGTGCGCTTTTTGACGCTATTGGGCGTCGTCTATCGGCGCCAGAAGCGGCGTGCTGCAGCGCTGATCTGTTTTCAAAAAGCGGCCAAACTCGACCAGACCTACCGCAACGCACTTGTCAACCTGGGGGAGACGCTCATCGAGGTGGGAAAGGTACCGGCCGGAGTCAAACTACTTCGGGCGGTCTTCGAGGAGGGCCGTGACCCCTCCAAGCCGCCCGAAGAGCAGGACGAGTTTACGATTCGCGCCGGGGCGATGCTCGAGTTCGTCCAGCAGTCGATCAACGCCTTCGTCGAGCATGAGAGAGGTGCCGCTACTGATTAGAACCGCGAAGCTTGTCGCGGCTCGAGGCGATCATGCGCGCCACGCGGCGCGTGGCCTCGAGTCGCTCGTCGACCTCGTCGGCGAGCTCTTTGCGGTCGCGCTTGGTGTCCATCTCGCGCTGGACCTGGCCGAGGACCTCTTGGATCTGGCTGTACAGCCGGTCGCCGGCGTTCTCGACGAATTCCTCGAGGCGCGCGCCGTAGTCGTAGATGACCCTCAACAGCTCCTCTTCCATCTTCTCGCCGACCTCATCGATGACGCGCACGCCCTCCTCGCGGGCGCGCTCTTTGACCTTCTCGTCGACCTTGCCCTTGAAGAACATGGCCAGCACCGGCGCGGTCAGCGTCAGCAGGCCGCCGACCAGCGCGTTGGCGAATAAGAAGACCGACAGGCCCAGCGTGCCCATCGCGAAGACGCTGACGTCGTAGGCGATGGTGTCGACCTCCAGGTCGAGCTGGTCTTTGAGGCCGAGCTCGTCGCGCAGCACGCCGACGGTGTCGCGCATCGACTCGTTGGTGATCTCGATGACCTCTTCGGCGAGCTCCTCGAGGTTGTGGGCGATCTGGTCGCCCTCGTCTTCGAGCCAGCCCTTGAACGAGTCCTGGATCCAGGCCGACAGGTACAGCTTGATGTCGCGCGCCTCGGCGCGGTCGATCTGCTGGGGCAGGGTGGTCTTGAACTCCTCGACGAACGAGCGAAGGTTGTGCCGAGCGGTCGCCGCGATGCCGCCGATGCTCTCGTCGATGTGGTCGATATTCTCGGCGATGAGCTGGCGGGACTGCTCGAGTTTGCGCTCGACCTTCTCGATGCGCTCCAGGAGGTCGGCGCGCTCGAGCAGGTAGCCCTGCTTTTTGATGGCCAGGTTCTGCTCGAGGAGCCCGGCGATGCGAAGGCCGCCGCCCAGCGCGCTGTCGACCAGGATATGCGCCTTATTTTCGCGCAAGAATCCGAGCAGATATTGGCGGAACTCGGTGAAGCCGGCGGCCGGCTCCTCGCCCTCTTGCTGGGCCTGCAGGGCCTCACGGCCGGAAAATGCGAAGAGCTCGACCGGCCCGATCAGGCCCTCGAGGCGCTCGCGGGCGTATTGCTCGACCTCGGCGACGTCCTCGTCGCTGAGCGCGTCGGTCTTGCCGAGCACGAAGATGATCCGGTCTCGGTTGGCCTTGAGCAGCCGGTCCTTGATGAAGGTGATCTCGCTCTTTTTGAGCACCTGCGTGGCGTCGAGCACATATAAGATCACGTCGGCCTTGGGGACGTAGCCGTAGGTGATCTCGACCTTCTGGCGCGAGATATCGTTGACGCCGGGGGTGTCGACGAGCACCAGCGAGTCCTCGAGGAGCTCGTTGGGGTATTGAATCTCGACGTATTCGGGCTCGGCGCCGTCTTGCTCCTCGTGGCGGATGGCCGCGCCCATATCCTCGTAGGAGACCTCCGTGCGCTCGCCGCCGCGCGGCGGCTGCAGCTCGGCCTTGGGTTTGTCGCCGTGGACCAGGTGGGTGATGACCGCGGTGGTCGGCGTGATTCCGGTGGGCAAGATCTCCTCGCCCAAAAGCGCGTTGACCACCGTGGACTTGCCGTGGTTGAACTCGCCGAGCACGACCACCGACATGCGCCCCTTCTGCAGCGCCGGGATGCGCTCCTCGCGCACCTCTGCCGACAGCGAGTTCAGGCCGCTGCTCTCGGCGATCTCGGCCAACTCGACCAACAGGTCCTCGACGTGGGCCTTTTTGACCGGAAGCACCGGTCCTGCGGTGTCGTCGGAGGTCTGGTCGACGGGCTCTTCAGGTGTCTGTTCTTCGTTCGTATCGTCGGTCATTGAATCGTCCGTTTTTGGATGCGCGAAAAATCCTTGAAAACCGTATATCTATGGTTGTTCGCACGCCCCACCGCCTAGGCAAGCCTAGGGGCTGGACGGGCGCTGGCTCCGCAGGGGCCAAGGCC
>JBKGZI010000387.1:0-5572 GCA_046545675.1 Persicimonas sp.
ACAACCATCAATCGGAACTTGACGGTCTATAACAAGAACCAAGAACCAAGAACCATCGCGAATCAGGACCGCGCATCGAGTGTCTCGAACTGCTCGTAGCTCACAAGATTGCCGTGACTATGCTTAGCTTCTTTTCTTTTCACCACGAGTGTCTAACAATGAGACAGAACCCAGAGACCGACGAGGCCGAGCTGGCCGCCCAGGAAGAGCTCAAGCGTGCTTATATGCAGGTCAGCTTCGGCCAATTCGACCAGGCCATCGAGTCCTGTGAGCGGGCCGCCCGGCATCTGCCCGACCACCACTTGCCGGCTGCCCTGAAGGGAAGCTTCGAGCTGGCCGCCGGGCGGGTGCGCGAGGCGCTGGGCACGCTGCGTCAGGCCACTCGCCGCTGGAATGATCAGCCGCTCCCCTGGCTTTATTTTGCCGAGGCGTGTTTCCTCGGCGGCCGACGCCGCCAGGGGCTCCGGGCTCTCGACAAGGCCGAAAAACATGCCGCTCGGATGGAACAGGGCGAACAGGTTGCCCAGATCGGCGAGCTCATCGACGAGCTTCGCCAGATCTGGAAGGCGGTCGAGCCGACCGAGATGCCCCCGCCCCTGGTGGCACAAACTGGCGGCGCAAATCAGAGATGAGGTCTCGCATTGATCTTTGTCATGAGCAGATCCACGGAGGTCGCGCGATGAAAGTTGGTGACGGCAACGCAAACGCTGCAAGCCACGAGGAGCTCCTCGCACGCATGCAGCGGGCGCATCGGCAGGAGGCGACCGAGGGCGTCGATGGCGCCCAGGCTGCGACCGACGCTGCCCCGGCACAGTCGCTGGGAGCGGTGGGCGGCGCCGGCGCCGGCGCCGAGCCCTCCGAGCTCCAGAGCCGACTCCTGGAGACCGCCGCGCGTGCGTTGGACGGCGACTTCGACAGCGCAGACGCGCTGCGTGGAGAGGTCGTCGAGGCGATCGTCGAGCAGCGTTATGCCGACGGCGTGCCCGACGAGCAGCTCGACGGGATCAAGGACACCGTGCGCGCCACGCTCACCGGGGATCCCGTCTTCCGCGACGAGGTCGACAATATGCTCGTGCTGGCTGCCCGCGAGTTGGCGCGCACTTCCGACTAAAACGGGGGTGATCGAAATCACACCGCGGCTTGTCTAAGTCAGGGTCACGGGCTATCGTAGAAGCCACCGAATCCGGGCCACTTCAAGGCGGCGCGCTTTCCAGAGCTTCTCGATTCGCGAGATATCTTGCCGGCGAGTTCTTTTTCTTCGAGGCGCGCAACAACCGACGTGTTTTGCGGGTCTCCACTTTCGTAGTGTCATGGCAGCAGCACAATCTCGACAATATTCGGCGACGCCCGACCAGGTGACCTTTTTGGTCGTCCATTGTCCGGCGTGTGAGCGCGAGGTTTTGACCGCGCGCGACTTGGACGAGGATGGTCGCATCGGCGATCTCTGCCTGCATTGCGAGCAGCCCGTCGATCGACGGCACCCGTCAGCACAATGGCTCGTCGCCGACCAACTGGTCGAGCGCGGCTACTTCATCGATGGACACCAATCGCTCGAGGACCGACACGGCGGAAGCGGCTGCCGAGACGGCTCGTGCGGCGTTCAACAACCCGATCACTGATTAGTTATTCGATGCGTCCAAGGAGGCGTTGATGCATTACGAGGTATTCATCCCGTCGCCGGATCCGGACGGTTTCGACGTTACCATCACGGTCGACGCGACCAACTGGATGTCGGCACTTAAATCGGGCCTGGAACGCACCGGCGAAGGCGCCGATGTCGTGCGCAATGTGATGTGTGATATCAAAGAAGATAACACCATCCACGTCACCGATGCCTCGACCCAGCGCGTCTTTGTGCTGCGCGAGTTGCACGACGAAGATGGCGAAGACGCCTCCGAGGCCGACGCCGACGCCAATCAGGCCGGCCAGACCATCCGCACCCAGCCGCCGACCGTCGCCGAGCCGTCCGACGACGGCGCCGACGTCGCGGCCACCCAGCGCATCGACGTCTCCCAGCAACCGGCGCCGACCCCCGAGGCCCAGCCTGCCCCCGAGCCTGAACCCGAGCCCGAGCCGCAGGTGGCCGAACCAGAGCCCCAGCCGCAGGTGACCGAGCCTGAACCCGAGCCCCAGCCGCAGGTGACCGAGCCTGAACCCGAGCCCCAGCCGGCCCAAAAAGTCAGCGACGAGCACTCCTTCGCCAGCGACGACGGCCGGATGCGCGTTGGCTCTTCGACGCATCAGGCCCTTCAAAGCGAAGAGAGCGAGCCCAGGGTCCTCAGCGAGACGCGCTCGAAGACTGATCAGAAAAAGGCCGTGAACATCGGCCGGCAGAACGAAAAGGTCTCCGAGTCGCTCATCGAGGATATCTTCCTCGAGATTCAGGAGATCCATGAGGGCGGAAAATCCATGGAAGAGGTCGTCGGCTTCGTCATGGATATGGCCATGGACAAGGTCCACGCCGAAAGCGGCAGCGTGCTCTTCGCCGACGTCAACGGCAAGGAGCTGTATTTCGCCACCGCCCGCGGCCCCAAGGCCGACGAGATCATGGATTACCGCGTCCCGATGGGGAAGGGCATCGTCGGCTTCTGCACCCGCGAGGGCGTCAGCCTGGCGATCAGCGACGCCCAAAACGACCCGCGCTTCTACAAGGCGATCTCCGAGTCGCTCGGCTACGAGACCCACGGCCTGGTCTGCGCGCCCATCCAACATCAAGGACGCGTGTATGGAGCCCTCGAGCTCATCAACAAAAAGCAGAGCTCCGGCTTTACCAGCGACGAGATGAACGCCCTGACCTATCTGGGCCGCCAGCTCGCTCAATACGTCAACGACGTGATCATGCGCCGCGAGCGTCTCGAGGACTAAATTCTACACGGCATCAAATATAAAAGGGCCGCCCGCGTTCCACGCGGGCGGCCCTTTTTTGTTGGATCTGCTATCGAGTGGTATGGCTTAGAAGCCCGCGGACATCATCTGGCCGAAGGTCACCGAGAAGCCGAACAGCTTGAGGAGCAGCGCGAGGAGCAGCTTGAGGCCGACCTGCACGAACGCCACGCCGATGCTGCGCATAAAGCCCAGGTCGTAGACCGACATGATCACCGCGATCCACAGGATCCCGTATAGCGGCAGGCTGACGATCGGGATGAACCCGAGCAAAAAGCCCGCCACGCTCAAGCCGAACGCCACTTTCAGCGCTCGCGGGTAGGTGTTTTTGGCCCGCGGCGCGCCCATCGCACCGGCGGCGATCTTGAGCACCAGGGCGTGGAGGAAGAATGTCACAATTGCGAAGATCAGTGAGCTCATCATATGTTTGGTCCCTATTTGGAGGAAGCGGCCAGTCCGAGGGCTGCGCCGATCGGGGTTTCCATCTATGGTGTTATCATAAGCACCGACGGGGGTAATTTCTATTCCCGTCTCACTGAGAGTCGCGTAAGTTGCTAAGCACGGAGCTGGCGCAGGTGATTGGCAGCAGATTGGCCGCTGGTGCAACGAGGCGATGCGAGGAGCATCGTCGAGTGAAACCGGTGGCCAAGATGCGCCAATCAACCAGCCAGAACGGGTTTAGCAAGTTATGCGGCTCTCAATAACACGTTCCGACCGGACCCACCGAATGAGCCGCCACCAGACACAATCCATCATGCGTAGCGAGGAGATGCGCCGCGGGTGGACCTCGCTGGGCGAGACCCTCCGAGGCAGCGCCGAGCACTGCTCGGGCGCGGGCATCTACGTGATCGATGAGCGTGGCAGCCAGGAGTTTCGCACCTACGCCCAACTCCTCGAGCACTCGCTGCGCGTGGGCGCCGCGCTGCGGCTCAAGGGCATCGACGCGCATGACCGGATCCTGTTGGTCCAGTCGACCGGCTTCGATTTTCTGTCGACCTTTTTCGGCGCCATTGCCATCGGCGCGACACCCGTGCCATTTCCGCCGCCGACCCGCCAGCGCTCGTCTTCGGCCGCCCAGCCCCACGCCCGTATCGAAGAAGCCGCCCGCCGGTTGGTAGCGCGCGCGATCGTCGCCGATAGCGACCTCGACGCCACGGCGCTGCCGGCGGTGGTGCCCGGCGCGTCATTTGGCTTCGTGGGCGACGTCGGCATGTTGCTCGAGGGGATGCCCGTGGGCGCGGTCGTCGAGCCGCAGACCTCCGCGCCCGAGGTCGCCTACGTCCAACTGACCTCCGGGGCGACCGGGCCGATGCGCGGCGTCGAGCTCACCCACGCCAATATCCTGTCCAATATCCGCGCCATCGGCCGCGCCCTCGAGATCGACTCCCACGACGTCGGCATCTCCTGGATCCCGCCGTATAACTCGATGGGCCTGGCCGGCCTGATCTGCGTGGCCCTATACTGGGGGATCGATCTGGTGCTGCTGCATCCCGAGCGCTTCCTCAAGCGCCCCGAGGACTGGCTGGCGGCGATCTCACGGCACCGCGGCACGCTGACGGCGGCGCCCAACTTCGCCTATCACTACGCGGTACGCCGCTGCCAGCGCTCGAACCTCGAGGGCCTCGACCTGTCCAGTTGGCGGGTAGCGATGAGCGGGGCCGAGCCGGTGCGCGCCCAGCATATCGACGCGTTTATGCGTCGGTTCAACACCTACGGGCTGCGCCAGAATATCTTCATGCCCGTGTACGGCCTGGCCGAGGCGACCGTCGGCGTGACCTTCGGCGATCTGGACGCCCCGGTGGTCCTCGACGGCATCAACCGGCGCGTGCTCGAGCGAGAGGGGCGCGCGCGCCCGCTGCCCGTCGAGGGCGCCAAGACCCCCGCGGAGCGTCTGCACCTGGTCTCGGTCGGCCGGCCGCTCGAGGGGATCGAGGTGGCCATCGTCGACGACGAGCGCAACTGCCTGGATGAGCGCGAGTGCGGCGAGGTCGCCGTGCGTGGCCCCTGCGTCATGAGGGGCTATACCGAGGACGAGCCGTCCCAGCGCGGCGGGGGCGCCTGTGACACCGACCTCGACGGCGAATGGCTCTACACCGGCGACCTCGGCTATTTGGCCGAGGGTCGGCTCTACGTCATCGGCCGGCGCTGCGATGCCATTCAGACCGCCCGTGGCCGTCAGATCTTCCCCGAGGAGGTCGAGCTATTCGTCAATTCGGTCGACGGCATCCGAAGCGGCAGCGCGGTGGCCTTCTCGATCCCGTGCGTGGACGGCGACGAGCATTCGGCCCCGAGCCTGTTGGTCATCGCCTTCGAGCTGCAGGCCGGCAATGAGATCGACGAGATCGAGCCGGCCGTGCGCGCGCTGCTCAGCAAGCATCTGAGCATCGACCCCCACAAGCTGGTCGCACTATCGCCGGGCTCGGTCCCCAAGACTCACAGCGGCAAGGTCCGCCGATTCCTCGCCCGCAAGCTCTACCTGGGCGAGCGCCTCGAGAGGCGCAACCGAAATGGCGAGCTCGACGGTGTCTGGCGGGTGGTCGCACGCGTCCAGTCCGAGCTCACCCGGCTGGGCCAGCAACTCTACGACCGACTCGAAAAGCTCTTATCTCGCTAAACCGGAGCGACGCCGTCCCTGGCGTCGTTTGTAAAAGCGGAGCGACGCCGTCCCCGGCGTCGTTTGTAAAAGCGG
>JBKGZI010000388.1:0-5539 GCA_046545675.1 Persicimonas sp.
CCCATATCGACCGATAGCGAGACCTCCGACTCCCAGACCACCTGTGAGGAGGAGGCGTCCGGGTAGATCCTGAAGGTCACCTGCGTTTCGCCGTCGATGGCCTGTCCGTCGCTGTCGGTCAGCAGCCCCTGCACAGGCACTTGAATGGGCGTGCCGGCCAGCGCGGGCGCAGAGATGAGCGCGACCGCGGCGGTCAAAAGCGCTGCGAGCCACCGGGCGTATCGAGTATGGGCGCGTGTCGAATCTTTCATCGTCCTGTCTCCTCTATATTCTGTCGTACTCATACTTTTCTTTATGAAAATAGCTACGTTTCAGGCGCTTAGTTTGGTTAGAAACCTATTTGGCTCAGGCATTCGCCCAGCGCGTCATCGCCGGCGTTACTCCGACCCCTGTCCGTGCTGGACGCTGCCCGCGCCCATACGGATGCGGTGCTCGGGGGTGTCGAGCGTGGCACCGCTGCCGCGCGGGCCGACGAGGAGCCGGATCTGGTGCTTGGGCGTCTCCAGGCGTGCTCCACCGCTGCTGGGGGCCACGTTCGAGGTCTGCGGCGGGGGCGGGCCGTCGGCGTCGGGCTGATCGTCGGCGTCGGGTGGGTCGTCGGCGTCGGGTGGGTCGTCGGCGTCGGGTTGGCCGTCGGCGTCGGGTTGGCCGTCGGCGTCGGGCTCCGAGACGCTATTCGAGTTCTCGGCAGGCGCGTCACCCTGCGCGCAGCCGCTGAGTCCGGCGGCGCCGATCATGAGGGCGACCAACGCGACGGCGACGAGCCTCGGAAGTGCCTGTGATGGCAGAGGCAAATACGTTCGGGCCGACCGCTCCGATTGAAGGCGGCACACCGAATCGAGAAGCGGTTTTATGCACGTCATGGCTAAAGATCCCATATCACTTGGGGCAAAATCGGGTAATCAGATCTGTATAAATAGCATAACTGCGGGTGCGATGCAGCTTGAGCGATAGACTCGAGCGAACTCGACCGTAAATTTGGAGCGAGCCGTGCCTGCGTTGGGCGCGATGATCCACCTGAGGGATCGCCAGGGGTGCTCCAAGGGGCCGGGATTGGCGAGGAGTCTTATGAATAGTCTCACGATGAAGATCGGCCGAGTTATCTTGTGGGTGGCGCTCATCCTCTTCGCCGTCGTGGCGATCGGCGCGGTGGCCCTGCAGGCGCCCGCCGTCCAGCAGCGGGTGCTCGTCGAGGTCTCCGAGCGGGTCGATCAATCCCTCGATGGCGAGTTTCACGCCGATCAATTGAGCGGCTCTTTGTTCGCCGACTTCACGTTGCACGACGTTCGCGTGACCGATGAACAGGACCGGGAAGTGCTGAGGGCCGATGCGCTCGAAGCCGATTATTCGCTGGTCACTCTGCTATTCGGTCGGACGCGCATCGACCATCTCGGCCTGCATAACGCGGTGATCCACGTCACGCGCTATCCCGACGGGACCTACAACCTCACCGAGCTGGCCAAAGAGGAAGCCGAGCCGGGCGAGGACCGCCGGATCGACATCTATCGGGTCAGCGTGACCGAGGGGGAGCTGATCTACGATGACCAATCAGACGACCAGCCCGACCCGATCGTGGCGCGCGAGGTCGAGATGACCGGGAGCATGCCGGTCATCTCGGGCGAGGAGCTGAACGTGCGCATCGCGGCGGTCGGCTTCGAGCTCGAGGCCGAAGCCCTGCCTCGGCGCATGCCGTTTTATGCGACGGGGGTGGAGTTCACGCGGGACGCCGAGGCGTTCGAGCTGTCGGTGGCGGATCTGGCCGTCGAGCAGGACTCGGAGTTGCGGGAGTTGTCCGTCGACGGTGAGCTCGCCGCCGAGGGGCAGGAAGGCGAAGGATCGTCGAGCGTGGAGCGGTTCTCCGGACGCTTCGAATCGTTGACCGTCGCCCCGCGGCTGGCCGCGGCGTTCGCGCCGGTGCCTCTGAAATCGCCGGTCACCCTCGAGGCGTCCTTTGGCGGCGATCTGGATTCGGTGGACATCGACGGCCGCGCCCGAACTCGAGGCAGCGAGCCGTTGGACTTCGACGGCTCGATGAACCTCGACAAGGGCAACTACGAGTTGTCCGGCCAACTCGACGACTTCGATGTCCAGGCGTGGCTCGAGAGCGATACACCGGCGAGCGTTGGGCGCGGAGAGTTTTCGCTGCAAGGCGACGGTGAAGAGAATACCCTGAGCTTCGACGGCAACGGCGTGCGGGCACGTCAGATGGAATTCGACCAGCTCGACGGGCGCGCGGTGTTCACCGGCGATGGGGGCGACGGGTCGGTTGACTACGAGGTGTCGGCGACCGGTTCGGGGATGACCATCGTGGACTATTCGGCGGGCACCTTCGACGTCGATCTCGAAGGCTCGCTCGTTCCGGGAGAAGAAGATGCTCGCCGGTCGCTCCAGCGGCTCGATGCAGCGGGTTCCATCGGCGTCCAGGACTTCGGCACCAGTGGGATCGAGGCCGGCCGGATCGACACCGAGATCGACCTCAGCGGAAACCTCTCCGCGCTGAACGGGTCGATCGACACCACCTTTGGAGGGCTCGGCCTGGGCGAGCAGGAGTTTAGCGGCGCCAGCGTCGCCCTCGATTTGAGCGAGGATCGAGGTTTCCGGCTCGCTGCGAGCGCCGCGCATGAAGTCTTGCCACAATTGCCCCTCTTTTTTCGCACGAGCGGCTCATACGGCGAGGACTTCAACACTTGGCGGCTGACCATGCTCGAGCTCGGCCGGCCCGCCTTTTTGTGGCGCATGTCCGAGCCCAACCGCGTGTTCATCGACGACGGCAAACTCACCGTCGACTCGCTCGTGCTCCAAAGCGGCGAGCAGAGCGTGACCCTCGACGGGACCTACGACCTGAGCGATCCCGACTCGATCCAGTCGCTATTCGAGGAGTTGGCCGCCAGCGAACTCATGGGGCTGCTCGATCCGGAGCAACTCGGCGAGCGCCTGTCCGACGTCCTCGGCGAAGAGTTGCCCGATGAGTTGCCCGGAGATCTGGATAGCTTGCCCGAGGACCTGCGGGAGGGCGTGCCCGACGAGGTCGAGGACCTCGTGCCCGACCGGCTCAGAGATCGCCTCCCCGAGGGGCTTCGTCGCTGAGGCTCGTCATCGCGCGATGCCCAGCCCAAATAGTACCGAGGTATCTGAGATAGTGTGGAATGAACTCGCGTCAGGTGCTGTTGGAAATAGTGTCGCGACAACAGCAACACCAGCTAAGGCCCAGAGGCTAATTTGGCGCAATCACAGACCGGAGCAACCAGGTGGAGGAAAAACCTGGGGCTGCTTATGGCAGTCACGGCCGGTGCGTTGTGTTTGGTCGCCGGCGTCTCGAACGCCGCAGCACAGAGTTGCCCGTTGACCGGCTCCGCCGCCGCCGGGTTTGATTGTGGCGAGCACTACACACCGCCGCTGGCTCTGAATCAGGTCGCCGTGGCCGGCCCGGAGCTTCCATCAGGGACGGGTTCGACGACCGGGCTCGGTCGTGTGGGCTATGCGGACGCGACTTCCTTCCTCGGACACCATCAGTCGACTGCACCTGCGTATACCCCGCAGTCGTTCCTCAAGCAGCCACTCTTTTACATCGCGCCGAAACAATCGCCGCCCGCCGGGTGGGCGGGATGAGGCGACGCGCGGAGTTCTCTCCGCGTGCGCAAACGACCAGCACCCTCGATGAGGGTAAGAATGCCGATCAACAGGTTTATCGAGCCTGTGATCGTGCGAGATCTTGCGATGTAAAGGCAGCTTATGAACAACGACACGAACACCTTTGATGGATGCACCGACCATGTCGGCCCGAACGGGTTCGCCGAAAACAACCCGAAAGTGGACGCTCAGCTCGAAGAGGAGCTGCGGTGGATGGGCCTCAATATGCTGGCCCTCTTGGGCAAGTATCCGCCGGCGAGCAGCAAATGCGCTGCATCTCAGCTCATCCTCTTCGCCTCGAACGTCTACGCCGGGGACCACCCCGAGCGTTTCGCGCATATGTGCCGCGGGCTGAAGATGATGACCGAGGGGCGGTTCCGCCGGGCTCTCGGGGAGTTTGAAGCGGTGCTTCAGGGCCGGGTCGACCGGGGCTTCGAGCCGATGCGAGAGCTCGCCCTTCAGGCACATTCGCTGTGTCTGCAGCACCTCGACTATGACGACGAGGCGCTCGAGCAATTTACGCGCCTGCTGCACACTAAATTCGAGGAGACGCGCGACTACGGCGAAGGCGACCACGTCGCCGAACTTCTCGGGCTGGTGCGCTCCGAGGCCAGGTAAGTAGCTCAATTGCCCCAAAGCCGGACTGGCCCTCATGGCCGGTAGGTCATCGGCGCCCCGAGTTGATTCTTTATAATCAGCTCGGGGCGTTTTTGTGTTTGTTCGAGGTGCCGATTTTGGGGGCGCAGTTTTTTCTCGCGAGAATATACCCGCGCATCTTTTTCGCGCTATGATCTAGGTCATATTGCGACCGGCGGGCGAAAAAAGTGCGCGATCGTGGCTGGGGTGGCTGCTAGAGGCCGAAAGAATAGATGTGCGGGGGCTGGATCGGGTTTTGCTTATAACGAACGCGAACGGGGGACAGGCCAGGCAATCGCACCAATTCAGCCAGCAGTCGTATTATGACATCATCTGCCGCATCCCAAAGGCTCGGCCCCTACGAGCTCGTCCGCAAGGTCGGCGAGGGGGCCGCCGGCGAGGTTTTCCTCGCCCGTCATTCCATTCTCGAGCGTGACTACGCGATCAAAGTGCTGCGTTCGGAGTACGTCTCCAACGAGTATTTTACCGAGCGCTTCCTGCAGGAGGCGCGTCACGCCGCTCAGCTCATCCACCCCAACATCGTCCCGGTGGTCACCGCCGACCGCGACGGCGACATCTATTATCTCGTCATGGAGTACGTCGACGGCGTCTCTCTCGACGAGTTGGCCGACGACGAGCCGCTCGAGCCGCGCCGGGCGGTCAACTATGTGCACAAGATCCTCGGTGGGCTGGAGTACGCCCACCAGCAGGGTCTATTGCACCGTGACGTCAAGGCCGAGAATATCCTGCTGGGCGGCGATGGCGAGCCGAAGTTGACCGACTTCGGCCTGGTATTGCACGTCGAGCAGGAGACTCGGTTGACCGCCCAGAACGCGGTCGTCGGCACGCCCAATTATATGGCGCCCGAACAGTGGCGCAGCGAGGAGCTCGACGTGCGCGCGGACGTCTTCGCGGCCGGCGTGCTGCTGTATTATCTGCTCACCAGCCGCTTTCCGTTTCCGGGCGAGACCCCCGTGCAGGTATTTCACCGGATGACCTCCGGCGAGCACTCCCCGCTGGGTCTATTGCCCATTCGCAACAACTCACCGGTGACCACCGCCGAGCTTCGCTCCGCGTTGACCGCGGTGGTCGACCGCGCGCTGGCCCGCGAGCGCGACGAGCGCTTCGAGTCGGCCGCCGACTTCGCAGACGCGCTCGAGGCGTGGCTCGAGGAGGCCGGAGGGGCGACTCGCGTCTCGCAGCTCGACGAGCCGACACGACCCCGAGAGCCGATATCATCGACAGGCTTTAGCAGCGCCGAGAACCTCGATTT
>JBKGZI010000389.1:0-5534 GCA_046545675.1 Persicimonas sp.
GGGGAGGGAATTCGGTTCCCAGGTGGGGTCAGTTGGCGAAAAATATCGATTTTTTCGCGATTTTACAGGCTCATTCCCCTGCCGGGTCAACCGGCAGGGGTCTTGGGGCAGGGGCACCTTCACCTGCCGGATAAACCTGCAAGGGTCGAGGCGCACGGGCTGACGAAGCGGCGTGCTGTGTCTACCTTCCGGAGGAAGCCGACGCGCGAGCACCACCGGTCAGCAAGGAACCACCGTGCACGAAGAGCAGCCGCCAGCCGAAGAACCCTATTTTGCCTATATCAGCGAGGACGCCGACGACGCGCTCGAATATATCTTCGAGCACCCCGACGGCATCAGTGAGGCCGAGCTTGCGCGCATACTCGGCCTCGCCAAGAGCGACTTCCTCATCGACGAGTTGCGCCTGGCGGGCATCGACGTGCGCACGGAGGTGCGCGACGGGGTGATGATGTATTTGGCGCCGCTGCGCAAAAATTGACGAGCAGCTCCTCATCGAGGTCAGTAGGAAAACCGGCGCAATCCTCCGGCGCCCAGCGAAGCATATAGGCCGGCGGGCAGGCTGAAGAGACTTATGATCGGCCGGTCATGCTCGAGCTCCAAAGGTGCGGCTCGCCGGCTTTCGGTGTCGAGCACTCCGATCTGCTGACGAGTGGCGACCACCAACCTGCCACCATCGGCGATCACATCGACGATGCCATCGCCACGTCCCGCAAATTCGTCGAGCGGTAGAATCCCCAGCGCATCACGCATCCGGTCGCTGCTCACCTCGCCCCATCGCTCGCCATCCCAAGCAAAAACGCGCTGACGCGAAAAGCCAAAGAGTCCTCCATCGGTGCTACGAAGCCGGAGATGATCGGCATCCTCGGGCATGCCGTCAACGGTTTGCTGCCATTGACCGGTGCTCAGGTCGGCGCGCCAGATCTTATCGTACTCATCGACCACCCAAAGCGCCCCGTCGTGCAGGCGCATCGACCAACCGTCGTAGCTCATCGGCGGCGGCACCATATCGGGGAGCGGCTCGAAGGTCTGCCCTGCATCAAACGATAAGTAGATCGTGGACTCGCGCTGGCCCACGTCGGGAAATTCTGCCACGGCCAGCACGTCCCCGTCGGCGACGAATTCGAGCCCATCGAGCTCGTCGGCGGCCATCTGCGCCGTCCAAATAGGCGTTGCGCGCTGGCCTTCGTCTTCGAGCAGATAGACGCCGGGCACCTCGGCACGCGCGGTGGTCAAAAAGACACTCCCGTTGTCCTGGTAGACATCGTCGGGCCGCCAGTTATCGAACGGCTCGGGCAATACGACCGGCTGCCACTCGTCATCGGAACCCAACCGCCACATGCCTTCTTCGAACTCACCGGTGTGCAGCCTCTCGTCGATCTCGATGGCATAATCGGGGGTCGAAAATGGCGAGCCGACCAGCTCCCACGACTCGCCACGGTCGTCGGTCTGCAGGGCGCCCATATCTGTCAGGACCAGAAGCGAACCATCGCCGAGGCACTGAGCTCCGGGGGTTTCGTAAGCCCTGCGCACGCCGGCGCTCCAAGGCAGCTCGAGGGAATCAAAGCGGCTCACATCGCTGGTGATCTGTCCGAGGCGAGCGCTCACAGATGGCTCGTCGTCGTGCCAGTCGACCACGACTCCGTAGAGTTCATCTCCGCAGGGCACGACATCGACGAGGTGAGCGCTGGCTTCCAGCCCATCGAGAGGCTTCCGATCGACCAGCCCTGTCTCATTGACGACGCCCACGACGCCGCGCTCATCATCACGTCGTCCGACGCCCGTAGTTGTAAGCAGCTTGTCTTGGAACTGGCTCCAGCGGGTCTCTCCGAGGCGATCAAATGGATTTCGGTCGTCATAGGGCGCACCGATTTCCTCCCAACTGTCTCCGCCGTCGTCCGAACGAACGTAGGCGCCGCCGTCCCGGTTCATGACGGCGGCGACGATGAACGCCTCGGTCACGCGCACATGCGCAGAATCGATGTCCTCTCGAATAACCTGCCAGGTCTCGCCCTGGTCTTCGCTTCGCCACAACAAGCTTGGCTGTACAGTGAAGTTGTCCGACTCGATCTCCTCGACCGCGAATAATGACTGACCGTCGCTCTTCAGCCAGACGGCCTCGTCGCTGTGCGGTGCTGACGGCAACTCTTCCCAACTCTGCCCGGCGTCGAGAGAGCGGAAGGAAGGTCCGCGCCGGCTCCGCTGGATGAAGTGCGCACCTGCGGCCTGCATGATTTGACCCGCACCATATTGGAGGTGTTCGTCGTGGTCGCGATCGTATAGCGGCATCGAGGCGTCCCAGCCCTGCTGCGGCTGGTAGGTGACCCGCGCCCTTGCCTCGGGGATGGCGAATTGGTTGGTCTGATCAAAATACAGGCGCTCGCCGATACGCCCACGATAGGCAAACGGGGCTCTCGGCGGGCCGCCCAGATCGGTGGCCTGCGGCTCGATATCCGTGTCGATATCCCAACCGCTTTCGGACGTGTCATCGGAGCAGGCTAGCGCCGTCAGGCATAACGAGATGACCAGCGTGGCGATGAGGAGCGACGTTTGTTCGAGACGTGGGTTTTCAAGGCGATGGATTCCCCCTAATCAATCATTGATTGAAGATGGCGGTGCTGCAGCTCGACCAAGCTCGTATGTGGTGGACGAGCTTGGGCGCTGATTATTCACCGTTTGGCAACCAGACCTGGGAAGGTCTGGCACCGTTTAGCCCAGCCGATCGATGATCAGCGGCTTGTCCTCGGCGGGGCCGTCGCCGATGCGGATCGCGTCGAGGAGGCGTTGGCGGCAATCCTCGAGGCTGTCGTCGGCGTTGTAGTGGATGTCCAAGATGGCCTCGCCTTTTTCGACGCTGGCGCCGCGTTTTTTGCGGAAGACCAGCCCGACGGCGTGGTCGATATCGTCTTCCTTGGTGCGCCGGCCGGCGCCGAGCTCCAGCGCGGCGAGGCCGACCTGCTCGGCGTTGATATGCTCGATGACGCCGGTCTGGGGGGCCTCGAAGGGCACGACGTGAGTCGCCGACTCCATGACGGAGGGATCGTCGCAGACGCTCGGATCGCCGCCTTGGGCCTCGATGATGTCTCGGAAGACCTGCAGGGCGGAGCCGTCGGCCAGGAGTTCGTAGAGCATCTTTTTGGTGGCTGCGCGGTCGGTTTCGCACTTTCCGGCCGCGTCGAGCATCTCGCAGACCAGCTCGACGGTGATCTCGGTGAGATCTTGGGGGCCTTCGCCGCGCAGGGTCTCGACGGATTCGACGACCTCGAGCGTATTACCGACGGCCAGGCCGAGGGGCTGGTCCATATCGGTGACCAGCGCGCGCACCTCGGTGCCCATCGTCTCGCCGATGCCGATCATCGTCTCGCCGAGGCGGCGGGCGTTTTCGACGTCCTTCATGAACGCGCCGCTTCCCACCTTGACGTCCAGAACCAGCGCGTCGATGCCCTCGGCGAGCTTTTTGCTCATGATCGAGCTGGCGATCAGGGGGATGCACTCGACGGTGGCGGTGACGTCTCGGAGCGCATATAGCTCCTTGTCGGCCGGGGCGATCTCGCCGGTCTGGCCGATGAGGCCGAGGCCGAGCTCGTCGACCAATTGGCGAAAACGCTCCACCGTTTGGTTGACGTCGAAGCCGGGGATGCTCTCGAGCTTGTCGAGCGTGCCGCCGGTGTGGCCCAGCCCCCGGCCCGAGATCATCGGCACCTTGAGGCCGGCCGCGGCCGCCAGCGGCGCCAAGATCAACGAGACCTTGTCGCCCACCCCGCCGGTGGAGTGCTTGTCGACCTTGACGCCGTCGATATCGGATAAGTCGAGCACCTCGCCCGAGCGCAGCATCGCGTCGGTCCAGGCGGCCAGCTCCTCGGAGTCCATCGACCGAAAGAAGACCGCCATCAAAAAGGCCGACATCTGGTAGTCGGGGATGTCGCCGTCGGTGTAGCCGGCGATGAGCGCGCGAAGATCGTCGCCCGACAGCTTCTCGCCGTCGCGCTTTCGTCGGATGATCTCGGGGACGTGCATGGTGCCTCGTAAGGTTGTGGGATGTGTGACGGGGAGACTTTAGTGCGATCTATGGTTTGGGTGCAAGGCGACGGCCCCAGGCGCAGCTCGATTGGGGATGCCGCGGTCTCTGCACATTTTTCTCTCACCTGATTTGACCTCTCAAAAACGGCGATTAATTTGCTCTTGCCGCAACGGATAAAACCGGATCTATCCGGTTGATATCGTTGTCTTTGTTGGGACTAAAACAAGTATAAAACTACAAAGTCAGCAGGAGGTGGACCATGTTCGGTTCGAATCGTAATGACTGGATGCGCCCATGGCTGCGCAATGAATTTCGAAACGAGTTGCAGAACTTCTTCCAGACCAACTCGTTTGGCCCCCAAACCGGCACGACCCGACGGACCTCGGGCGTCTTTCCGGCGATCAATATGTACGACGATGGCGAGAGCTTCTTGGTGCGCGCCGAACTGCCCGGGGTGGACTCGGAGAGCCTCGACATCAGCGCCAAAGGCGACCAGTTGGTCATCCGCGGCGAGCGCAGCACCGAGACGCCGGCGGCCGAGGCGGATCTGCACCGCAGGGAGCGCGAGGGCGGTCAATTCCGACGCGCGGTCAGCCTGCCCCAGGAGATCGACCCCGAGGGCGTCGAAGCGCGCCTCGAGCACGGCATCTTGGA
Organism: Persicimonas sp.; assembly: GCA_046545675.1. GTDB lineage: Bacteria > Myxococcota_A > Bradymonadia > Bradymonadales > Bradymonadaceae > CAYLTX01. The sequence continues at coordinate 4,673 of JBKGZI010000389.1, forward strand.
GGTCTACGCGCCCCGTTCGGCTCGCCAAAAGCCCCGCAAGGTGCAGATCAAATCGTGATCGATAGATTTATCGGTGACCCCTCAGGATGGACATAGGAGGTTCCAAAATGGCTGAGAAACAAGATATCGCCGTTCGTGAAAAAGAAGAGCTCTCCAACGAGAACGAAGAGGGAACCCGCCCCGGCCGCTACTTCAAGCCGGCGGTCGACATCTTCGAGACCGAAGACGCGCTGCAGGTTGTCGCCGACGTGCCCGGCGCAGATCCGGACAGCTTCGACATCGACGTGCGCGAGAATATGCTGACCATCAACGCCAGGGTCGACGCGGTCGAGGATCGCTGGAAGCCGGTCTACCAGGAGTACGGAAGCGGACACTTCTGGCGCCGATTCCGGCTCGGCCAGCAGATCGACCAGTCGAAGATCTCGGCCAATCTCGACGACGGCGTGCTCGAGCTGACCTTGCCCAAGGTCGAGAAGGCGCGGCCCCGCAAGATCGAGATCAACACCGACTAATATTCGGCTTGGCGGCAACTACCGGCCCGGGCTCCCTTTTCACTTTGAAGGGAGCCCGGGCCTTTTTTGTGGGCCCCGGGGTGGCTGGAGGGGGCCTTCGCGTCCATATTTTCGGGGTCGGGCAGACCCATACGGTCAATACGGGAGAGGCCATGGCAACACATGCGATCGGCGAATATGCGCTCTTGTCAGATTGCAACGGCGCCGCACTGGTGCATCGCGATGGCTCGGTCGATTGGCTCTGCCTGCCGCGCTTCGACTCGCCGGCGGTCTTCTCCCGCGCAGTCTCGCCGATCGTCACGTCGTCCATCTCCTCGGTCAGGTCGCTGGCTCCGTCGACGGCCGCTGTC
>JBKGZI010000390.1:0-5525 GCA_046545675.1 Persicimonas sp.
CATGCGGACACGCAAAACGCGAGTACGGCGAGCGTGCCGAGCAGGGCAGGACGAGACAGCGGTCGAGCAAGTTGAAATACAATATTCATAACTTGAATTGGGGCCGAAAAAATAGCAATTGACTTGAACACGGGATCACAGTGTTTTCAGACTGTACCAACGCATAAGAGACCGTCGCTCGAGCCCGTGATGGGCAGCGAGCTCGGCGCGGGCGCCTACTCTGGCGCCGGCCGTGGCTCCTCGACGGTCCATGTGCCAAGGAGCGCGTCCGGAAAAAGTTCTTCGTCTTCGTAACGCTCGGCCTCTCGTAGCGGAGCCTCCCACAAGTCGGCGTTGGTGGCGTCGTCGGGGAGTTCTCGCTTGTATCGCGCGGTGTCCATGACTCTGACGAGCATTTCGAGCGGGATATCTTCCGTGCCAGTCACGTAGATGATGGTCTCTTCGGGAGCCTTATCCTTGATGCGCTCGAGCAATCGATAGAGCTTGACGAAGTCATAGGCGCCGATGCCGTCTTCGAGGGCGGCGTGGGCGCTGGCGGAGGAGTCGGTCAGTGTCGTGTGGCGGGCGGTGCGGAAGTCCTCATTAGGATTGGCCTCGGTGTCCTTCAAACAGACCGTCGGTCCGTTGGCTGGACAACCCTTTCGGTGCGGGATCCATGCGCCCTCCGCTCGTATTTCAAACCCAGCCGGTCGCACGTCGATGACGGCCGTGTTGGCCTGCAAGGGGCCTGCTTTTGCAGAGGTCATGTTGAACACGCTGAACTCTCTTCGGTCGGGCTCGAGCTCCGGGTACTCCTTCTCGACGTGGGCAACGGCGAGCTTGAATTTATAAAATTCGAGCTGCCTCGCCGTTTCTAGAATTCTCGCAATCAGTCGGAGCGGAGTAGTGCGCTCGATCACCAGCAGAAGCGTTGGATCGAAGCGCTGGTTGAGCAACTCCGTCTGGCGCTTGCGGGCCTCCTTAGCTTGCTCGAGCGGGCCGACGAGGGCGTCGATGAGGCCGGTGCCGGCGTCTGCTTCTGGAAGTTGGCCGTCCTCGAATTCAACTGCGTATGGTCCATCCAGACCCACTTTGCAGGTGCCGTTGAAGACCTGAATCCCTCCTCGGGTCGCTTCGATGGTAATGAAATCTTCGTGCGAGAGCGCCGAGTTCGATCGAGGCAGCGCGCGGTGGTCCGTGAGTGCCTCGAAGGGGCCCTCGACCATCTGCTGGACGTCGCCGAAGTACTCTGCGCGGGTATCGCGCTGCCAGTACAGCCCGCCGACGATGAGCGCGACGGCCACGGCGCCTCCGACGGCCTTTGGGGGGCGCGGTAGGCGCCATGGGCCGGACTCGGCGAAGCTCGCTGCGACCCCGAGCAGCGCGATTGACACCACGGTCGATAGGGTCGAGAGCATCCACCAGGGCTGGAGCGTGTCGGGCAAGACGGCGCGAGCAACCATCTGATGAACGTTGTCCATGGTCGACGAGCTGTAGGCCTCGACCACCGGCAGAAGTAGCGCGCTTTCTGTCGAGAGCGCCACCAGCCCCACACCGACCAGGCCGGCGACGGTGAGCGCGAGCATTCGTCTGCGGGGTTCCTCGAATCGGCTCGCGCGGGCCAGCGCCAATCCGACCAGCAGCGTCAGACCCGCATAGAGGATGATCCGCAACCTCGCCGGTGGCACACCGCTCCAGAGCTCGAGGTAACGCTCGGTCAAATCGCTCGGAGCCGTCTCCCCAAAGACGATGATCGGCAGGGCCAGCCACAACCAGCCAAGGAGCGCCGCTGCGCCGAGGATGGCCGCCCCGCGCAGCCACCAGACCCGTCGGGGTATTTCGTCGCGCAAGCCACTGCCGGTCGAAGCGAGGAAGAACAACACCGGCGCAATCAGCGCGACCCCGAACGACGTCCCATAGGCGACCGCACGCTCGGCCCATTTCAAATGGTTGGCGAGGATGAACGGATTGTTCTGCGGATTGCAGTCGTCGGCGGCCATGAGGCCGGGAATCGCCTCCAATCTCCAGAACGAGGCGGCCAACCCTGCCACGACCAGGCATCCCGCCGGCGCCAGCCACTCGACGAACCCGACGTCGACTCCCTTTCGGTTGCGCCAGACGGCGTTGGCCAGCAGCAGCAGGCTGAGAACTCCGGCTATCTCGAAGAGTGGAGAGAACACACGAACTTCAGGCAGGAAGGCGGCGACCGAGGGCATGGAGGTTCATCTTAGGTGGTCGAGTCAGTGGCAATAGGCCTTCGATTATCACATGTTGGGCAATGTGTCTTCAAGATCGGCTGACTCCAGTCGCGGCTCGACTCCGCGGAGGCGCTGGCTTGCTGCCGGCTCACGCAGCGGAGGGGGCGAAGAGTTCGACGGCGGCCTTCGCCAGCAGCAACAGCCAGGGCGCGCCGTGGAAGAATAAGTCGAAGATGTCGATCGGCCGGGTGAGCTCGCCGTTGGCGAGCATGCCGATCTTCTCGACGATATGCGGCGGGACGAAGGGGGCCAGCCCCAGGGTCAGGCAGGCGATGATCACGTAGATCCACGGCAGATCTTGAAGCCAAGAAATCACGGCGTTTCCTCTCTAGGGACGGTTGCATTTTTAGCATGTTTGCCCCCCGCTTATAAAATAACCAACGCCTGCGCGTCCGGTCGCTATTTCACACGAGCTGGACATCTCAAACAGACTAAGAATCAGCGACTATCTTCTTGTGCCTGTGTGGAGTCTCAGTGCATTTATTACGATCGTGGGGGCTTTCGGTGGCAGCGGCTTGTAGGGTGGCTGGTACCCCTTGTCCGCGCCGTCGTCCATGCGCACCGGGATCGCGACCGCGAGGCGGAGTCTTGGAGAGCGCAGAATCGTGCGCGCGTCCTCGCTCGAGTGGACGTGTTCGCAGGCGGGGTCGAGTCGTGCGCTGGTGTCTTCGACTATTCGAGCCCCTTCAACGCTGACTCCCTCGCACCGCTCGTCGCCGACTCCTCGGGCTTTTCCGCCCGGCGCGCCAGGAGCCAGATATACAAAAGGATGCCGGCCGGGATCGCTATCAAAAAGAAGACTACCATGCCGATCAAAAACCACTCACCAAAGCTGTATCCGAACATCCTTACCTCCTTTTATTATCGGGAGAGACTCGCTGCAGTATCGAAGCCTCGCGAACGTCAAGCAAGATGAGCAAAGATTAGACCAGGCTGACCAACTCATCGTCGAACCGGCACGGCGCTGCGACAGACGTCCGCCACCGGGGTTCGGGCGAAAATTATGCGCAGACGTCGCAGGATTTTCGTCGCCTCACGCGCGGCTCCGTTGCTCGCCTCCACGTAAGGGCACGTAAGGGCACGTAAGGGAAGGGGGTTCCCCGACGAGGCCCATTCTATGCGCCCGAGCGGTCGATCAGGTGCTGCTCGACGACCCAGATAAAACACTCGTGTCGTCATTCGTCAGATGCATCGCCTGCGTTTGGGGCGTCGGACTGCATCTGAAGAGTCTCGCGCAAGACGGGCAGCCGCGCCCGGTCTTTGGGCTGGGTGGATTCCTCTTTGAGTTCGACGTATTTGGCGAGTGAAAGCACGTGAATCGCCCGGTCGTCGAGGGCGATCTCGAGCGAGTCGGGCAGGAGCTGTTCGTAGGTCAGGCCGTGTTCGATGGCGCCGAGTAGGTCGAGCGGGCCGTGCTTGGTACTCAGCAACTGATGTCCGGCCGAGGCGAGGTGCTCCGGCGTCGGCTCGAGTTGCTTGCCGGGGTGACCGCGAAAAGATGCGCCCAGCTCGGCAAGGACGTCGAGCAGCGCATCGATATTGTCCTCGCTACGCCGGTGGACGATGTCGACATCGACAGTCATGACCGGGGCGCCCTGGAGCACGGCCGACAGCGCACCGACCAAAATGAAGTCGACGTCGTGCTCGAGTAGCAGGCGCAGGATCTGGCGAAAGTCAGTCCGAATCGATCTGCTCCTTCATCTCCTGGACCGCGTTGACCTGCTGCTGGATGGCCATCAGGCGCGCGGTAGGAGTTAGCGAGAGCATCCACCGTATGAGGCTGCGGTCGACGCCCGAGGCGGCGTAGTCCGGCGACGGACTGGCTGTCGGCTCCGTAGGGCGTTTCGAGCTTTGTTCGGGCGGTTCGGTCATAGCCACACGCTCATTATAGTTTCACCCGTTCATCTTAGGTGCAAACATGTACGCGGTCCATCACGTCGTGCCACATACGTTCGTCGAAAGGCCACCACGTAAGGCCATGTAAGGGCACGTAGGGGTACGCACGTATGGGAAGGGGGTTCCCCGACGAAGCCCCTTGTATGCGCCCCGATCGGCCGATTACGTGCTGCTCGACGACCCAGCGAGAACACTCGTGGGCGAGCTTGGCAACGGCTTCTTCGGGGGGACCCAGCAAAGCGCTCGGTGGCCGGTAACGCGCATCTGCCCGTCGGGCAGCCAGAGCAGGGCGTCGAGCTTGACGCTCAGCATATATCCGAGCGCTCACAGGGGTTGCCCAGCCCGAGTTGGACCTCGAACTGGACGAGTAGGACGTGGGCGGGCCCGAGTTCGTCGGCGCCAAATGGCGACAGCGAGTAGCCTGCGCGCACTCCGTAGCTGTCGGGTCGTAAGAGCCACGAGAGCGGGTGTTCGTCCGGGGCTGTCCAGCGGGCCCCGACGCCGAGTCGAAAGGCCGCGCCGTCGTCGGGCTCGGCGTCACCACTGCCTATGGTGCCGAGGCCGATGCCGGTAAAGGCGTAGTAGTCGCCGCGCGGCGAGTAGCTCGGAAAGACCCAGACGTCCATCGAGAGCATGCCCATATGGTGATCGGAGTCGCCCACCAGAGAGGCGCCCGAGAGCCCGATTTCGGCGGCGAAAGGAACGAGTGTCATCCCGACGGCGGCGTCGAGGCTCATCCCGGCTCCAGAGCCATGCGAAGCGCGCTGCACGAAGCCACCGGCAGCCCCGAGACCGAACCGCATGTGAAAGCCGTCGAGGCCGGCGCTCCCATTGGGCCGCTCGTTCTCCCGAGTGCGTGTCTCGGAGCGCTTCTTCATCTCGGTCTTCTTCGTGCCGTCGGTGCGCCGGCTTCTGTCCGGGTCGCGCCTCGAGCGCCTTCGGCCATCGTTTGCACGTCTCGGCGATGCACGTTGGGCCATCATGGATCGGCTCTTATGGCGTTGCTCGACCGCTGGTGACTCGGCGCGGGCAGCGTCGTGGGAGCAAATCAAGTGGAGGGCGATGGCGAGGGCGAGCCAGGTTCGACCCATACTGCGGGAACCATGCATGAAGACCTCGGCTGTGCGAGGTGGCGGGGACATGTCGTCACCTCCTGCACCACCACGTTGTGATATCGCGAGCATCGAGAAGGCACTATAAAAGGAGATCTTTCTTTTAGCCACTTCGTTTGTACGAGCCAAAACCACCCGCTATTCTCATCGACGATCATCAACTCGCCATCGCGCAGGATCAGCGCATACGCGCCCGGCCGATCGATGGCACATCATTAGCTGCCGCGACCTGTGATTTGCACGCCTTTCAACGTAAGGGAAGGGGGTTCCCCGACGACGC
>JBKGZI010000391.1:0-5500 GCA_046545675.1 Persicimonas sp.
CTAGGAAGGCGGGCCGGAATTGTCGAAGATAGTTTGGGCCGATAGATCCCGATGAGGCAGGAAAAGAGCAATGCGAATATGGATCGCAACGTTGGCGTTGCTCTTTTGCGTGGGATGCCCGGGGCAGGGCCAGGACTCGTCGTCAGGGCCGGTGGACACCTGCGAGACTGCCGGCGAGCAATGCCGGCTGGGCGGCGGCCAACTCGGCGTCTGCTCGCCGAAGGCCGACGGCCAACTCGAGTGCATGTCCCAGCACTAAACCCCGAGCCCCAAGCCTGCAGTACCCTCAACCCCGCAGTCCCTCAAGCCAGCTTCTCAGCCATCTCGACCAACCGGGTCGTCTGGTGGTCGATGGCGGCGAGCTTCTCGTCAGTGACCCCTTCACCGCCGGCGGTGACGCTGACGCCGTAGGGGTTGCCGCCGCTCTCGCCGATGCTCTCGTCGGTGTAGCCGGGCGGTACGAGGATCGAGCCCCAGTGCATGAACGTGTAGTACATCGTCTGGAGTGTGGTCTCTTGGCCGCCGTGGGTGTTCATGGCGCTGGTCATCGCGCTGACCGGCTTGTCGGCGAGCTCGCCCTTTTGCCACAGCGGCCCCAGCGTGTCGATGAACGCGCGCATCTGGCTGGATGCGTTGCCGTAGCGCGTCGGGCTGCTAAATAGAAAGGCGTTCGCCCACACCAGATCATCGGGCTCGGCCACCGGGACATCGGAGGTCGCCTCGAGGTGCTCCTTCCAGGCGTCTTGAGATTCGACGGCCTCGTCGGGCGCCGTCTCGCGGACCCGCCGCAGACGGACCTCCGCGCCCGCCGCACCGGCCGCCTCCGCGGCGCGCTTGGCCATCCGATAATTGTGTCCGTAACTGCTATAATAGATGATCGCGAGCTTGACGTCGGCCATGGCTAAACCCCTGTTTTTGTGGTCATAAAACACGATGATTTCGCGTGTCAGACACTAAGGCGCCACAGGGCTACTTCAAGTTTCGAGCGGTGTTGACCACCGCAAAAGATGTGCTACGTTGGAGGTGGACGCCGCACGGCTCTTTGCGAGGCGGCCGGCTCCTGACACCCATCCATAATCCAGAGCGCACGATGGAGCTACACAACTGACCCCAGAAACCGTTTGGTTTTCTTCTCTTCGGGAAGGTTGTGATGACAGTTTTACGTGCGGCGAACCTCGCGTTCGCCTATGGCGGGCGCTCCGAGCTCTTCAGCAACATTCGATTTCATCTGACGAACGGCTGGACCGGTCTGGTCGGGCCCAACGGGTCCGGAAAGACCACTCTGCTCGAGTTGATCCGGGGGCACCTGCAGCCTTCCGCGGGTCACGTGCGCCTGGAGCCCGCAGACGCGCGTATTGCCTGGTGCCCGCAGCGCATCGAGGGCGAGGGCGCGGTCGAGCATTTTGCAACATGCTGGACCGGTGAGGCGCTGCGGTGGATGTCGTTGATGGAACTCGATGCGCAAGACTTCTTCCGATGGCAGGAGCTTTCGCCGGGGATTCGCAAGCGCTGGCAGATCGCCGCCGCGCTATTCGACCAGCCGACGATCGCGCTGCTCGACGAGCCCACCAACCACCTCGACAAGCAGGCCAAAGCAGTGCTCGCGCGGGCGCTCGACCAGTTCGAGGGCGTTGGCATTCTGGTCAGTCACGACCGTGGATTTCTCGACAGGATGTGCGCGAGCATCTTGTGGCTCGAATCGGCACGGCTGGATGCCTACGAGGGAGGCTATACCAAGGCGCGTGGCATCCGGGAGGACGAGATGCGCCGGCGCCGGGAGCGGCTCGAGAGTCTGCAGCGCGAGCGGCGAAATTTGAGCAGTCAGCTCAGCGAGCGCCGGGAGCGAGCGCGCCGGGCGCAGGCGTCCATCCCCACCAGCAGCCGCTCGAGCGGTAGTCGCGACTCCGACGCCCGAAGTATGGCGCGCAAGGAGCGGGCTTCGCGGGCGACAGCGTCGCTGTCTGATGCCGCCGGCGCGCTGGGCTCGCGGCTGGAGAGGGTCGCCGCCGATCTCGGCGAGCTGTCCTGGGCGGCCGAGCGCGGCGCTGAACTGCAGGTAAAGGCCTGCGAGAGCCGCAAATCAGTGGTCGCGCGCTGTGTCTGCGGGCCGATTGGCTACGGGGATTCGCCTGTCTTCGACGAACTCGACGTGACGCTTCGCCGCGGCCAGCGTATCTGGCTCGATGCGCCCAACGCGAGCGGAAAGACGACCCTTATTGCACACCTCCTGGCGGCGAAGGTCGAAGACACCGAATTATTATTTCTTCCCCAGCACCTCGATGAGCAGCGCGCGTCGTCGCTACTCGTCGAGGTGCGACGGCTGCCTGACGACATGCTCGGAGAGGTCATGCAGCGCGTGGCGGCCCTCGGGGTCGACCCCGAAGCGTTGTTGCGCACCGAGCATCCCTCCCCGGGAGAGGCACGAAAGCTCATGCTCGCCCGAGGCCTCGGGCGAGGTTGTTCGCTCGCTGTGCTCGACGAGCCCACCAACCACCTGGATATCCCGTCGATCGAGCGGCTCGAAGAGGCGCTGGCTTCTTATGGAGGAGCGCTGCTGCTCGTCACTCACGACGAGGTCTTTGCCCGCCAAGTCACCGACGAGCGGTGGACGATCGCCCAGCGGCGACTGGTGCGCGTGCCCTTCGACGGTGACCAGTGGAGTGACAGCAATTCAACTTGATGAACGATCGTGTTATGGAGGCGCTGCAGTCCGAACGATGTCATTTGAAGTAATGAGAGGAGTACGACATGACCAAATACAAGACGCTGTCTCTTCGCGATGGAACCGAGATGCCCGCCTTTGGGCTGGGCACCTGGCTGTCCAAGCCAGGCGAGGTCTACGACGCGGTGCGCGCCGCGCTGGAGCTGGGCTACCGGCACGTCGACTGCGCGGCGATCTACGGCAACGAAGAAGAGGTCGGCCGCGCCATCGAGGACGCCATCTCGGCGGGCGACATCACCCGCGACGACTTGTGGGTGACCTCGAAGCTGTGGAACGACTCGCACCAGGCCGAGCATGTGCGCCCGGCGGTGGAGAAGACGCTCGAGGACCTGCGCCTCGACCGGCTCGATCTGTACCTGATTCACTGGCCGATCGCGTTTCGCCACGGCGTGCAATACCCGCAGAGCCGAGACGATTATCTGACCCTCGACGAGGCCCCGCTCGAGGAGACTTGGGAGGCGATGCAGGCGGTCAAAGAGGCCGGGCTCACCGACCAGATCGGCGTCTCCAATATGGGCCCGCAGCGCATCGACGCGCTCAGCGCGGTCGGCGAGGTGCCGGCGGTCGTCCAGGTCGAATGTCATCCGCACCTGCAACAGCGCGAGCTCATCGCGCACTGTAACGACCGGGACATCGTGCTCACGTGCTACTCGCCGCTGGGCTCACCGGGGCGCGAGCACCGCGCCGACGACGAGCCGCCGCTGCTCGAAAACGACACCATCCTGGCCATCGCCGACGACCTCGACGTCACCCCGGCGCAGGTGCTCATCGCCTGGGCGCTGGCCCGCGACACGGTGGTCATCCCCAAGTCGGTCAACCGCGGGCGCATCGCCGAGAATATCGGCTCGCTCGACGTGGAGCTGAGCCCCGAGCATATGGACCAGATCGCCAAGCTCGACAAGGGTTACCGCTACCTCGACGGCACCTTCTTCGCCGACGAGAAGTCGCCGTATGAGGCGTCCGAAATCTGGATCTAATGGGACTGCTCCCGCTCGAGCACAAACACGATAAGGCCATCCTGGGGCTGGCGGTGCCGGCCCTGGGAAGTCTGGCGGTCGACCCGCTGGTCTCGCTGGTCGACACCGCGTTCGTCGGCCAGCTAGGCACCGCCCAGCTAGGGGCGCTCGGCGTCAACGTGGCGCTGTTCTCGATGACGTTTATCGTGTTCAACTTCCTGGCCTACGGCACCACCCCGCGGGTGGGGAACGCGCTGGGCCGCGGCGACAAAAAGGCCGCCGGCCAGGTGGTCATCCAGGCGTTTGCGTTGGCGGTGATCGCAGGGGTCGTGGCGGTCGTGCTGCTCGAGGCCTTCGCCGGCCCGCTGCTCACCCTGATGGGCGCGACCGGCGAGCTGCGCGAGCCGGCGATGACCTACCTGCGCATCCGGGCGCTGGCCGGCCCGGCGGTGTTGCTGATCAGCGCCGGGCGCGGCGCGTTTCGCGGCTACCTGGACACGCGCACCTCGATGCTGGTGATCCTGGGCGTCAACCTGATCAACCTGGTGCTCGACCCGATCCTCATCTTCGGGCTCGGCTGGGGCATCGCGGGGGCGGCCGTGGCCAGCGTCGTCGCCCAGTGGGCCGGGGCATTCGGTTTTCTTTACTTGCTGCTGAAGTCGCGCCGCGAGGAGCTCGGCATCGAGCTGGTGCGGCCGAAGCTCGCCGAGATGAAGCCTTTCCTGCAGATCGGCTGGCGGCTGTTGATTCGCACGGGCGCGCTGGTCGGCACGATGACGCTGGCCACCGCGGTCGCCGCGCGCATCGGCGTGGTCGCCGTCGCCGCCCACCAGGTCGCCAACCAACTGTGGGGCTTCCTGGCGCTGGTCGTCGACGCACTCGCCGTGGCCGCTCAGGCGCTGGTGGCTCAACATCTGGGCGCGGGCGACAGAGACGAGGCGCGCGCGGTGGCCGATCGCCTGCTGCAATGGGGCGTGGGCGTGGGCGTGCTACTGGCGGTGGCCTTCGCGCTCATGCGCCCGGTGCTCCCCGGCCTGTTTACCGACGACACTGAAGCGATCGCGATGGTCATGGATCTGTTCATCTTCGTGGCCATCCTCCAGCCGCTAAACGGCGTGGTCTTCGTCTGGGACGGCGTCTATATGGGCGCCGAGCGCTTCGGCTACTTGGCCTGGGCGATGATCGCCTCGGCGGGCGCGGCGGCTGTAGTTCTGCTGCTCGTGCTGCCGATGGGCTGGGGGCTTAAAGGCGTGTGGTGGGGGATTACGACGTTGATGCTCGCGCGTATTGTGACGTTGGCGGTGCCGTATTATCGGCGGCGTGTGTTGCGCTGATATACCACCGGTGGCCGGGCATCTTGCCCAGCCGCCCAGACCTGGAAGGTCTGGCACCGGTGCCCGGCCGGAGCAGCCTACCGGTGCCCGGGCATCCTGCCCTGGAGTGGCCAGCGCGGCCGCGGGTGGCTATACTCGAAGCACAGCCAACACTACTGAGCCTGCTTCGAGGGACGCCATGAAACGCCTGCTCATTGCTGCGAGTCTATTAGGTCTTCTCTTCCCATCGGTCGCGCTCGCCCAACAGGACGGGGCGACGACGGAGACCGAGAAGGTCACCGAATTTGAATTCGAGGGGATCGACGTCGAGGCGAGCCACCATGTGCCGCCCGGGGAGAGGATCACGCCGTGGCACGATGGTCACGGCGAGAGCGTCTATCAAACACGTCAGAACTTTGTGCCCGAATTGCTCGATTCGACGCGCGAGTTTTAAACCAGACCTGGAAGGTCTGGCACGTACGCCTGAAAGCGTACACAGCAAGATGGTG
>JBKGZI010000392.1:0-5498 GCA_046545675.1 Persicimonas sp.
GTGGAGCTGACCCAGCGAAGCCGACACAACACGGCTGGCACGATTCATCTAGCATGAGGAGTTTCGATGGACGATTTACTATTGGAAAACGCCGCCGTCATTCGGATGGGCGTTTTCGTCGGTATCTTCGCGACGATGGCTCTGTGGGAGATCGTGCGTGAGAAACGCCACTTGCGCACCTCCAAGAAGTCGCGGTGGCTGGCCAATATTCTGATCATCATCGCCGACAGTGTCATCGTGCGCCTGCTCTTCCCGATGGGCGCCGTCGGCATCGCTTTCCTGGCCGGTGAATACGGTTGGGGCCTGTTCAACGTGGTCGACGTGCCCTTTTGGGCAGCCATCGTCGTCTCGGTCATCGCGCTCGACTTTGTCGTCTGGTTACAGCACGTGATGTTCCACGCGGTCCCCGCCCTGTGGAAGCTGCATATGATGCACCACGCCGACCTGGACTTCGACGTGACCACCGGCACTCGGTTCCACCCCATCGAGATGCTGCTGTCGCTGGGGATCAAAGCGGCCGCCATCGCACTGCTGGGGCCGCCTGTGGTCGCCGTCCTGCTCTTCGAGGTGATCCTCAACGCCACCTCGATGTTCAACCACGCCAATATCAATATCCCCGAGCCCATCGACCGCGTTCTGCGCCTATTTCTGGTCACCCCGGATATGCACCGAGTCCACCACTCGGTCGAGCCGCACGAGACGAATACCAACTTCGGCTTCAGCCTGCCGTGGTGGGACCGACTCTTTGGCACCTACAAGCCACAGCCGGAGGCCGGCCACGAGGACATGGAGATCGGGCTCAAACAATTTCGCGACCCCGCAAAGAATACTTTCCTACACCTGATGATCCTCCCCTTCGTCGACCCCGCCGGTGACTACGACATCAGCCACCGCGAGATCGACGAACCCACGGCGCCCACCGAGGAGAAACGCAATGGAAGCCTCTGAAGAATTAGACGCCTCTGAGCAAGTCGCCTCTGAGCAAGTCGCCTCTGAGCAACAAGCTTCGACCGGCCTCGGCCCCCGCGTCGGTCGCCTGGTGATGATCGTCATCTTATTGGCCGGGATCGGCTGGGCGGTCGCCAACCGCGACTCCATCGACCCCCAACTGATCCGCCAATTCGTCGACTCGCTGGGCATGTGGGGAGCTGCCACCTTCGTCGCACTCTACGTCATTGCAGCCCTCTTCTTCCTGCCGGGCTCGGCGATGACGTTGGCGGCCGGCGCGCTGTTCGGCGCGGTTCAGGGGACGCTCCTGGCTCTGGTCGGGGCGACGCTTGGAGCCGCGGCGGCCTTCGTAGTGGCACGCTACGTCGCCGGAGGCTGGGTCCGCCAGAAGGTCTCGGGCCGGCTGGAGACCGTCGTCAAAGGCGTCGAAGCCGAGGGCTGGAAGTTCGTGGCCTTTACGCGGCTGGTCCCGATCTTTCCGTACAATTTGCTCAACTACGCCTTCGGGCTCACCCGCATCAAGCTCGGCCACTTTACCCTGGCCTCCTTCGTGACGATGCTCCCGGGCGCAGCCGCCTATGCCTACCTCGGCCACGCCGGCCAGCAACTGGCCGCCGGCACCGAGAACGCCATCCAGACCGCGTTCATCGCGCTGGGTGCGCTGGCCGCCCTGGGGCTTATCTCGACGGTGTTGAAACGCTACAAAAAGCAAAAACAAAAGATGATCGGCCAGGAGGAGTTCGATGACCTGCTCGCCGGGGGCATGAGTGGATGGCGCGAACGCCACGACAACGACTGAGATCTAAGTACAAACACGTAAGTCTTGGGGATGACGAGAGATTCAAGACACTCGCTGCGTCGCCTTGATTCGCCACAGTTCTTGGTTCTTGGTTCTTGGTAAAGCGTCGCAAATCGAGGCAAGAACCAAGAACCAACCACCAAGAACAGGTGCGTTTACTCGAGACGATACGAAAGGCCTGGCACGATTCGTAAACCACAAGATTTCCGTGACTGCACTTAAACGTGGCACGCACATTGCTGTTCAAAGAGGAGATACACCGGCGCCGGGCCCGTCACACGAGGCCGGCGCCAGCGGCCAGGACATCGGACCGCGTAACTTTTGCGGTCAACATCGCAGACGTGCAATGAGTGCGTCTATTCGCAACGGCAACTCCATTCGCAGCGGCAAAGAAGCCGCGTACTTTCTCAACGGGAGCAGACCCATGACCAAGACACTCTTTATTTTGAACGACGGCCCTTACGGCACCGAGCGCAGCTACAACGGAATTCGAGTGGCCGGCGCGCTGGCGAAAAAAGAAGACCAGCTTATCAGGATCTTCCTGATCGGTGACGCCGCCGCCTGTGCCAAGGGCGGCCAGAAGGTCCCGCAGGGGTATTATAATTTGGAGTTGATGATTAAGAACGTCCTGCGTCGCGACGCGAAAGTCGGCGTCTGCGGCTCCTGCATCGACGCCCGCGGGATCACCGAAGACGAACTCATTGACGGCACCCACCGCAGCGATATGGGCGAATTGGCCGACTGGACCGCCGAAGCCGACCGCGTGCTCGTGTTTTGATGCATCACGACCACGCCCGTCGAGCTGCGCGGTGACAAATTTGCGCTCCTCAAATGCGCTAAACCCGTACGATAGGTCTAATCTTACGACGTCACTTCCCTCGCGGCGCCTCGTCGGCCCATGAATCCGATGCCTGCGTTGCCGTCTCTCGACGATGCTCAACCGCATCGCCTTTATGCGGTTTAACCGTATGCGAGCCGGCGCCTTGGCCTCGGTTTCATGGCCTCGCCGAAGGCGCTCACGTCGAAAGTGACGTTGTAGTACTAAGCAAGCTGCTTCCACGCCAGGGTCCCGCCACATAGCGAGCGGGCCTGACCGATACCCGCTGCGCGAAGATCGGACGCAGCCTGCTCAGAGCGTCCGCCGCCTTTGTTGCATACGGTGACCACGAGGTTCCTGGCGGCGAACTCGTCCAGGTGCGCCTCGATCTCGTCGAGGGGCACGTTAATCGCACCGTCGACATGAGCCTCGGCATACTCCTCGGGGGAGCGCACGTCGACGACGAGGACGTCCTCGTCGCGTTCGAGGTGCTCGCGGAGGAAGGCGACTTCGACACACTTCGCAGCGTCGGCCTCCGCCGGCTTCGCGCGTAGCGTCTCGCGCATACGAACGGCGACGACCACTCCGGACGCTGTCGTCAGGCCGGCGATGAGCCACAAGGCCCATGTCATCCCGAGGGCGTCGGCGACCACCCCGGCGATCAGCGCGCCGGCGGCGTAGCCGGAGTCGCGCCACAGCCGATAGATGCCCACCGAGGAGGCGCGCCAGGTGGGATGGGCGACATCGCCGATCGCTGCCAGCAAAGTCGGATAGACCATTGCGGTGCCGGCGCCCATCAAGGCTGCGCCCACGGCAAACCCCCAGAACTGGCTCGATAATGCCGTCAGCCCGATACCCACCGCCTGGGTCCACATCCCCACGACAATCAGCCACTTGCGGCCGACTTTGTCGGACCAGGCGCCGGTGAATAGCTGGCCGATGCCCCACACGGCCGGATAGATGGCCGCCAGCCAACCGATCTGCTCGAGGCTCATGCCCGCGGCGAGGAAGAAGATGGGGAACAGGCCCCAGGCCAATCCGTCGTTGAGGTTGTTGAAGAAGCCCGCCTGGCTGGTCGACGACAGGTCCGGATTGGTTACGGTGGTGCGAAAGAAGACCTCTTTGGCGCTCAACGCCGAGCGATCCTCGACGTGATCGGCGTGATCGACGTGGTTTTCGGCTTCGAAGAGCGCGTGGCCCTTTGTCTCACGCACCAGGAAGACGGACAGCAGCGTTCCGATCACCGCGAAGCCAACACCCAGATAAAACGGCTCCGGCCGAAGCCCCCAGTTGGCCGCCACCCAGCCGGTGGCCAGCGCCGCGCCGGCGACCGCGAAATAGCCGGCGAATTCGTTCAGACCCATGGCCAGGCCACGGTTCTTGGGCCCGGCCAGGTCGATCTTCATGATCACCGTGGTCGACCAGGTCAGGCCCTGGCTGGCGCCGAGCAAGACGTTGGCGAAGATAATCCAGCCCCATGTGGGCGCCCACATCAGCAAAAAGGGCACCGGCAGCGCGATGAGCCAGCCGCCGATGAGCACCGCCTTTCGACCGAAGCGGTCGCCGAGGCGGCCGGCGAAGTAGTTGGTGGCCGCCTTGACCAGGCCGAAGACGGCGATAAACGACAGGATCGCGGTGCGCGCGACCATCTGGAACTCTTCTTCGGCGATCGCCGGCAGGATGCTTCGCTCCATACCGACCATCGCGCCGACAAAGGCGTTGACGAGGATGAGTAGGCCAAATTGTGCCCAGTTCTCCAAAATCCCGAGTTGAATGCCGCTGCGACTACTTGCTTTGCTACTCATTGTTCATCTCCACTATGACAATCCTAGATTACCTCGAGCGTTTTGCCCTCACGACGAGCCCTGTCAGCCCGGTGCGACGTCCACGCCCATGCTCCTGAAATCAGCGACCCCGAGGTCGAGCCGCGCGGCGTCAAAACCCGCTTCGCGCAACCTCTTGACGGCCTTTTCGGCGAAGCTACAAAAGGGGCCTCGACAGTAGGCGATGATGCGCCGGTCGCGCGGCAGGTCGCCGAGGCGCTCCTCGAGCTCGTCGATCGGGATCGACCGCGCCTGGGCGACATGGCCGGCCTCGAACTCCCCGCGTGGACGCGTATCGATGAGCACCGCATCACCGCGGCTGACCTCCTCGACGACCGCCTCGGGCTCATCCGCGGGGGTCGACGCGTCCCCGAAGCGCTCGCGCACCGTCGACTCGAGCCCCGGAAGCTGCGCCTGGGCGAGGCGGCGCAGACTGGCGTAGAAGTCGGCGACCTCGTCGTTGGCGACCTGATAATAGGCGTACGAGCCCTCGCGCGTGCTCGACACGAGGTTTGCCCCCTTGAGCTTCTGCAAATGCTGCGACGCACTCGCCACGCTCACGCCGAGCTCTGCGGCCAACTCCTCGACGCTATGCGGCCCCTGGCTCAACAGGTCCAAAAGCTCGAGCCGCCGGCGACTCCCCAACGCCTTTCCGAGCCGCTCGACCTCGGAAAAGACGCGGTCCTTGAAGGTGCGTGCCTCGTTCGCTGTCTTGGTCTTCCTGGTCATAAATTCCTCTCATTCGCGATGATCGCGCCACATAGACCCGGCGCGCATTCAACCATTCAACTAAACCGTTGAATGACTTATTCCAAATTAAATCACGAGGGCGCAAGAAGCAAGGTCAACCTGGACCGCTCTCGCTCAGTCGGCGAGTCCACGGTGCAGGTCGCGGGCGCCGACGAGAGTGAGCGGAATCCACACGGCAGACCCGGTGATGGCCATTAGCCAATACACAAGCCCGGCCATGCCGCATTGGCTCACCTCCACGTAAGTAGAAACACGGAAATCTTGTGGTTTACGAGTCTGCCAGACTCTTCGCATCGTCTCGCGATGACCCACCTGTTCTTGGTGGTTGGTTCTTGGTTCTTGCCTCGACTTGCGACGTCTT
>JBKGZI010000393.1:0-5486 GCA_046545675.1 Persicimonas sp.
TTTTTCTGGCAGCGCGGTTTCCTTCAATCGACTCAAAGTGACGTTGTAGTATTAAGCATTTCTCACTAATCGATGAACTCGGCGTGGAGGGCGAGGGCGGCGAGGTCCTTTTTTTTGGCCTCGACCATGAGGTCGAAGGGGCGGTCGGTGTCGACCTGGGCCATGAGGTCGAGCAGGGTGGTGGCGTCGTCGGGGGTGATGAAGTCGGCGTGGGTGGTCTTGCCGAGGTGGCGGGCGGTGGAGATGTGCAGTTTGGGGGGACGGTCGGGCCAGCTGAGGTTGACCGCCTCGAGCTTTTGGACCAGCCCGTCTCGCCAGTGCTCGCCGGGGTGGTTGCATCGGTGGTGGAAGATGTCGAAGACGACCGGGCGGGCGACGCGGCGGCTGAGGTCGAGGACCTCGTCGAGGGTGTAGACGGTGTCGTCGTTTTCGATGACCAGTTGGTCGCGTGCGGCTTCGGATAGACGGGCGAAGTTCTGGGCGAAGCGGTCGACGGCGCTGGCCTTGTCGCCGTAGGCGCCGCCGACGTGCAGGACGATGTCGCCGCCGGCGGGGGTGACCGCCTCGAGGAAGCGGGCGTGGTAGTCGAGCTCGGCGATGGCACGGTCGACGACGTCGGGTCGGTTGGAGTTGAGGACGGTGTACTGGCCCGGGTGCATCGATAGGCGCAGGCCGTGGGCGCGGCCGAAGTCGCGGATCGCGTCGAGCTGGTCGGCGAAGCGGGCGCGCCAGTCGATGGGGAAGTCGGGGTGGGAGGCAAATGGGATGACGCTCGAGCTGATCCGAAAGAATTTCAGGCCGTGCTCGACATTCCAGGCGAGGATGCGGCCCAGCGCCTCGAGGTTCGCCTCGATGATCTCGGAGACGTAGGCATCGGCGAGGTTGTCGAGCCGGAGCGATCGACCCGTGGTCAGGTCCAGCGAGCAATTGATGCAGGCGTAGCCGAGGTGGCGAAGTCGCATGGTCGTTCCGTCGTGCCGGGAGGCGCAATACTCCACCGATTGGATGCGAGAAATAGCCGTGTGGGTTCATGGTTGGGCCGCAGAATCGACGGGATTGCGCAAATGATGCCAATTCAATCGTTGTCAGAGTGTCTCCAATCGCCCATACTTAAATGAGTTATTTATAGAGATGTGGGGATATCGCGGTCAGTTCGCCGCCAGCGCGCTGCATCACCAAATGATGAGGCTGACGTTTGTCAGTAAATATTTGAAGGGTATTTGGGTGAAGAACGACGGCGATGACAGGTGGCTTTAGTCTATGGATCAACTGGATAAACTGCATTCGGAACTCAAACGCCAGCTTCAACGAGCCGGCATCGACGACTTGTACGAGCCCCCGGCGCGCGAGGACTGGCTGCAATTTGTCAAACAGGTCGACCAAGCCTACCGCAGCGCCGACGAGGAGCATATCCGGCGCGAAGGGTCCTCGGATTCGGCGTCGCAGGAGATGGAGGATCTGCACGCCCAGCTCATCGAGGAGCGCGACAAGCTGCGCGAGATGCTCGACGAGAAGCGTCAGGCGCAGTCCGAGGTTCGAAAGGCGCAGGGGGAGGCCGAGCGAGCCCGTCAGGCCCGCGAAGCCCAAGCTGCGTTTTTGGCGAATATGAGCCACGAGCTGCGCACCCCGCTGAATGCGATCATCGGGTATTCGGAGTTGGTGACCGAGGATGCCGAAGCGCTGGGTTATATCGAGGTTGCCTCGGACCTTCAGAAGATTCGCCTGGCCGGCAAGCACCTCGTGTCGTTGATCAGCGACGTGCTGGATATGTCCAAGATTCAGGCGGGCAAGCTCGAGCTGGACATCGAGGAGTTTCCGGTCAGCGAGCTCGTCGAGAATGTCAGCGCGTTGTGCGAGCCGGGCATCCACAAGCGAAACAATCGTTTCGTGGTCGATTGCAGCGCGGAGGTCGGCCAGATCCGCACCGATCGCACCAAGCTTCGACAGGTGCTGGTCAATCTATTGAGCAACGCCGGCAAATTTACCGACCACGGCACGGTCACGTTGGCGGTGACGACCCACTCCGAGCGTGATCGCGACTGGCTCGTCTTCGAGATCGCGGACACCGGCATTGGCATCGGAGAGGACAAAATCTCGGAGATCTTTGCGGCGTTTACTCAGGCTGACGAATCGACCACCCGCCAATACGGCGGCACCGGCCTCGGGCTGACGATCTCCAAGAATTTCTGCGAGGTGCTCGGCGGCGACATCCAGGTGGAGAGCACCCCCGGCGAGGGCAGCACGTTCCGAGTGAAGATCCCGTCGGGCCGGAGCGCCGCCACCGCCAAGTCGCGTCTGGCCTCCGAGACGCTCCAGGGGCTCCAGTTGATCTCCGAGGACAGCTCGGGGGTCGACCTGTTGATCATCGACGACGACCCCAGCACCCACGAGTTGATCCAGCGCTTCGTGGGCGACCGCGACGTCTCCGTTTATTCGGCGTTGTCGGCAGACAAGGGGCTGGAGATGGCGCGAGGTATCTGCCCCGGCCTGATTATCTTGGATATCGTGATGCCCGAGATGGACGGCTGGCAGGTGCTCGCCGAACTCAAGGCCGACCCGGACACCGCCGATATCCCGACGGTGGTGGGCAGTATCACCCACGACGAAGCCAAGGCCAATCGACTCGGCGCGGTCGATTATCTGGTCAAGCCGATCGACAGGAAACGCTTGGACGCCATCTTATCTCGCCACGTCAGCGCCGCCGCAGCACAGCCTACCGAGTGAACCCCCAATTCGCTGTTGAAGTTTATCGGATCAGCCGTGATATTGTGGCGGCGAATTCGTTTTACGTATTCCGACGGTGGGTCGGGGGATGGCCCGAGTCGAGGTGGATGTGAATAAGGTTATTGCAATTGCGAATCAAAAGGGGGGCGTTGGGAAGACTACGACGTCTGTCAATCTGGCGGCGTGCCTGGCTGACGAAGGGGCGAGGGTGCTCCTGCTCGATCTGGATCCGCAGGGCAACGCCACCAGCGGATTGGGGGTCGACCGCAAGGAGCTCGAGGCGTCGAGCTACGACCTGTTGATGGGGGATGCCGGCGTCGACGCGTTGGCGATTCCGACCGAGATGAACAACCTGGCGCTGGTGCCCAGCACCACCGATCTGGCCGGCGCCGAGATCGAGCTGGTCTCGCATTCGACCCGCGAGTACCGACTGCGCGACGAGCTGCGCGATATGGAGCTCGAATTCGACTTCATTATCATCGATTGTCCGCCGAGTCTGGGGCTTCTGACCATCAACGCATTGGCCGGCGCGGACACGGTGCTGGTGCCCATCCAGGCCGAATATTACGCGCTCGAGGGCGTGGGCATGCTCAACGAGACCGTCGAGCTCGTCCAGGATTACCTCAATCCTCGCCTGACCTGGGAAGGTGTGCTGTTGACGATGTACGACGGGCGCACAAACTTGAGCGAGCAGGTCGCCGACGAGGTCAACCGCCACTTCGGCGAGTTGGTCTTCGACACCAAGATCCCCCGCAACGTGCGTCTGAGCGAAGCGCCGTCGTACGGCGAGCCGATCATCCGCTACGACGACAGCTCGCGCGGCGCGAAGACCTATCGAAGTTTTGCCCGTGAGTTCTTGAATCGCAATCGATTCCGACCAAACACTGAACAGCAGAGAGTGAGATAGGTTCGGGGACAGCAGAGAGTGAGAAAGTGAGAAAGTAAGAAAGTTAGATAATGCAACGGCTCACGGCTCACTTAATACGCTTGGTACAACCTTCTTGCTCTCTCACTCTCTTACTTTCTCACTCTCTTACTTTCTGCAGTTATTAGACATGAGTGACTCTGACGACAAAAAGTCCTCCAGCCAGCGCCGTCGCGCGTTGGGGCGTGGTCTCGGGGCGTTGATCCCGCGCCAGCAGCAGGACGGAAATCCGCGCGAGTATCAATACTTGGCGCTCGACGAAATTCGACCGGCCGACGTGCAGCCGCGCTGCGACTTCGATGAGGCCGGCCTGCGAGAGCTCGCCGAGAGCATCGGGGAGAGCGGGGTCATCCAGCCGCTGGTGGTGCGTCAGGCCGACGATGGCTACGAGCTCATCGCCGGCGAGCGCCGATGGAGGGCGGCGCAGATGGCCGGCGAAGAGCAAGTGCCGGCGGTCGTCAAGGACGTCACCGACGCCGAGGCTTACGCGCTCGCGCTGGTCGAGAACGTCCAGCGCGAGGACCTCAACCCGATGGAAGAGGCCAGCGCCTACGCGCGGCTGCTCGAAGAATACGAGTTCACCCAGGACGATATCGCCCAGCAGGTCGGCAAGTCGCGCTCGACGGTCGCCAACGCGGTCCGGCTGCTCACGCTGCCCCAGAAGGTGTGCAACTTGGTCGCCACCGGCGAGTTGTCGGCCGGCCATGCGCGCGCGCTGGTCGGGCTATCCGCCAATATCGCCCAGCGACTGGCGACTCGTATCGTAAAGCAGGGGCTGACGGTCCGGCAGGCCGAGGAGCTCGCCCGGTCGATGAAGGAAAAGGAGGGCGACAAAAAGCCAAAGCCCGGCTCCGACAAGCCCACCTACCGCGAGGACTCCCAGACCCGCCACATCACCAACCAGCTCCAGCACGCCCTGGGCACGCGCGTCAAACTCCGGGACAAGCACGGCAAGGGCAAAGTCGAGATCTATTACGACGACTACGAGGTGCTGCAGACGGTCCTGGACCGTATCGGCGTCAAAGATTGATTGAGAGCAGTTGCAGTATCTAACTCTCTCACTTTCTGACTTTCTAACTCTCTAAAACACAAAAGGCCGCCTCGCAGAGGAGTCACAACTCTACGGGGCGGCCTTTTTTGCTGTCACGGCACTCAGACGGGTCGCACGCCCGATTTGCGCCAGGGGCGCTCGACCTGTTTGTTCTCCGAGAGCTTCAAGCCCTGGATGATGTAGTCGCGGGTCTCGCGCGGGTCGATGACCTCGTCGATGAGGCCGCGCCCGGCGACTTTATAGATGTCGATATGCGGTTCGATCATCTGGACCATCTGCTTTTTCTGCGCGTTGAACGCCTCTTCGTCGACGTCGCCGCCCATCTTATTCATCATGCCGCGCGCGAAGATCTCGACCATGCCGTTGGGGCCCATGACGCTGATCTCGGCGGTGGGCCAGGCGACCAGGAGGTCGGGCTCGTAGGCCTTGCCGCACATGACGTAGTAGCCGGCGCCATAGGCTTTGCGCACGATGACGGTGATCTTCGGGACGGTCGCCTTGGAGACCTCGTAGAGCATCTTGGCGCCGTGGCGGATAATCCCCGCCTTTTCGACGCGGCTTCCGACCATGAAGCCGGGCACGTCTTGGAAGAAGACCAGGGGGATGTTGAACGAGTCGCACAGGTTGACAAACCGCGCCGCCTTGTCGGCCGAGTCGTTGTCGAGCGCGCCGCCAAGGCCCCCCTTGGGGTTGTTGGCGACCAGTCCGACCGGTTGGCCATTGATGTGGGCAAACGCGGTGACGAGCTGCTTGGCGAACTTGGGCTTCATCTCGAAGAGCTCGCCG
>JBKGZI010000394.1:0-5484 GCA_046545675.1 Persicimonas sp.
CCTCACTCCACGCCAACTCCCAACCACCAACAACGCCAAAAATATCCCGCCAACCGGCGGCGCGCCCGAGCCGCTGGCGCAGCCGCAGCCGCTGTCGTCGGATTGCTGGCTCGGTTGCTGAACGGTGATCCCCGAATCTGCGCCTGCGTCGGCACCGCTGCCGGCGTCCGGCTCAGACCCCGGGAGCCCGTCGAGGCTGCCGGTGGCGAACGCGCCGCCGCGGGCGCCGCTGGGATCGCGCACCTGGACGCGGGCGCTGAACTCGTCGGCGTCGAAGTCCTCGAAGAACTCCGGGCTCACCGCCGCGCTGGACTGGGTCGACCAGCCGGTGTCCCAGCGGCCGTCGTAGTCGTAGTCGAAGCGGTACTCGAGGGCGTCGCCGTCGGGGTCGTTGCTCTCGGAGGCGTCGAGGGAGATGGCTGCGCCGGTGTCCAACTCGAGGCTGGCGTGCGGGGCGGCGTTGTCCTCGCCGGGTCTGGCGATGCCGTAGAGGGCGTCGAAGACGTCGAGCCTGCCGTAGCCCCAGTGCATATTCGGGTAGTCGCCATGCTCGGGGGCGAGTCCGGCGTCAAAGGCGGCGTCGACGATGCTCTGCTCGAGCTCGTCGGGGCCCCAGTCGCGGTTTTGCTGCTTGAGCAGCGCGATGGCGGCGGCCACGTGCGGGCCGGCGCCGCTGGTGCCGCCGAAGGTGCTAAACCAGCTTCGGCCGTAGCCGGCGTCGATCCACTGGGATGTCACGCCCAGCGCCGCGAAGGGGTCGTCGGGCGCGGCGATGTCCACGCCGCGGCGGCCGTCGAGGGTTGGCCCGCGCCCGGAGTAGCCGCGAAGCTCGCCGGGGGCCGAGTCGTTGGGAACGTCTGCGCGCCCGCCAAAGGCGGCGACGCCAAACGCCGAGTCGGCCGACGACGGGAAGACCATCGTGCCGTAATCGGCCGTCGCCTCGGTCCAATAGATGCCGCGGCCCCAGCTCGAATACATGTCGGAGATGCGCGCGGTCAGCTCGTCGGCTTGGTCGAGATCTTCGACGCGTAAGGTCCAATCGCCCTGGACGAGCGACTCGCGGTCGTCGCGCCACAGCGCGAGTCCGGCGTGACGTGTGCCGCGATCGGTGACGTCGAGGCTTCCGTAGACGCGGGCCTCGCCGGCGTCTCGGGGTTGGTCGTCCAGCGGGACCTCGTATGCTTCCCCGTTTGGATCGACGAGGGTGATCGACGGCTGATGGTCCGCACTCCAGAAAACCGACAGATAGACCGTCCCATACGGATAGGTGTCGCGGCCATATTGGAAGCCGTCGCCGATATGAAAGTCGAGCTCGACGGCCTGGCCGGCGTCGACCTCGCGGTGGGCGTGCTTGTCGGATTGGTTGAGGTTGCCCAGCGGGTTGACCTGAATGACGCCCTCTTGGCGCGCCTGATCCATCGCGTACTCCATATTGCTCGAGCCGTCGTGGGTGACCCAGACGATATTGGTCCACTCGTGGAGCATCAGCGTGGCGCGCTCGGCGATGGCGTCGTCGAGCGCGGAGAGTTGGTGGTCGAAGGCGCGGCCGGGCTGGCTCCCCTGAGAGTCCTGGCCGCCGTAGGCGTAGCCGATGATGTCGGCCCCCGGGGCCAGGCCCACGCGGTTGTGAAAGCCCTTCTGGCCGCCGCTCAGGATGCTGCTCACGCCGGTGCCGTGGCCGGGCTCCTCGGCGGCCGCGCTGTCGGCGGCGTCGATGAGGTTCGTGCCGCGCTCGAAGACCTCGCTTCCGGCGATGACCTTGAGGAATTTCGATGTCTTCAGACGCACGAGCTTCTCGCCGGGGGCGAGTTCGCCATTTTTGTCGACGTCGTCGACCACGAAGATCGGCTCGCCATAGGCGGGCGTGGACTCGTCGAAGTTCTCCGGGCCGACGTTGCGCTCGCCGTCGCCGTTGAGGTCGGCGTAGAGCCAATCGGAGTCGGGCTGGAGGACCTCGTCCTCGTTGGTCATCTCGCGTCCCTCGATGGTCGTCGAGTCGAGCACGCGAAGCTCGACGGTCGCTCCGTCGACCTCGACGCTGTCGGTTCCGGGGTCGAAGAGGCCGTTTTCGTTCTCGTCGATCCAGTCGAAGTAACCGCCGTCGGCCCGAAAGAGGTGCGGATGCAGCACGTCAAAGCCGCTGTCGATATCGGCGATGGTCACGCGGCTGCCGTCGACCTCCATCTCGGGGAGCACGTGCGCCTGGGCGGCGCCGACGGTCTCGGAGGTGACCTCGAGCGGCTCCAGGACCAGCGGCGACCAACTCACCTCGGCGCGCACCAACAGCGGATGCTCGGCCAAAAACTCGAGCGCCTCCCAGGCGACGAAGGCCGAGTACACCTCCCCGACGTGGACGAACTCCCCATCCCGGCGAGCAAATTCGACGCCTTGTTGCTCGAGCGTGGCGGCCATCTGCTCGGAGATCTCATCGGCGAAGCGAAGCGTAGCGCCGACACCCTCGTCGGTGACGTTGGACGGCGCCCCGTCAGGGCCAAAGACCGCCGAGTCGCGACCCTCGCTGGCGAGCACCCGCTCGAGAAAGTGAAATTTCGGGTCGATGCGCGTCGCGGGCCCCTCGTCGGCCGGCTGCTGTGTACAGCCCGGATCGGTTGGCAGGCACCCGGTGGCGGGGCCGCTTTGCGTCTGTGCGAGGGCCGGCGTCGCTGACAGCATCAGGAGAGCGGTCAGGAGGAGTGTGCGGGTGGTGTGCTTCATGGGTTGCGGTATCTCATTCGCAAGTAGTTGGGACTATGTGGAGGAGAGTGCAAAGGGTGTGCCGATCGTGGATTTACGGTGGGGGCGTGGCACCCCACCTTGCAATCACCTCCACCTTTCTGTCATCCTGCGCCCTGACATCTAGAAACTCCATCCTTTTTAGTGGTTTAGAGGTTATGCGAAGTACAACAGTCTGGCTCACCGTCCTCCTCAGCACCTCACTCCTCGCCCTATCCGCCTGCGGCGACGACGACGCCGACGCCGGTCAGACCCGCGTCGAGAATTATCTAAAGAGCGACAATTTCAGCCGCCTGGTCCTCGAGGTCGACTATGTCGACGGCTACGAGCCCTACGCCGAGACAGACGCCGAGATCACCGGCCGCCTCGAAGGGCTGGTCGACAAGCCCGACGGCGTCGCCGTCGAGCGCGACCAGACGATCACCTCGCGCGGCGAGGATCACGAGTGGACCAACTCGGAGCTCTTCGCGCTGGCTGAGGACAACAACGATCTGTCGGTGGGCGACAACACCATCAAGATGCACGTGACCTTCGTCGACGGCCACTACGAAGCCGACGACGGGGATAGCCGCATCTTGGGCCTGGCCTGGGAGAATCAGAATATCGTCATCTTCAAGAAGACCCTCGAGGACAGTTGTCGGGGCGGGCTGTTGAGCGGCGACGAGCTATGCAAATTCGCCGAGCGAGCCATCTGGACCCACGAGATCGGCCACGTCCTCGGCCTGGTCAACGCCGGGGTCGAGCCGCAGTCGAACCACCAGGACATCGAGCACGGCAGGCACTGCAACAACGACGAATGCGTGATGTATTGGGCCTACGAGGGCACGGACGTGATGGACGTGCTGCGCGACCGGCTCGGCGGTGAGGCGACTCTGGATTTTGATGCGGCTTGTAAGGAGGATTTGAGGGTTGTGAGGGAAGGGGAGTAGGAGGGGGCGGGCCGCCCCGTGAACGTGAACGTGCACGTTCACGTTCACGTTTTAGGCGCTAAACCGCCTCTCCACCCAACCAAACCCCCAAAACTTCCATCTCCCACATCTCCTCAGCCGTCGCCTCAAACACATCGCGATCCAACGCGATCACGTCGGCCACATACCCCTCGTCGAGCTTGCCGAGCACATCTTCCCAATGAGCCGCATAGGCCGCGCCGGTCGTATACGCCGCCAGAATCTGCTCGCGTGTGAGCGCCTTCTCGGCAAAAAACGCCTCGCCGGTGGTGGTCTTTCGGGTCATCGCGGTGGCGATGCCGTGCCAGGGGTTGGGGTCTTCGATGGGGAAGTCGCTGCCGGCGGCCAGCGTGCTGTGGGCGGCCAGCGTGGGCCAGGGGTAGAGGCGGTCGAGCTGGGCGTCGGAGAGGGCCTGGTGGGCCCAGGCGCCGTCGCTTCGCAGGTGGATGGGCTGGATGCTGGCGATGGTCGATAGCTCGCTTAGCCGGATGCAGTCGGTCTCGGTGAGCATCTGGGCGTGCTCGAGGCGCGGTCGGAGCTCGTCGCGGCGCTTGCGGGGCACGGCGGCGAAGGCATCGAGCACGTCGCGCGCGCCGGCGTCTCCGATGGCGTGGATGGCGACCTGCCAGCCGTCGTCCATAAACGCGCCCACCTGGCGCGTGAGCTCTTCGGGTTCGCACATCACCAGGCCGCGGCCGCCGCTTTTATATGGCTCGAGCAAGTGGGCGCCCTCCGAGCCGAGCGCGCCGTCGGCGAAGAGTTTGACCGCCGCGATCGACAACCAGCCGTCGGGGTCGTGCGACGGGCCGGCGGCGAGCACCTCGTTGATGCGCTCGTCGGAGGCGTTGACGATGGTGTAGACCCGCAGCGGCAATTCGTCCGCGCCGGCCATATCGCGCAGCATCGACAGCCGATCGACCTCGGTCAGCGCCATATGCGCGCTGGTGATGCCGTGGCCGAGAAAGCGGCGCGCGATATGCTCGAAGACCCGGCGGTCCTCGTCCTCGCTGGTCTCCGGGATGGCGTCGAGCATCGCCAGTATCGCCTCGTCGACGAGCACGCCGGTCAGCTTGCCGTCCTCGTCGCGAAACGCGCGGCCGCCGCCTCCGGGGTCGAAATCGTCGGCGAGCCCCGCCCGGCGAAGCGCCTCGGAGTTGACCGCGACCGCGTGGCGGTCGACGCGGTGCAGGCACACCGGCGTGTCCGGAAAGAGGCGGTCGAACTCGGCGCGATGCAACCTCGCGCCGTCGGCCCAACCGTGCTCATCCCACCCGTAGCCGAGCACCCACCCGCTCGGCGACGCTGACGGATTATGGGCGCCAACACGGCGGTAGACCTCCTCGGGCGACTCCGAGCCGGTCACATCCACCGTCCCCGCCCGGAGCCCCACGCCCCACAGATGACAATGCGCGTCGGCCAGGCCCGGGAAGAGGCATGCGCCGTCGGGCGTTATGGTCTCCTCGTCGGCCCGATGCATCTGCCGGGCCTTGTCGCCGGTCGCGGCAATATGCCCGTCCCGCACGAGAAGGGCGTCGGTGGTTCGTCCGGTGGCGTCGAGGTAGATCTTGTCGTGTGTGATGAGCAAGGCGTGCTCCTGTTGTGAAGAGATGTGGTTAGAGTTTGTGAGGCTTTGGTGTTGTGGTGTAGTGTTTGGGGGTGGCTGCGTTATGAGCTGGGCCGTGTTGGTTTAGGTTTAGGTTTAGGTTTAAGTTTACGACCACGACCACGACCACTGTCGTTGCCGTTAAGCTGTTCCTGGCCCCCCGGACCCCTGGACCCCCGGACCCCCGGACCCCTGAACCCC
>JBKGZI010000395.1:0-5477 GCA_046545675.1 Persicimonas sp.
CGCAACGCGCCACGTGCCGACAGTATCGGGGTGGACATCCCGGCGCTGATCCTGCGCGTCGCCGCCGTCTATAACGACGAGGGCAATTCGCTGCCGCTCGCCCACCAGATCCAGCGCATCTACGAGCGGACTATCACCGCCCATTTTTATCCCGGAGAGATGTCGCGAGGCCAGTCTTTTCTGCACCAGGACGACCTGGCCGATGCCGTCGAGCGGGCCGTGGCGCGCCGTCACGAGTTGCCCGACCACCTGCCGCTGCTGGTCGGTGAGCCCGATGTGATGGGCTACGGCGAGATCCAGAAGATGGTCGGACGCCACTTACACGGCGAAGATTGGAAAACGCTGCGGATCCCAAAGCCGCTGGCCAAGCTCGGCGCCTGGCTCCAGGACAACACGCCGCTGGCCGGCGATCCGTTCATCAAGCCGTGGATGGTCGATCTAGCCGACGATCACTACGCCCTCGACATCACTCGAGCGCGCGAGTTTTTGGATTGGGAGCCCAACAAGAGGCTCTACGAGGTGCTCCCGAGGATTGTGGAGGCGCTGAAGGCCGACCCGATCGCCTGGTACAAAAAGCATAAGCTCGAGATTCCGCGCTTTCTCGAGGCCCCCGAGGAGGAAGCAGCACCCCGCGAAGAAGCGCCCGGCGAGCGCATGCCCCACGTCGGCCCCGCCCGGGCGATGAGCGAAGACGGCCATATGCCGCTCACCCGCGCATACCGTGGCTGAAGCTTCTGGCGAAGGCGAAGGCTGCCACCGCCAAGACGGCCGCGCCCAGCACCACGCGGCCGGGGTGGCTGCGGGCCCAGCGCCCCAATCGCTGGACGGTGGGCTCCTCGGCGCCGAGCACCGAGCCTTCGCCGGGCATCGGTTCGTCGACGTTGTCGTGGCCGTGGGAGGCCTCGGGGTGCCGAGTCATCTGGAGCCGATCGCCGACCGCCCCCAGCATCCGGCCGAGCAGCCCCGGGGCGGCCCGGCTGGCCGGATAAAACGCCTTCGAGGACAGATTGGCCGTGAGCACCTCGGCGGGGCGCTCGGCGCATTTGACCAGCTTCTTGGCGACCGTCTTCGGGTGGCTGACCGGGCCCATGGACTTGGGCATCATGCCGGTCTTGCTGCGCGCGTGCTTTGTGGCCAGGGGCGTGGCCATCGAACCGGCGAGCACCAGGCTCACGTCGATATTGGTGCCCTGTAATTCCTCGTGGAGGGTGCGGGTAAACGAGATCGTGCTCTGGGCGGCCGAGGCGTAGGCCGACTGCAGCGGCAGGCCCGCGCCGGTCAGCGCGGAGGCGACGTTGATCAGGGTGCCGTACCCCTGGCGGCGAAAGATCCGCAGCGCCGACTTGGCCGCGCGCACATAACCCAGATAGTTGACGTCGAGCACGCGCTCGTACTCGGCCAAGGTGGTGTGCTCGACGCGCGCATAGATGGTCACCGCCGGCATCACCATGAGCGTGTCGATACGCCCGAAGCGCTCGACGCACACCGCCACCAGGTGGTCGACCATGTGGTCGTCGGTGACGTCACAGGGCACCGCCATCACGGCCTTGGCGCCGCGCCGGTCGAGCTCGTCGGCCAGCGACTCGAGCGCCTGCTCGCTGCGCGACGAGATCACCACAGTGGCTCCGCGGTCGGCCAACTCCAGGGCGGTCTGACGGCCGAGGCCCGAAGAGGCGCCGATGATGATGACAACCTGATCGCTGACGGATTTAGGCATGCCGTATTTCCCGGTCGATTGAGGCGTGAACGCTGCGGCTCGAAGACACGAGTAGAATCTCTCCACTGGCAGCACGTCCATCAAGTACATCCCCGCCTGCTTTGGATTGGACGTGCGAAGGGCAACCTTCTAGGATTGACGGTGAAGCCCGTGCTGAGTGCTCTCCCTTTCTGTCGATCGTATCATGCCGCTGACCCAACGCATCACCGTCCTACCTGCTTTTGCGGTGCTCGTGGCCCTTGTCGCGGGGCTCGCCGCGTTTGGCCTGCAGCCTTCGGCGGCGGCGGCCTTCGAGCCGACGATGACCTGCAGCGACGATGGCGGTCCGTATCCCTGCGAGCCGGGTGAGTCGCCCAAGCAGGTCCGATGGCCCAGAAACTGCGTGAGCTTTCATATCAATCGCGACGGCTCGGCCAACGTGGCCGGGGAGACCGCCGGGCTGAGCGACGATCTCGAAGCCGTGGTCGTCGAGGCCTTCGACCGCTGGGATAGAGTCGAGTGCAGCCACCTGCAATTGCTATACGCCGGGCGCACCG
Organism: Persicimonas sp.; assembly: GCA_046545675.1. Lineage (GTDB taxonomy): Bacteria > Myxococcota_A > Bradymonadia > Bradymonadales > Bradymonadaceae > CAYLTX01. The sequence continues at coordinate 2,254 of JBKGZI010000395.1, forward strand.
ACAACGCGGCGGCCGAGGTCACCGAAGACGACGCCAAGAATATGAACCTGATCGTCTGGCGCGACGAGGACTGGCCCAGCAGCGCCAGCAACATGGCGCTGGCGGTGACCAGCGTGACCTTCGACACCTCCAACGGCAAGATCGTCGACGCCGACGTCGAGTTCAACAGCGCCACGCACGACTTTTCGACGAGCACCCCTCCCAAGCCCAACCACACGGATCTTCTAAACACGCTCGTCCACGAGGTCGGCCACTTCATCGGCCTGGATCATACGCCCGTCTCGGAGGCCACCATGTACGCCAGCGCCGCGGAGGGCGAGACGAAAAAGCGCACCCTCGAGCAGGACGATATCGACGGCATCTGCTACATCTACCCGGTCGAGGATGAGGATGCACAATGCGCGCCCGAGGACGGGCTAAATGGCTCTGAGCCCGACTCCGGCGGTGGCTCCGACCCCGAGGAGAGCGGCTGCGGGTGCGCGGCGACCCGGCCGTCGGTCCCGGCCGGCTGGTTGGTCGTCGCCCTGGCGGGGCTCGCCGGGCTCGGAGTTCGCAGGCGTCGGCGCTCCTGATCGGCGCACCTGCCCCGTGACTCCCCAAATCCCCACCACATTGTAACCAGCCGTTCGCGTATTAGCTTCGGGGAGGAGTGCGATCTTGTAGGCTCCTCTTACTGAGAGCTGCGTTATGCGACGCCCATTCGTTCGACTGCGCCCGCGCGCCGATCAGATCTATATCAGCCAGGGGCGCACCGTCTGGACCGCCAATGAAGACGGCGTGATCGAGGGCGGCCGCAGCGGCCTCTTCGTCCACGAGACGCGCATGCTCTCACGGCATCGGGTGACCGTCGACGGTGCCCAGCCCCACCCGGTGGCGCTCTCGAAGGTCAAGCAGCACGCCTGGATGGGCTATTATATCTTCGCGCCGCCCGAACTCGATGGCGACTCCCAGGATATGGGCAGCGGGCTCATGGAGCAGATGAGCGAGCAGAGCGTCGAGGTGCGCATCTCCCGCTTTGTGGGGACGAGCGTCCACGAGGATCTCGACCTGACCAATTACGCCTCGCAGACGACCAGCTTCGAGCTGGCCGTCGAGCTCGACGCCGACTTCGCCGATCTGACCGAGACGGTCCGTCCGCGTCGCCAATTCGGCCAGGTCGACAAGACCTGGGACGAGCATGTCATCGACGACGAGCCTGCTTGGCAGCTCACGTTTGCCTATGCCAGCCACCACTTGGGCAAGCAACTCGAGCGTGGCCTACAGATATTGGTCCACAATACCGACAGCGAGCCGCGCTGGGAGGAGGGTCGGCTGTGCTTCGACATCACCCTCGACCCCGGCGAACGATGGCATTGCTGCCTCGACTACCTCCCTCGTCTCGAAGAAGAACTGTCGGTCGGCGGCGAGGAGACTGAGTACGAATGCGCTGCCTTCGAGCCGACCGACACCCCGATGGACCGGCGCCGGGAGCGGTTTTTGGGGCGGGCGACCGCGCTGACGATTCCCGGGCATAACGAGCTGACCCATATCGTCCAGGGGGCGTATGTGCAGGCCATCCAAGATCTGGCCTCGCTTCGCCTGCCCGACCTGGACGTCGACGAGACCGGCTGGACGATGGCCGCCGGCCTGCCGCTATACGTCGCGCTCTTTGGCCGCGACACGCTCACGACCGCCTGGCAGGCGTCCATCCTCGACGCCGGAATGCTCGACGGCACGCTGGCGCGCCTGGCCGAATTGCAGGGCGAGCGCGTCGACGATTGGCGAGATGAGCAGCCCGGCCGCATGCTCCACGAGGCGCATACCGGGCCGCTGGAGGTGCTCGACTACAACCCGCGGGCCCGCTACTACGGCTCGATCACCAGCTCGGCCTTCTACCCGGTCGCGCTGTGCCAGCTCTGGCATTGGACCGGCGACAAGGAGCGGGTGCGCCGATATGTCGAACCAGCCCTCGACGCGCTCGATTGGCTCGACCGCGAGGCCGATCTTGACGACGACGGCTTCTACGAATACCTGAGCCGCTCGTCGCAGGGCACCAAGCACCAGGCCTGGAAGGACTCCGATTCGGCGATGGTCTACGAGGACGGCTCGGTCGCCGAGCCGCCGATTGCCACCTGCGAGGAGCAGGGCTTTGTCTATATGGCGAAATTCTTGATGAGCGAGCTGCTGTGGTGGCTGGGCGACAAGGAGCTGTCCAGGCGGTTTCGCCGGGAGTCCTCGGAGCTCAAAAAGCGGTTCAACGAGGCGTTCTGGATGCCCGACGAGACCTATGTGGCGATGGCGCTGGACTCCGACAATCGTCCGCTGCGCTCGATCTCGTCGAACCCCGGCCACTGCATGGCCACCGGCATCATCGACGAGTCGATGGCCGGCCCGATCGCCGGCCGGCTCATCTCCGACGATATATTCAGCGGCTGGGGCGTGCGCACCCTGTCCAGCGAGCACCCCGCCTACAATCCGTATAGCTACCACCGCGGCTCGGTCTGGCCGGTCGAAAACGCCACCTTCGCGCTGGGATTTTTGCGCTACGGCCTGACCGAGCATGTCGAGACGCTCTGCCGCGCCCAATTCGAGTCCGCCGGGCTCTTCGACTCCTACCGCCTGCCGGAGGTCTTCAGCGGCCACGCCCGCGACAGCGAACATCCGTTCCCGGCCTTCTACCCCAAGGCCAACGCCCCGCAGGCCTGGTCGGCCTCGGCGATCTTCAGCTTCGTGCAGGCGATGTGCGGTCTGTACCCATACGCGCCGCTCAAGATGCTGCTCGTCGACCCGCACCTGCCCGACTGGCTCCCCGAGATCACCCTCGAAGATCTGCAGGTCGGCGACGCCCGCGTCACGCTCAACTTCCGCCGCGACGGCGACAAGACTACCTACCGCGTCCAAAAGCTCGACGGCACCCTCCACGTGCTGCGCCAACCCAGCCCCTGGTCGCTGACCGCCGGCCCCGGCGAGCGGGTGGCCGACGCGTTACGCAGTTTGTTGCCCGGGCGGTAGGGGGGCGGGTGGGGCGTTGGTCGGGGGTAAGATGAGGGTGGCAGGGCGTTGGCCAGGGGCGATATGAGCGTGGCAGAGCGTCTGCCAGGGGCGATATGAGCGTGGCAGGGCGTCGGCCGTGGGCAAAATGAGCATGGCAGGGCGTCGACCATGGGCAAAATGAGCATCGCAGGGCGTCGGCCCTATCCCCGGGCGGCAAGGCCCGGGGCTCGTAAAATACAACCATGGGGAGG
>JBKGZI010000396.1:0-5477 GCA_046545675.1 Persicimonas sp.
AGTCCGACGCCGGCCCCGACGCCCAGTCCGACGCCGGCCCCGATGCCCAGTCTGACGCCGGCCCCGATGCCCAGCCCGATGCCGACGAGTCATCGCTGGAGATCGCCGGGGTCTACGATTCGAACCACGGCGCCGAGGTGACCATCACCAACGATGAGTGGGTCTCCGACTCGCCCGATTATCCGGCCCTGGAGCTAAGCGTCGTTGAATTCGACAACGACGAGAATTTCGCGATCACCCAGAACGCTGACGACGCCGAGTTCGACGCCGAGAAGTTCAACAAAGAGGTGTGGACCGAGCCGGACAGCGACGGCGTCTTCTATCATTGCACCGTCGACTACAGCCTCGACACTGCCGAGGAGGCCCGAAACACCTCCGAGACCGCCGACGATTCCGATCCGGAAAACAGCGGCTGCGGCGACTTCGCCTGGACGAAGCTGACCCCGCAATAGGGTCGGTTCTCGTAAGTGTTGGGGTACTCGTGATGGGACGGCGCGCGATGGTTATCGACTCAGTGCAAAAGTTCTTGGTTCTCGGTTCTTGGTTCTTGGTGGGTGGGGCCGCCTGTGGTGACATGACCGGCGGTGACGTGACCGAGTCCGAAGCCCCATCTGCATACGCGACCGACGTCGTGAGTCACTCACTCGGCGAGGGCTCGGGCTGGGGCCAGGAGCACCTGCCTGACGTGGTCCTCGGCCCTCCTGACGGCGCCACCAGCGAAAGTCCTGCGGCCAAACGCGACCAGGTGTTGAGCCTGGGCGCCGGCGGCGAGATCGTGGTCGGCTTCGACCGGCCGATCGCCGACGGCCCAGGGGCGGATTTTGTCGTCTTCGAGAACCCGTTCTGGGTGCGCGAGGATCCGACCGACGTCTGGGCCGAGCTCGGCGAGGTGTCGGTCAGCCAGGACGGTCAGTCCTGGCATACATTTGTGTGCACGGCCGAGCCCACCGAGCCCGGCCAGTGGCCGGGGTGTGCCGGCTGGACGCCCACGAAGAGCTACGAGCCGGCCGGAGTCGTGCCGCTCGATCCCGAGACGACCGGCGGGGATGCGTTCGATCTGGCCGATGTGGGGCTCGAGTCGGCGAGGTTTGTGCGCATTCGGGATATGCTCGAGAGCACGAATTCGACGGTGGATAACGTGGGGTTTGATCTCGATGCGATTGGAGTGGTGCATTTTGAATAACTTCCCAAGTCGCTCGGCGCGCTCGTTGCTCTCGCTTGTCGTCGTGGCGTTCCTCTGCGCGATCGGGTGCGGGGAGTCTGATTCAACAAGCGGGCCGACGCGGGTTTATGAGGCGAGTGCGGCCGTGTGTGAGGGGGGCGCAGAGGCGCCTCGGGCGGCGGTTTATCCGGATGTGCAGACGACCGGGGTTGGCCCGAATGTAATCGCGCAGGGAGGCGGCTACCTGTGGATTGTCGAGAGTCTGGATAACTCCATAAGTCGCTTCGATCCCGCCACCGGCACCTACGACTTGTATTTCATCGATGTCGGCAACGACCGAAACCCCTACGATCTGCACATCGATGAAGAAAAACACCTGGCGTATATCACCAACTGGGTCACGAGCACGCTGACGGTGGCGAGCACGCAGACCGGTGAGCTCGTCGACGAGATCGGCGTCGACACCGATGACTTCGACGCCCCGCAGGGCGTGACCGCCAGCGACGACTATATCTACGTCACCAACACCCATTACCGGTCCAATAGCTTCGGCGACGGCTCAGTCACCGTCATCGACCGCGACTCACGCGAGGTGGTCGCGCAGGTGGCGACGACCAAGAAAAACCCTCAATTCGCCGAGATGATCGCGACGCCTGACGGCCCGCGCGTGGCGATTGTCAGCAGCGGAGACATCGGCCAGTCCGGCGTCGCGCGCAGCGACGGAGCCGTCGAATTGTGGGCCGAGACCGACGACCCGAGCGCCCCGGACAAAGAGCTCTTCGTGCTCGAAAGCTCCGCAGACCAACGCCACGGAGCGCCAGGACGACCGCTGCTCACTCCCGACGGCACCCGCCTGTACATGCCCAGCGCGACCGCGCCGGTGCTCTTCGCCCTCGACCTCCAGCACAAAACCTGGCTCCGCGACACCTCCGACCCGCTCACCGTTTACGACTCCCAAGACCTCGCCCTCGACACGGCCGCCATCGACTCGCGCGGCATCATCTACGTGACTGCCTTCAACGAAGACGCGCTGTACCTGGTCGACTCCGCGTGCAACGAGGTCCTCGCCGGGCCCATCGAGCTGGGGAAGAGCCCGGGATTTGTGGAGGGGCCTCAGGACGTGCAGATCGTGGAGACGTCAGAGGGGGCGACGGCGTTCTTCATCATGGGCGGGTCGAATGCGTTGGGGCGGGTGGATTTGGGGTTTTGAGGGCGCGGTTGACTGGACCGAGGGCAACGTCCCTCCCCGCTCGAAGCGTAGCGGAGAGAAGGGGAGGATCAAGGTGGGGCATCCTCTATTGTTCCATAAATGAAGGAGCCCCACCTTGATCCTCCCCACTTTTTGAACTGCAAAAGCGGGGAGGGTAGCTTCTGCACCACAGCAGAGACTTGCGACCCAGCCACCATAGACATCCCGCCAATTGTCCATTATTTCTCACCCTGTCCAATTGGCCCGCCCCCACACCAAGAAACACCATGAAATCCATCGCCTACATCATCTCGGCCCTGCTGCTCATCGCGGGCCTCACCGCCTGCTCGACCTCCCAGTCGACCGCTCCCGAAAAAGACGAAGAGCCCGCCGCCAAGCAAAGCACCGGCCTCGACTACCCCGAGACACGTCGCGACGACATCGTCGAGGAGATCTTCGGGCGCACGGTCAGCGATCCGTATCGGTGGCTCGAGGATGTCGAAGACGACGAGGTCCAGGGGTGGATGGACGCCCAGGACGACCTGGCGCGTGATTATCTGGCCGGCCTGCCCAACCGCGACACGCTCAGCGAGCGTTTTCGCGAGTTATTTTACGTCGACGAGCTTCACGCGCCGACGGTGCGCGGGGGGCGCTTCTTCTACGAGCGGCAGCACGCGGACAAGGAAAAGGAGGTCTATTATTGGAAAGACGGCGCCGACGGCGAGGAGCAGGTCCTGCTCGACCCGAACGAGATGGGCGGCGAGTCGAATATCTCCATCGGCGGCATCTTCGTGACCTGGGACGGCAAGAAGGTCGCCTATAAGGTCAAGGAGAATAACGCCGACGAGGCGACACTCTACGTCATGGAGGTCGACACCGGCGAGGTCAGCGATATCGACGTCATCGAGGGCGCCAAATACGCGTGGCCGTCTTGGACCCCCGACAACACCGGTTTTTATTATACCTACCTGCCCACCGACCCGGACATCCCGACCGACGAGCGGCCCGGCCACGCCGACCTGCGCTACCACGAGCTCGGCACCGATCCGGCCGACGACCCCGTGGTCCACGAAAAGACCGGCGATGCGCGCTCGTTTTTGCGCGTGGATCTGTCACGCGATGGCCGCTGGCTCCTGGCGTATGTCTTCCACGGTTGGGATCGCGCCGACGTCTACTATCGCGATCTCGAGCAGGACGACCCCGAGAAAGGCAAACAAGACTGGCAGACGCTCGTCAGCGGCACCGACCACAGCTATTCGGTCACGGTCTGGGAGGATAATTTCTATATCTTCACCGACGAAGACGCCCCCAACTCGCGGCTGATGAAGGTCTCCGCCGAGGACCCGGCCCGCGACAACTGGCAGGAGATCGTCGCCGAGCCCGACGAACGCGTGCTCGACAAGGCCCAGATCCGCGGCGGGCACCTGGTGCTCACCTATATGGAAAACGCCCAAAGCGGCATGGAAGTGCGCACGCTCGACGGCGAGCCGGTGCGCGAGGTCGAGCTTCCCGGCATCGGCGCGACCTTCGGGATGGCCGGCGACCCCGACCGCGACGAGGCCTACTACACGTTCATGTCGTTCACGACGCCGCGCCAGATCTACAAGACGGACATCTCGACCGGCGAGTCCGAGCTGTGGAACTCGGTCGACGTGCCCATCGACGCCTCGCCGTATACCGTCGACCAGGTCTGGTACGAGTCCAAAGACGGCACCAAAGTCTCGATGTTCGTCGTCCACCGAAAAGACATTGAGCTCGACGGCACCACGCCGTTTTTGCTGTACGGCTACGGCGGCTTCAACATCAATATGCGCCCGTATTTTCGCTCGAGCATCTACCCCTGGCTGGAGGCCGGCGGCGGCTACGCCGTCCCCAACCTGCGCGGCGGCGGCGAGTACGGCGAGGACTGGCACAAAGACGGCATGCTCGCCAATAAGCAAAACACCTTCGACGACTTCATCGCCGCCGCCGAGCATTTGACCGACGAGGGCTACACAAGCCCCGACAAGCTAGCCATCTCCGGCGGCTCCAACGGCGGCCTGCTCGTCGGCGCGGCCACCACCCAGCGCCCGGATCTGTTCAGCGCCGTGCTCTGCTCGGTGCCGCTGCTCGACATGGTCCGCTACCACAAATTCGGCAGCGGCAAGACCTGGGTCCACGAATACGGCAACCCGGACGACGAAGAGCAATTCGGCTACCTGCACGACTATTCGCCCTACCACCGCATCGAGGAGGGCACGGATTACCCGGCCTTCCTGATGCTCTCGGCCGACAGCGACGACCGCGTCGACCCGATGCATGCCCGCAAGATGACCGCCGCGCTGCAGCATGCGAACGCGTCGCCGGAGCCGGTGATCATGCGCATCGAGCGTGAGGCGGGGCATGGGGGAGGTAATATGGTCAAAAAGTACGTGGAGAAGTACACCGACCAATATGCTTTTCTGATGGCTGAGCTCGGCATGGGCGCGGAGTAAAGTTGGACTGACACCGTCTCGGCTTTTCATCATACATAAGTTCGAACGGCCGCTAAGGTTCGACTAGACCCGTGAACGTGCACGGGTCCAGTCTGACCTTAGCCGCCGTACGAAGTTATGTATGATCGTGGGCCGTCTGGGTGTCAGAGAAAAAAGAAATCCTTTAATAAGAGACACACGATGACTGACGACAAAAAATTCGAAGATCCCAGCCTGGCCATCAACCGCGTCTACACCCGCAAGGGCGACAAGGGCCAAACCAGCCTCGTCGGGGGCCAGCGCGTCCCCAAGGATTCGGCGCGCCTGGACGCCTACGGCACCGTCGACGAGCTCAACGCCATCGTGGGCATGTGCCGCCAGACGCTGCTCGCCGAGCACGGCGACAACGCCGACTTCGACGAACTGGGCCGCACGCTGCTGCGCGTCCAGCACGAGCTATTCAACCTGGGGAGTATCCTGGCGACCCTGCCGGAAGATGTCGGCGAGAAGATGCCGCGGGTCGGCGAAGAAGACGTCGAGGCGCTCGAGGCGAGCATCGACGAGATGAACGAGGAGCTCCCGGCGCTGCGCTCCTTCGTGCTGCCCGGCGGCTCCAAACTCAACGCCGAGCTGCACCTGGCGCGCACCGTCTGCCGCCGCGCCGAGCGCCGCG
>JBKGZI010000397.1:0-5472 GCA_046545675.1 Persicimonas sp.
CTAGCCGAAGATTGCCTCGCAGAACGACCCCAGCGGCCTTGCGCCGCTGGTGAAGAAGCTTGGCAGCTAGCGCTAGCTGGACAGGCTGATTCACCCGCTGGACAAGCCAGCGGGGGTCTTTGGGGAGGCCGCTCTACTCTAGCTGCTCAAGCTAGTTCACCCGCCGGACAAGCCGGCGGGGGTCCCTCGAGCTTAAGTGATCACCTATGACGTGGGGATAGGCCGTGGGTCTCCGGCCCACCGTGACGTATATGGGGGTAATGGATTATTGAGAAACGCATAAGCTCCTAAACCCGTTCTGGCCTGTCGATTGGCGCATCTTGCCCCCGATTTAGCTCGACGATGCGCTGGGGCATCGCCTCGCTGCATCGGCGGCCAATCTGCATCCAATCACCTGCGCCATTTCCGGGTTTAGCAACTCATGCATTTCTCAGGAATCGCCGGACAGCCTCAGTAGCTACAGACGGTCATCCAAGCTTCCCGATGAGCGGAACGAAGTGAAGCGTCGCGCCCTGTTTTTCAAGGGCGCATTTGTAGCCGCGCGGTGATCGGAGGCCCCGCCTTTTGGGGCCGGAGGGAGCCCGCGGCTACAAGGGCCTCGCTTCGTTTCACTTCGCTCGGCGACGCTCCACTACGTTCCGCTCATCGAAAGGCATCTTATCGCAACTTTTAGCTGATACTCAGAGTCTAATTGTGGGGAGGATCCGGGGTGCCGGTCAACCCGGCACCTGGTCCTCATCTCGCACCTCATCCAACAATTTCTCCACCTGAAACTCCGCCTTCTTCGACGCTTTCACGATCGCCTCGATATTCTCGCGAAGCTCCTCGGGCACCTCCAACCGAATCTTCTCGCCGGCGCGAGCCTTCTCGAGCGCCGCATAGAGAGCAGAAAAGCGCGACAGCCAATGCACGAAGTCGTCGAAGGACTCGCCGTGGTACCACAGCACGTCTTCGTGGCGGTTGATGCCCAAAAGCGCGCTGGCGGCGGGGTCGTCGACGAGCAGCTCGAAGAGCTCGTCGGCCTCGAGGGCGTAGGCGTCGAGATCGGTCAGCCAGCCCTGGCGGCTCAGCCCGTAGCGCACCGTCTCGATGGCGCGGGTGTTGGCGTCGGCGCTCATGCCGGCCTCGTCGAAGAACTCCGACAGCACATAGTCGAGCGACCACTCGTCGAAGAGGCTCTGGGCCTGGATCTCGGTGTCGGCGTCGGGCTCCAAGCCGCCGATGGGACGCAGGACCGCCCAGGTCAGGAGCATCGCCCAGACCCGGCTGGCTGCCGGTAGTGAATCGGGACCGGCCGGCTCGGTGGCCTCCTCGCTGCTCGGGACGGGCGTCGTCTCGGTGAGAACTTCGAGCTCGAGCAGGATGTCGAGGTCGAAGCCGACCTCTTCGACAAAGCCCTCGGCGTCGTCGAGCCCGCCGAACTCGTCCATGACCTCGCCAAATTCCTGCAAAACGGGGCGCAGGTCGCCCAGCAAAGTCTCGTCGGCCGTGCCCTCGGCCAGCGCGCTGACGGCCTCCACGGAGAGCACCTCGGTGAGCCTGTCGTGGACCGGCTCGAGCTCCATGTGGCGAAGCTCGCCGAGCAAGCTGGGCGCGCCGCGCCCGCCAAGACGCTCGGCCAGCCGGCCCCAGCGGCCGTCGTCGGCCTCGCGGACCTCCTCGAATTCGACGAAGACGTGGCAATCGTAGGCGCCCAACTCGACGTAGAAGCCGCGCTCGGACAGCTCTCTGGAGTGGCGCAGATACTCCAGGCCGGTGATGTGGTCGCGGAAGGTGATCCACACGTCGTCGCGCGGTTCGATGTCGAGGCCGTGGACGAGCCGCTTTCGGACCAGCTTTCCGTCTCCGCCGACCGACTTGTCGCGGTAGGCCGCCGAGTCGCGGATCCAGCCCTTGGTCTCGCCATATCGATTATTATAGACGACCAACCCCTTTCGGTCGCCCAGCCGATTTGAATAGGCGAAGACGTCCTCGTCGACGGCCTGGTTGCCGTTGTACAGGTCGTATAGGAGGAAGTTTTCGACCCCGGCGAAGAGCCGACGCAGCCGAAGCAGCGGGAAGATGCGCCGGCGGTGGTTGTCGATGAGGCCCTCGTCGGGCTGCTCGTCGATGCGCGGCTTATTGAAGTCCATGCCGTATTTTTCGACGAAGCCCTGGATCTGGCCGTGGCCGAACATCGGCAGGCCCGGCATGGTCACCATCATCGTGCACACCCCGAAGTATTTGTCGCCCTTGCCGAATTGGGCGACGGCGGTCTCCTCGTCGGGGTTATTCATGAAGTTGACGTAGCGCCTCAAGATCTGCGGGTCGAACTCGAGGGTGTCCTTCATGACCGTGCGGTAGCCGGCGTTGTCCTCGTCGGAGAGCATATTCATGAACGCGGAATTGTAGACCCGGTGCATGCCCAGCGAGCGCACGAAATAGCCCTCGAGCATCCAGAACGCCTCGGCCAAGAGCAGCGTGTCGGGGGCTTCCTGGGCGATGCGGTCGACCACCTCGGTCCAGAACTCGCGCGGCATCACCCGCTCGAAGTCCTCTTTATTCATGCCGCGGCCGGCCCGCGAGGGGATCGCTCCGCCCGAGCCCGGCTCCGGGTACCACAGCCGCTGGATATGGCGTTTGACCAGGGTCATCGCCGCATCGAAGCGGATGACCGAGCACTTCTTGGCGACGTCCAGAATCTGCTGGATGACCGCCTCGCGCGCCTGCGGGTTGAGGTAGTCGATCTGGGCGGTGTCGTTCCACGGCATGCTCGTTCCGTCGTTGCCGTGGTAGATATATTGGGTGTTGCCGTGCTGGTAATCGACGCGCTTGAAGACGACCGCGGCGTCGCTGTGATCGTAGTAGTGGTCCTCGAGGTAGATCCCGACGCGCTCGTCGTCGGAGAGATCCGGCCCCGTGAAGCTGTACGAGTCGTACGGAGGTTCATCGAGGGTCAGAAGCCGCTCGGGGTGCTCCAGGACCCACTTGGAGGTGATGCCCATATGGTTGGGCACCATATCGGCAGCCATGCGCACCCCGCGGCTTCGGGCCCGCTCGCGCAGCGCGTCCCAGGCCTCCTGGCCGCCCAGGTCGTCGGCGACGCGGTACTCGTAGATGGAGTAGGCCGAGCTGACCACATGCGGGCTCCCGCTGAGCTCCTTGATGCGCTTGGAGGCGTCGCTGCGCTTCCATAACCCAATGAGCCATAGCCCGCTGATGCCCCACTCGGCCATCCGGTCGAGCTCGGCGTCGGGGATCTGGTCGAGGCGGCGAATCTCGCGGTCGTAGCGCCGGCTTAGCTGGTGCAGCCAGACGTGGACGTTCTTGGCGATGATGACCACCTCGGCCATCCAGTCCAGATCTTCGCTGAATCGCTCCGGCTCGGCCTCCAGGCCTGCGAAAGACGGTGGCTCGACCGGCCCCGGGCCTGCGTGCGGAAAGCGGCGAGCCTTCTTCTCTTCCTCGATGACGTCGATGGTCACCAGCAGCTTGTTGAGGAGGTCGGCGCTGAGCAGGTGGCCCCAATTCTGGCGGATATAATCGAGCTGCGCCTGCAGCGAATCGCCGCCGTGGTCGATGGGGCGGCGCAAAAACGTCAGCAGCGGCTCTTCGCCCCGGCCGTCGCCCAACTCGACGCCCGGCTCGCTGTCGAAAAACAAGCCCAGCTTCGCGACCATCTGGTCGTAGCCGTCCTCGCGAAGCGGCGAGTCGTCGAAGAGCTGGCGCTCGTCGCGGATGGCCGGATTCTCGTTGAGCAACCAGACAGCGATCAGGTCCACGAAGACCTCGTGGTCGCCGTCGACGTAATCGGCGAGCCGCACCTCGTCCTTGCGCACCGGCTCGGGGGGAAAGTGTTGCCAGAACCGCTCCAGCGTTCCCTCGAGTTGCTCGGAGCCCAGGCCCTCGGCCAATTGCTCGCGAGCCCGCTCGAATATCTGTGGCCGGCGCTGCGATCGGTAGCGCTCGATGATGAATCGCCCGATCTCATCGAGCCGCGCGATCGCGCCGACGCGCCCGGCCTCGAGCGCCTTGTCACGCACACCGGGCAGTCGCTCGGAGGCGTTGAGCGCCCGGGTCAGCTTGCGAATCTCGTAGAAGCTCATCAGTTGCGCGCGGCCGCGCTCGTCGAGCAACGTCGGGTCCAACTTCGGCTCATCGCGAACCTCGCCCGACAACATCAGGCCCTGAGGTGTGGGAGCGGACGGAGTCGTATCGGAGGGCGTCGACTCGGATGCGTTGATCTTTGAGGGCATGGCGTGACTTTTGGAGCGGGACAAAGTGTAGCGACTGGACCCACGACCCTACACACACCGGCCGCTTTGTCGAGCCCCCAAGCCCCCAAGCCCCAAGCCCGCCGTTCCTGGACCCCTGGACCCCTGGACCCCTGAACCCCTGTTCTCACCCGGACCCCTGAACCCCTGTTCTCACCCGGACCCCTGAACCCCTGCCGTTCACTCAGGCGTCTCCCACAGAACTTGCAGGCTGCAGCGCTCATCGTCGTCGCAGGTATAAAACGAGATCACCAGATCGCCGGAGTGGGCGATGGCGGTCGACACGCCGTAGGAAGGTCCGTCGAAGACCGTTTCGACCTGCCAATGGCCGGTGTCCGGGTCGCGGCTGGCCACGCGCAGCTCCTCGTTTCGGTCGGGGTTATAGGCCACGTAAAGCGTGCCGTCGTCGCCCTCGATGACCGAGGAGGGATGGCGCTCGGCGAGCACCTCACTGCTGAAGTAGTCGACGTCGCGGGTCAGATCGAACATCGAGCCACAGGTGACCAGCAGGCGCTGGTTGTGGTTGCTGCTCAAGCATAACTCGAAGGTGTCGGTGATATATAGCGAGTGCACGAAGGCGTTGGGATATTCGTCGAGCTCGACCGATTGTGGCCAAGCGTCGGCGTCCTCGTCGTATCGGTGGACACCGTAGGCGCCGTCGAAGCCGTCGCGGTTGACCAGGTAGACGCCCTCGCCGGGGTCGGCGCGCAGCCCGCGCTCCATGGCTGCCTGGGGGTTGGCCACCGACAGCGGCGTGCGCCGCTGCCACAGCGGGTTGTCCGCGCTCGGGTCATAGCTGAAGAGATCGACCTCGTCGGCGTCGGCCGGCGCAAATGTCGCAAAATAGCGCCTGCCGTCCTGGGTGACGTCGAAGCCGTCGCCGCGCAAGCCGCTGCTGCGGCTGACCGGAAAGGTGCGCAGATCCCAGCTTCCGTCGGCCTGGCGGTGGGCGGCCTTGAAGGTGCGGTCGAGGATGTCGGGAAAGACCACGATCGGCGCCTGGGAGCCGACCACGCTCACCCCGAAGATGCCCTCGTGCTCGCGGATATCCTCGCCGGACCAGTCGCCGTCGACGGGTCGGTGGACCACCCGCAAGGTGGACTCGCTGCAATAGATGTCGCTGCACGTATGGTAGCCCAGCCACAGGGTGCCGTCGTCGTCGACCGCCAGGCTGGTGCGGTCGGTCAGCGCGTGGGTCCTCTCGACGCCCGGCTCGACC
>JBKGZI010000398.1:0-5467 GCA_046545675.1 Persicimonas sp.
GTATTGTGGCAGACCCCGACGCCGACGAGCGCTACCGCCGCTTTGCGTTCATGGCGCTGTCGACCGACGACCAGGTCGACCTGGATCAATTGGCCGGCCATATCGGCGAGGGGGAGGTTTCCGGCATGTTTGCCGAGAGCCTGCAGACGCTGTTGAGCTACGCCGAGGACGAACCCGAGCTATTCCTGCAACTTGCCGACATGCTGGTCTCGAGCGGCGCCGAGCAGCGCGATACCATGTTCAGGCAGGTCGATGAGCAGCGCCAAGAGATGGGCCTCGAGGCGGGCCTGGTCTACCGCGAGGCGCTCGCAGATCCGACCTATGAGGCGCTGTGGCCGATGTTGGGCGATGCTATCTCCCACGATGGAGTGCCCGCCGACGCCGCCTTACTCGACGCGGCGTCGTCGCGTGCCGGCAGCGACGATGTCGAGCGCCGGCTTCGACGCCAGGCGCTCGAACTGCGCACCGCCGGCATTGAAGGCGCGCACCAAGTCGCCGGGTTCGGGTATGTCGGCTCGTGCGACGGCAGCGGCGCCTTCCCACTATTCATCGCCCGCGAGCGCCCCGATGGGAGCTTCTCGGTGATCAACTTGTTATTTCGCACTACCGGCGAGTTGCGCGACGGATTTGCCGCGCGCTTCGAAGAGCGCGCCGAGATCGAATCACTCCGGGAGACGATGCGTGTGCAGGCGGCCAGCGACCTTTTGGAGGTTCCGATCGGCGTGATCGCCGCGCTCGCTCGACAGCACCTCGCTCTGGCCGAGGAGCATGGCGAATTGTCCGGCGAACTCGAGGAGTTGGCCTGGCGCGCGCGGCGCTTCCCGGCCGATGAACAGGCCCTCGATGAGCCGTCGCCTGCCGACGAAGACGTGTCCGTCGAGCGCGCCCGCGAGCTTTTGGCTCATCCGCATTGTGAGTATTGGTTTCTGGACATCCCCGACATCATCGACGCCGGCGTGGAGGCGCCAGACAACGTCGTGGGTCCGCCCGACGAAGCCTGGTACGAAGCGGCGCTCTCCCGGCTCGCCCAGGCCTCTGAAACCATCGATCGGGCGGCGAGCCTGGCCGAGCATACGGCCCGGTGGCACGCCTTGGCCGGCGACGCCGACCTCGCCGCCGAGTTCGCGCGCCTGGGGCACATGACACGCGAGGAACCCGCCCACAGCCCGCTGGTGCGCGTCATGCTCGAAAAAGGGCTGCGAGTGGCGCGAGGCGTCGAGGAGCGCAGCGATATGGACATCGAGCCGCTCGAGGCGGCCGACGACCCGCGGCTGCGGCGCGAGATGCGCAAGCGCTTCTTCGGCGAGCTCGACGAGCCCACCGGCTTGGACGTGGTTCACCTGGCCATGACCTGCGCCAGCTACGTATTGCTCGAGGCGCTGCAGCCGGCCATCGCCGCCAGCCGCCAGCCGCGGCCCGAGCAGCTCTACGAGTTGGCCTTCGACGTCGGTGAACGCATCGCCGACTACCTGACCGGCCCCCCGGAGTCTTCGAGCGTGGATCTTCCCTCGCTCATCGCCCAACGACTCATCGAGGCGGGCCTGGCACGCGCCGACCTCGCCCGGGTGCTGCCGGCGTTTCTCGACGAGATGGAGATTTACTTCGACTTCGTCGCCCCTGACGAGTTTTTCGAGGCGATCCGGGCGCCACAGAACTCGATGGCCGATGCGTTCTACGAGTAGTGGGCCGTGGTCCAAAAACGGAACGAGACCTACTATTGCTGGCGTCGAGCAACGTGTTTTTGCAACTGGGATTTTGAACACAGCGGACGGTGCGTATGACCGAGCAGACAGACTGGATTTGGGACGAAGAGGCACTCCGAAAGTTCTTGGACCACGAACACCCTTCGGTGCGCCAGTGGGCGATCCGGAGGTTCTCGGGCCGTGACAAGCTCGATGCCGACCTCGCCGAAAAGTTGGCCCATTTGCTCGATGATCCGTCGAGCGACGTGGCCTTTGAGGCGTGGGGTGTGCTCGAGCCGCAGGTCAGCGGCGAGCATATCGAGGCGCTTAGGCGCTGCGCTGCGCGTGAGGATCTGGGGCCGGCCTTCTTGGCCAGGGTGCGCGGTACGCTCGCTGCACTCGGCGATGAGCGGGCCCGGGAGGCTGTGGCGCGACACGAAGAGCCCGAGGCGATCGCTTGGTTCAAGTGGTCCGAACACGCGCCGGCCAGCTTCGCGGACGCCGTCGTCGGGCGCTTCGGCGAGGCAGGTTTGCCGGTCGACTTCGATTTTCTGCAGGCGGCGATCGAGAGCGCTTCGGCCAAGCTGGCCGGCCCTGTGCTCGATGCCATCGATGAACTCGACGACGACACGCGCGACCAGCTGGTGGGCATCGCGCTGGAGCGCGGTGGATCGGCGAAGGCGACGCTGCCCGGAGTCGGTGATCTGAGCTGGGAGCCGGACGCCGTCGAAGAGGACGCATTGCTCGCGCTCATCGACGTGCCGGTGGCCCAAGAGGCGCGACGAGAGGCGACCGAGGAGCTGGCGAGAGCCGCTGACCGACAGGAGTGGAGCAGTTTCGCCGAGGCGTGCCTCGAGTATATCGACATGCTCGGCGAAAACGGTGGGCGTGAGATCGACTCGCCGGAACTCGAGTGGGCGTTCGCCCTGGCCGACGCCCTCGGCGAACGACCCGGCTTCGGGGGCGGCGCCGAGGAGCGCGCTCGCTTCGCCTACAGCTTGTTATTCGGCATCGAGACGATCTTTGGGATCGAGGCGGCGCTCGAGGAGGTCGATGATCTGGCCACCCTGCTGGCGATGCGTGAGCGCGGCTTTGGAGACGAGGGGAGGCGCCTCGGTCGGCTCATCAAAGATCGCTACGAGCAGGCGACGATCTCTCCGAAGGCCCTCGCGGCGGCGCGTTTGACCGTCGAGAGATGGCTCGACGAGCCCGGCTCCCGGGACGCGGCAGCACTCCTCGACAAGCTTTGGTTGGTCCACACCTTCGAGGGCCTCGACCTCGGCCGCTATCTCGAGGCGCTGGTCGAGTTCACCGATATCGTTGAGGACGACTACCTGCGCGAGCGAGCCATCCCGGAGTTGTTGATTCGCAGTTGGTCGAGGAGACCCGCTTCGTTTCGAGCGCACGCTCATGAGTGGCTCGAGACAAATAAGACGGTGCGCCGGGCGGTGCTCTTTGCCCTGGAGGACCAGAACGCCAGGTGGGCGAGCCGGTTTTTGGTCGATCGGATGGACGAACTCTTGGCCGGCCCGGAGGGCCAACAGATCTTCGAGCACCTCCAAGAGCTGGGCGATCCGGAGACGCTCGATATCGTCGTCGAGCAGTGGCGCCCCGGAGAGACCACAATCGCAGGCTGCGCCGCCCTGTTGGCCAGGCTCGCAGGGCGCGTCGACGACCTCCCGGACGAACTCCTCGCCGACGATGCGCAGGCCCGGGAGGCGGCCGACCGGGGCCGAGATACCCTCCTGCAGGCGCTCGAGTCGGGCGAGATGCCGTGGGATGACATCGACGACCAGACGCTTCGAGTGGAGCTTCGCTGCACAGAATGTCGCCGAATCTATAATTATGAGGCCGATCGCATCTTCATCGATACCCATGATGCGCACGACGATAAAGATAATTTGCTTGGGTCTATGATGGCCAACCGCGTGATTACCTGCAAGAATTGCGGCGCGGTCGACTCCTACGAATTCACCAAGAGCAATTTTGCGAGGCTGATGCCCGTGATGATGCGCTCGATGATGAGCGAGGAGTCCATGTCCGGAAACCCCATGCCCGGGCGGGTGGTGCGCGGCCGCCAGCAACTCTTCGACGGCACGCGAGTCGAGTCTCCTTCGCAGGCGCTCGCCTACCTCGAGGAGCAGACCCGCCGTCACCCCAACAGCGGGCCGATGTGGCGCCGGTTGGGCAATCTACGTCAGAAATACGGCCAGCCCGAGCAGGCTGCACAGGCCTGGCAGAAGGCGTTGGACGTCGACCCAACCGAAGCGGAGGCGGCGTTCAGTTTGGCGGCGCATTTCTGGGGGGAGCAGACCACCGACGGCGCGACGGCGGCCGACTACGTGCTCGACGGCCTCGAGCGGCTTCCGCAGGCCGACGCCGACGAGGAGACCAGACGAGCGCTCGCCCACGAATTAGTCGGGATGCTACGCGCGTTCGCACCATATCTGGACGAATCACTGGTCATGCTCGCAGCGTGGAGCGGCGGCGTGTTCGGCAAGCAGGCGGTTTTGGATATGAGCGAGGTCGACATCCGCCGGGTCACCGGCTGGCCGCGCCTCTCCGAGCTCTTTGCGCGGGGCGCTTTTGCCTCGGTCCGCTTCGCCGTCGGTGAGTCGGCCGAACACGACACCCGACTGGAGCGACTCATCAACGACGAGGTGCCCATGCCGAGCCGACTCCCCACGGCCGGCTCGTCGCAGACCTACGTCAAAGACGAAGCGGAGGACGTCGGCCGCAACGACCCCTGTCCCTGCGGCTCTGGCAAAAAGTACAAGCGTTGTTGCCTGCGGCGGTGAGGTCGTGCGCAGGTTGTGCGCCGGCCGTCCTGATCATGCGGGCCTTCTTACAACACTTTGCACTTATTGCACGGCGTTAGCGGCGCCGGTGTCGGCGGGCACGCACACCGAGCATGAGCAGGAAGAGCCCGGCGACCCAGCTGACATCACTGGCTGTGGGCGCAGCGGAGGCCGTGCAGCCGCAGCCCTAATGATTGCAACAGTCATGGCCCAATACGGACAGCAGCGGCTCGCTGGTCTCGAGCTTGAAATGAGGGCACTTCAATTGCGGCTACCGCCGCCTTGGCGCTGGTCGAGCACGGCCTCGAGGTATTGGCCCCAGGTCTCCAGGCCCGTCGAAAGCCCGGGTTGGTCAGCGTCGTCTTCTTCGTCTCGGTAGAGCCATGCGGAGCGGCCTCGTGCAGCTCGATGATCAGCGTCGAGCCGGCGCGATTCGCCGCTCGAGATAGGGGCGCTCTCCTCGCTCGGGGCGGAGGCTCGAATGACGATCGGCTCGTCGCCGAAGTGAATATGCGTGCCATGGCCGTGGTGCAGGCCGCAGCCGGTCATGTGGCCGCGGCCGGCGGTTGTGATGGCCTCGGCTTCGCCCTTCCCCTCGAAGCTCGCTTCGAACGCCTCATCGGAGAGCAAGATGTCATCGTCGAGATAGCCACATCCCGCGGCAACAACGACTGGAATCAATGCGGCGAGTACACAGGCGCGGCGAGACATGGCGACTCCGGGGGGCATTTATTCAGTTTGATAAGGTCATACCTAAAGACACGCCGCCGGCCCCAAAGTTCCTGTCGATCCTTCAAAACCGTCCCTGCCACGCCTATTTGAAGTAAATAAGATGGATTCGGCTTGGAAATAAGATCGGCTTGTAGGGTGCCTGGCACCTTCATGTCTCCCCACTTTTTCTCAAGAACTGCTACTCAGGAAGAGCGAGGATATTGGATGGCTGATTTGGATGAGCTGATTTGGATGAGCTGATTCGGATGAGCTGAT